>NZ_RAWB01000004.1 GCF_003612055.1 Corallococcus llansteffanensis
CCCTTCCCCAGAGCGAGCGTGTCTCCCCCATCCCCGTGCGCCCCTCCATCCGGAGCAGCGCTCCCTCTGGCTCCGTGGAGGTCACCCTGGTGCTGCGCCACGGCGCGCCCCTCCCGACGGTGGAGCAGCTGTGCGCGGAGCCTCCGCGCCGCCCGCTCACGCACGAGGAGTTCGAGGAGAAGTACGGCACGTCGAAGAAGGACCTGGCCGCCGTGACGCGCTTCGCGAAGGCGCACGTGCTGCGCGTCACCTCCGTACAGCGCGACCGGGGCCACGTGCGGCTCGCGGGGACGGCCACCGCCATCCGGAAGGCCTTCGGCGTGGACCTGAAGCGCTACCAGCACGGCAAGGCGTCGTTTCTCAGCCACACGAAGCCCGTGTCGCTGCCGCGCTCCCTGCGCGACATCGTGGAGTGGGTGTTCGGCCTGGACACGCGCCCGCTCGTCACCCACAGCTCCGCGTCCCTGCCCGTGCCCGCGAAGCAGGCGGCGCGGGCGGGCCTGCGCTCGTACACGCCCGAGGAGGTGGCGCGCCTCTACCGCTACCCCGCGACGCAGGGCGAGGGCCAGTGCGTGGGCATCATCGAGCTGGCCGGGGGCTACAAGCCGTCGGACCTGGAGGCCTACCTCGCGAAGCTGGGCGTGAAGCGGGAGGCGCCTTTGAACGTGGGGCCCAACAAGCCGGGCTTCAGCGTCGCGTCCAACGCGGAGGTCACCATGGACGTGGAGCTGGTGTCCGCGACGGTTCCGAAGGCGCGCGTCGTCGTCTACAACGCGGGCTCGAAGGACTATTCGCTGAGCGACTACCACCGCGTCCTCGCCACGGCCATCAGCGACCGGGAGAACCGGCCGTCGGTGCTGACCACCAGCTGGTCCTTCTACGAGGGCTCGCTCATCCAGAAGGGCGAGGAGGCGGCCTTCGAGCGGCTCTTCCGCGAGGCGGCGCTCCTGGGCATCACCGTGTGCGCGGCCTCCGGGGACCTGGGCTCGCAGGTGCCCACCGAGGGCGGCTCACCCACCGGCGCCATCACGGTCGCGGCGACGAGCTATCCTGCCGCGAGCGCGCTGGTGCTGGGCTGCGGCGGCACGACGCTGGAAGGCGAGGGCGACACCCTCCGTCACGAGCGCGTGTGGAACCGCCTGGGCGAGGCCATGTCGATGAGCCCCCGGGGCCCGTCGGTGGCCGCCGGCGCGAGCAGCGGCGGGGTGAGCACCATGAACGCGCTGCCCCTGTACCAGCAGGGCATGAACGTGCCCGAGCAGGTGACGACGTCGTGGGAGGACGGCGTGTTCCAGGTGGTGTCGCGCACCCCCGGGCGCGGCGTGCCCGACGTCGCGGCCAACGCCGACCTGCACACCGGCTACCAGATCTACTTCGAGGGCCAGGACGGAGTCGCCGCGGGCACGAGCGCCGCCGCGCCCATGTGGGCCGCGCTCATCGTCCGCCTCAACGAGGCCCTGGGCCAGCGCGTGGGCTTCCTCCACCCCCGCCTCTACGCGCTGGTCAGCGAGGGCGCGCCCGTCGTCAACCGCATCACCCAGGGCGGCAACGGCGCGTGGTTCGCGAGCGAAGGCGCCCTGTGGAACGCGTGCACGGGCCTGGGCTCGCCGGACGGAGAGGCGCTGCTCGAGGGCCTGCGCCGGCTCCAGCGCCGCAAGCGCTGAAGCCGGCCCCAGCGCGCCTCAGAACGCGTCGTCGGTGATGCCCAGCTTCTGGCGCACGGTGTTGACCCGTGCGTCCAGCCGGGCCTGCTGCTCCGGCTTGAGGGCCTGCTTGCCCCGGCCCACGCCGCCCTTGAAGACGAAGCCCCGGCCCGGCGCCAGCGGCTCGTAGATGGTGAGCCGCGGGTCGAAGCGGAAGTCGTTCTGCTTCATGTGCTCGAAGCCCGTCTTCTCCATCAGGAGCGGCAGGTCCTCGTCCGCCACGGGGATGCCCAGGAACGCGCCGATGCGGCGCAGGCACGTCTCCCGGTCCGCGATGAGGTCCGCGTACCGGATGTGCAGCACGTTGGGGTCGTTGCGGTGCGGCCACCACGAGGCCAGGTGCTTGGCCCACTCGTTGTTGCCCACCTGCTCGCGGAAGAAGCCGTCGAAGTCCAGCTGCGAGCCGTGCATCAGGCAGTTGTGGTGGAAGCGGGACAGGATGCTGTCGGCGGCGGCGCGCGTGACGTAGATGATGCGGCTGTTCCTGGGCGGCCTGAGCGCGCCGTAGCGCAGGTGCGTCTTCAAGATGCGCGGCTCCGCAAGCCCGTCCAGCAGCCGCTCCCCATTGGGCATCAGCGCCAGCATGTCCACGAACGGCGCGACCTGGAGGATGTGCTCGTACTCCCCCCGGCCCCGCGTGAGCAGCTGGTAGACGATCTGCTGCATCCACGTCGTCCCCGCCTTGGGGAACGTGGAGATGTAGATGTCCGTCGGCCGGGGCTTCAGCCACACGTAGCGCAGCCGCAGCCAGCGGAACGTGTCGAGCAGCAGCAGCAGCAGACCTCGCTGCATGAGGAAGAACGCGACCGCGGCGTTCAGCACCGCTCTCAAGACGGGACGGGAGGTGGGGGGACGGGGAGCCATGGGGGCGCATCCATACCAAACCCCGACCTCCTGAATCACCGGTGCGCGGACGGCCCACCGGGTCACCCGCTACTCCAGGATGCGCTCCATCTGGAGGAAGGGCCGCGAGGCGGGAATGTTCCGGCCACGGCAGACCTCGATGAACTTGTTCGATTCGATCATCTGCGGCGCCGTCTCGTCGTACTGGAGCACCATGACGTGGCGCAGCCAGGGCTCCTGGCCCATCGCGTAGACGAAGGCCTCCTTCGGCTTCAGGTGGTTGAGGATCTCCGTGGCGCGCGCGGAGTCGGAGCCGTTGAGCCGCCGCGACTGGTCCATCTTGCGCGGCAGGGGCTGGCTGAGCAGCGGGCCGTACATCCAGCTCATCGGGCCGCCCTCGCACTCCATGCCCAGGTAGAGCGCGTCCAGGTTGCCCACGAGCTCCGTCAGGTGCTGGTACAGCCGGGGCTCCAGCGCGTTGGAGTCCGCGGCCATCAGCATGGCGCGGCCGCCCAGGCGCACGAGGTGCGCCGTCTTCGCCTGCACGCTCAGGTCGCTGTGCTCGCCGATGAAGGGGATGCCCATCAGCGACCCGCCGGGGATGCGGATCTCCTGCAGGTCGTCGATCTCCACCACGTTGCGGAAGCCCGTCTTCTCCAGCATCAGGCGCAGCGACGGATCCGCCAGCGAGAACGCGTTGGCGCGCGGCACGACGATGGTGCCGATGCGGTGACGCAGCTGCAGCAGCGTCTCCATCATCAGGTGGTCGGCGTGGCCGTGGGTGATGAGGACGTAGTCGATCTTCTCCGGCAGGTCGGCGTGCGTGAAGCGCGCCTGCTGCGTGGGGAACTCGTAGCTGATGACGGGGTCGGTGAGGATGGACACCTCGCGCGTCTCCATCAGCACGCACGCGTGGCCGAAGTAGCGCACGCGCACGCCCGGGCCGGTGTAGGGCTCCGGCTTGCGCGGGGCGACGTCCGTGAAGAGGTCCGCGAACGCGTCCGCCGCGGAGGCCGGCACGCCCAGCATCTCCGCCACCTGGCCGGGGCTGCCCGGCGTGTGGCGCATGCGGAAGAGCGCGTCCAGGCCCTCGTGGCGGAAGGGCACCTGGAGCCACAGGGGCGTGTCGCCTTCGAGCCGCGGGGTGCTGAAGACGTACTTGCGCGAGTCGCCGTTGACGCGCATCAGCGAGACGCTCTGCGACGACTCCTTGTAGAGGCTGCTGCGGTAGAGCAGGGGCTCCAGGATGCGGGCGTTGGCGCGGTGGGCCAGGTCGTACGTGAGCTCCACGTAGCCGCGCAGCATCTCCGGCACCTTCGCGTAGAGCGGCTCCAGGGACTCACCCTTGGAGCTGGCGAGCAGCTGCTCCAGGTCCGCCAGGGCCTTGGTGTAGGCCAGCATGTCCGCGTGGTCCCGGGTGGTGCGGTCGAGCAGCGCCTTCACGTCCGCCACGCGGGAGACGGGGTGGTTGATGAAGGGGCCGCCCATCAGCGCCGGGTTCTGGAGCGCGGCGACGTGCACGTCCGGGTTCGCGACGAACGACTGCATCAACTTCAGGTGCAGGCGCGAGACGAACAGGGGCGCCGTCGCGGGCGACAGCAGGTACCACCAGACGTACCACTGATTGAACAGCGGCTCGATGGCGACATCGGGCTTCAGGTACATGGGGCGCTCGAGCATGAGAGGGGGCGTGAATGCCAGCTGCCAATGTTGATGATTCGCCCGGTGACTTCAAGGCCGAATCAGAACTCGAGGCCTGGCAGGGGAGGGAGCGGGGCTCCGTCCAGTGCACGCTCCATCTCCCGGGCGTAGCGCCGCTGCGGCTCCAGCAGGGGCGAGTCCGCTTGCGCCCGCTCCGCTTCGGCGAGGATGCGCCGCAGGGTGGCGTGCGCGGCCTGCCGGTCCGCCGGATGCCGTGCGCACTGCCCCACCGCGCCCACCAGCCGCAGCAGCCGCAGCACCACCACGGGCTCCGCGGCGCCGTAGCGGGTGATCTGCTCCGTGGCGAGGTGCAGGTAGTCGCGCAGCTCGGGCGCGCGCAGGAAGACACGCGCCCGCCCGTCCCCATCCGCCAGCACGCGCGGGCCCAGCCGCAGGTGGGCCAGCCCGCACAGGACGAAGGTGAGCTGATCCAGGGACTCCACGGCCGTGTACGGATCGTTGATGCCCGGCGACAGCGCCTTGATCGCGATGTCCACGAGCTGCCGCAGGCCCAGGGCCACGTCCGCGTCCTGGTCCCTCCAGCGGTCCAGCGCGATCGCGCTCACGAGCGACTCGGGCTCGTCTGCCGGCCGCAGGAGCCCGACGCTCTCCGGCTCCACCCGCCCGATGGGGGCACCCCGCAGCACCGGCTCGCCAATGGCGACGTCCACGTGCACCACGAGCCTCCGCGCCTCCGCCCGCGCCAGCAGTGCCACCCCGTCCACGTCCACGACGAAGCCGTTCGCCGGGGCCCTCAACGGCAGGGCGTGCGTGGAGGGCGGCGGTGGCGCGACCGGGGGCGCGTCGGACATGCGGCGCCGGTGAAGCCCGCGCGCCGCGTGCAGCGTGATGTTCGCCACCGTCCGCACCAGGTTCTCCACGCGCATGAGCTGGAGCGTGTGCAGCACCTGGAACACCAGCGCCGCTCCACACGCGATGAGCAGGAAGATGGCCATGCTGGCCGCCGGGCGCGGCCGCTCCTGATCGCCGGGAACCAGGCCGAACCGCTGCACCGCCACCACGCAGTAGACGCAGGTGACGATGAACACCGGGATGACGATCCGGATGCCCGCGTCGCGCTGGTAGATGCGCAGCAGGCGTGGCGAGTACTGCGCACCCAGGTTCTGCGCCACCAGCATGGACAGCGACAGGATGATGCTCAGCGAGGTGATCGCGGTGCCCAGCACCGACGACAGGAGGGTCCGCGCCTCCCTGGGGGTGCCCCGCCACGCCAGGCCGCCGAGCGCCCACACCGAGCCGGGAGGCGGGTCCACCAGCATCACGCCCAGCACGCCCCCCAGCAGCGCCGCGAGCGCGGGCAGCAGCCAATCGCTCCTCACGACCCAGTCGCGGAGCCGGCGGGTCTCATGCCAACGCCTCGCCCGCTTCGGGGCGCCGCCTGGCCGCACCTGCTCGCGAGGCAGTGCCCCGGTGCCCGCCATCCGCCCCTCCCTCCACGGTTGAGTGCCTTCGCCAAGCGTGGCCATGGGCCCGGAGGGCTTCAACTCAACGCTCCCCCGGTCGCCGCGGCCGTGCGCAGGGAGCACGCCGCGGGCGCCATGCTCCCTGCTGGAGGCTCGCGCCGGTCCGCTAATGCATCATCGGGGGCTTGTATCCCTCGGCGAGGCTGTAGGCGCAGTTCACGAGCGCCAGGTGGCTGAACGCCTGGGGGAAGTTGCCGATCTGCCGGCGCTCCTTGGGCAGGTACTCCTCGGCGAGCAGGCCCACGTCGTTGCAGAGCCCCACCAGCTTGTCGAAGAGCCGCCGCGCGTCCTCCTGCCGCCCCATGAGCTGGTAGGTGTTCGCGAGCCAGAAGGAGCAGGCGAGGAAGGCGCCCTCTTCGCCGGAGAGCCCGTCGACGCTGTCCTCCGTCAGGTAGCGCAGCACCAGCCCCTCCGGCATCAGCTCCTGCTCGATGGCCCGCACCGTTCCGACGACGCGGGGATCATCCGCCGGGAGGAACCCGGAGAGCGGGATGAAGAGCAGGCTCGCATCCACGCCCTTCGAGCCGTAGTACTGCGTGAACGTGTTGCGTTTGGCGTCGAAGCCCTTGCTGCACACCTCGTCGAAGATGGCCTGCCGCAGCTTCACCCACGGCGCCTTGTCCTCCTTCAGGCCGTACAGCTCGATGGCTTGCACCCAGCGATCGATGGTGGTCCACGCCGCCACCTTGGAGGCGGTGAAGTCGTGCTTCGGACCCCGCATCTCCCAGATGCCATGGTCTTGCTGCGTCCAGACCTCGGACACCCGGGTCGCGAGGCGCTTGAGGACCTTCTGGCCGCGCTCTGGCAGCTTGCCAATCAGTTGCGCATGGATGAAGAGGACCGCGGCGAACTCGCCGAGGACGTCGAGCTGGAACTGCGTGTAGGCCCCGTTCCCGGTCCGCACGGGCCGAGCCCCTTCATAACCTTGCAGCCAGTCCAGCGTGATCTCGGTGAGGTGCCGCTTGCCCCGGATGCCATACATGATCTGCAGCTGGTCCGGGGCGCCTCCGACGGCGTTCTCCAGCCAGGTGCCGAACGCATCCGCCTCGTCCGTGAGGTCGGCGCGCATGAGCGCGTTCAACGTCAGGACCGAGTCGCGAATCCAGCAGAACCGGTAGTCCCAGTTGCGCTCCCCGCCCGGAGTCTCCGGGAGCCCGAAGGTGGGCGCGGCGACCAGCGCCCCCGACGGATGGAAGGTGCACGCCTTGAGGGTGAGCAGCGAGCGGAGGACCACGTCCTTGTACTCGGAGGGCAGGCGGAGCTTCGAGGCCCAGTCCTCCCAGAACGACTGCGTCTCACGCAGGGCGACCTCCGGGTCGAGCGGCTCGGGGATCTCCGCGTAGGGCCGGGCCCAGGAGAGCACGAAGGGAATCCGCTGGCCGGCTTGAACCTTGAACTCCGACTCGAACTCAGGTGGCGCCTCACCGACCGCGCCTCGCAGATAGAGGGCGTCCGGACCGGCGATGGCGGCGGAGGCATGGTCTGTCTTGCGCACCGCGGGGACGGTGGAGCCGTTGGCGAACCGGGGCCGCAGCTCGGAGCGCACCGTCACCGTGCCCTGGACTCCCTCCACCCACCGCACCAGGTGGGGGGTGCCCTTGCGAATGGGCATGAAGTCCACCAGGCGCACCGTGCCCTCGTCCGTCACGAACTCCGTTTCCACGATGAGGGTCTTGCCGCGGTAGCGCCGTTTCACGTCGCGCACGGTCGCCTTCGGAGCAATCTTCCACCGCCCGTTGTCGGCTGTTCCCAGCAGCGACGTGAAGCACGCGTCCGAGTCGAAATCCGGGAGGCAGAGAAAGTCGATGGACCCGTCCCGGGCCACGAGCGCTGCCGTATACAGATCTCCCAGGAGCGCGTGATCCTCGATGAGCACCCCCGGCTCCTTCCGGGTCTTGGTTCCCCAACCGGTCCTGGGTGATTCCTTCGTCTGCACGGTCTGTGTCGAAGCCATTCACCGCTCCTGGTTCGTAGGTCCCAGAAAACGTAGGCACCGCCATCCCTCCCGCAATTCGCGCGGGGGCGTACAAGCGGGCCCACCGCAACCCGGACGCACGGTGTCACCTGCCAGGCAGGACCCGGGGACGATCCAGAAATTCGTGGAAGGAACAATGAACTTCGGTACTCATAGGAGTGGCCGCCAACCCTCCCTTCACCGCAGGAGTCGCACATGGGTGTGCTCACCCGGAACAACGTCAAGGTGAAGGGGCAGGGCGCCCGGGCCATGGTCTTCTCCCATGGCTTCGGCTGCGATCAGAACATGTGGCGCTTCGTCGCCCCCGAGTTCGAGCGGGACTACCGCACCGTGCTCTTCGACCATGTGGGGGCTGGCGGGTCGGACATCACCGCCTATGATCGCACGAAGTACGCAACGCTGGCGGGCTACGCCCAGGACGTCCTGGAGCTCTGCCGCGAGCTGCGGCTGGAGAAGGTGGTCTTCGTCGGGCACTCCGTGAGCGCGATGGTCGGCGTGCTCGCGGCCATCCAGGAGCCGGAGCGCTTCGACAGGCTCGTGCTCGTTGGGCCGTCGCCCTGCTACATCGACGACGAGGGCTACGTCGGCGGCTTCTCGCGAGAGGACATCGAGCAGCTGCTGGAGTCGCTCGACGACAACTACCTGGGCTGGTCCAGCACGATGGCGCCCGTCATCATGGGCAACCCGGAGCGGCCGGAGCTGGGCTCGGAGCTCACGAACAGCTTCTGCCGCACGGACCCGGAGATCGCGAAGCACTTCGCGCACGTGACCTTCCTCTCCGACCACCGGGCCGACCTGCCGAAGGTCAAGACACCGTCCCTGGTGCTCCAGTGTTCGAATGACGTCATCGCGTCGGAGGTGGTGGGCGAGTACGTGTGCCGGCACCTGCCCGCCGCCGAGCTGGTGTACATGAAGGCCACCGGCCACTGCCCGAACCTGAGCGCTCCCGGGGAAACCGTCGCCGCCATGAAGGCCTATCTGAGTGCCTGAGCGCGACGATGCCGGATGACACGGAGGACACCGGATCCGCGGAGGCGCCGTTCGAGGAGTCGGCGGAGGACCTCTACGAGAACGCTCCGTGCGGCTACCTCTCGACGACCCCCGAGGGGATCATCGTCCGGGTCAACCAGACCTTCCTCACGTGGACGGGCCACTCGCGCGAGGCCCTCGTCGGCCACAAGCGGTTCCGGGATCTGCTCGCGGTCGCGGGCCGCATCTTCCATGAGACGCACTACGCGCCGCTCCTCCAGATGCAGGGGTTCGTCCGCGAGCTCTCCCTGGACCTGGTGTGCGCCAATGGCCGTCCGCTCCCGGCCCTGATCAACTCCGTGCAGATGCGGGATGCGCAGGGCAGGCCCCGCTCCGTCCGGACCACCGTCTTCAACATGACGGACCGCAAGCGCTACGAGCGGGAGCTGCTGCAGGCCCGCAGGCAGGCGGAGCAGCTGGCGCAGTCCAAGGCGAGCCTCCTGGCGACCCTCAGCCACGAGATCCGCAACCCGCTCAACGCCATCACCGCCGCCACCCGGCTGCTGGGGATGACGACGCTGACGGACAAGCAGGTGAAGTACCTGCGCATCCTCGGCTCGTCCTCCAGCAACCTGCTCGCGATGGTCAACGACATCCTCGACTGGAGCAAGATCGAGGCAGGCAAGCTCACCCTGGAGCAGCGCGAGTTCGATCCCCGCGAGCTCATCAGCGGCATCGTGAACGGCCAGGCCGCCCGGGCCGAGGAGAAGAAGCTCCTGCTCCAGGTGGAGCTCGACGAGCAGCTCCCCTCCTGTCTCGTGGGGGATCCGGTCAAGCTGGGGCAGATCCTCACGAACCTCGTGAGCAACGCCCTCAAGTTCACGGAGAAGGGCGGCGTCACGGTCTCCGTCGTCGTCCGCTCCCGGGACGGCGACGCGTGCGACCTGGGCTTCCAGGTGAGCGACACGGGGATTGGCATCTCCCAGGACCGCATCGCCGCCATCTTCGAGGAGTACACGCAGGCGAACTACGACATCGGGATGAAGTACGGAGGCACGGGCCTGGGCCTCTCCATCAGCCGCAAGTTGCTGGAGCTGCACGGCAGCAAGATGGTCGTCGCGAGCGAGGTGGGGAAGGGGACCCGCTTCTCCTTCGACCTGCGCCTGAAGGTCGGGGTGGAGGCCCCGGGCACGGCGTCTGGCCGCGCGTCGCCCGCGCAGGCGCTGCGGGGCCTGCGGGTGCTCGTGGTCGAGGACAGCGAGGTCAACACCTACGTCGTTGCCCGCTGGTTCGAGCTCTGGGGCGTCGTGTTCGACGCCGTCAAGAACGGGCAGCAGGCCGTGGAGCGCCTGCGCGAGCGCGTCTACGACCTCGTGCTGATGGACCTGCACATGCCGGAGCTGGGCGGCTTCGATGCGCTGAAGGTCATCCGGCAGTCCCCGGACGAGCGGCTGCGCAAGCTGCCCGTCATCGCCATCTCCGCCTCCGCGCGAGCCTGGCAGGAGAGCCGCATCCTGGAGTCTGGCTTCACCGACTTCATCGGCAAGCCCTTCGACGCGGAGGTCCTGTTCCAGAAGATGGCGCGGTGCACCTCGCGGGCGCCTGCCTAGGCCAGGCTGCCGCGCGCGCGCTCCTCCACCTGGGGGTGGCGCCCGGTGAGCGAGGCGAGGACGATGATCAGCTCCGCGGGCTCGATGGGCTTGGGCACGTGCATCTGGAAGCCCGCGAGCAGCGCGCGGGTGCGGTCCTCCATGCGCGCGAAGGCCGTGAGCGCGATGGCCGGCGTCTGCCCTCCCTGGTCCGGGGGCAGGGCGCGCAGCCTGCGGATGAGGGAGTAGCCGTCCTCGCCGGGCATCCCGATGTCGGAGAGGACGACCTGGGGACGGAAGAGGCGCAGCTTCTCCAGGCCCTCCCTGGCGCTGGCCGCGGTGAAGACCTGGGCGCCCCGGCTCTCCAGCACCACGGTGAGCAGCTCCCGGGCATCGGGTTCGTCGTCCACCACCAGCACTTGGAGCCCCTTGAGGACGGGCACCGGCAGCACGGGCGTCTCCAGGCGCGCCGTGGCCAGGAAGGGGGGCGGGCTCGCCTTGCCCTGCGCGTCCGTCGCCAGCGGCAGCTTCAGGCTGAAGCGCGTGCCGTGGCCCTCGCCCTCGCTGAAGGCCTCGATGGAGCCTCCGTGCAGCTCGGTGAGGTGCCGCACGATGGCCAGCCCCAGCCCCAGTCCCCCGTGCTTGCGGGTGGTGCTCCCGTCGACCTGCCAGAAGCGCTCGAAGATCTGCGACAGGTAGCTCCGGGCGATGCCCTGGCCGTTGTCCTCCACCTCGATGAGGACGCAGCCCTCCGCCCGCCGCAGGCGCACGACGACCTCTCCGCCCTTGGGCGTGAACTTGATGGCGTTGGAGAGCAGGTTCCAGACCATCTGCTGGAGCCGGTCCGCGTCGCCGTGGATGGGGTCCACGTCCGGGGCCAGCTCGGAGCGCAGCGTCACGCCCTTCGCGTCGGCCGCGTGGCGCACCGAGTCCAGCGCCGCCTCGATGCACTCGCCGGGATTCACCGAGCGGATCTCCAGCCGCAGCTTGCCGGTGATGATCCGCGACACGTCGAGCAGGTCCTCGATGAGCTGGGTCTGCACCTGGGTGTTGCGCTCCACCGCCTCCAGGGCGCGGGCGTGCTTCTCCGGGGGGAGCTGTCCCGAGCGCAGCATCCGCGTCCAGCCCAGCATGGCCATCAGCGGCGTGCGCAGCTCGTGCGACACCGCCGCGAGGAACTCGTCCTTGGCGCGGTTGGCCTGCTCCGCGACGAGGTGTTCGGCCTTGGCCATCTCGAACAGCCGCGCGTTGTCGATGGCGATCTCCGCCCGCCGCGCCAGCTCCTGCACGAGCTCCAGGTCGCGCGCGGTGTAGCGGCGGCCGGGCCGCAGGGTGCACACCTTCAGCGCCCCGAAGATTCGCCGCTGGGCCCACAGCGGAACGACGATCCACGACCCCGGCCGCAGCTGCGCGTCGCCCGGCTCCTCCAGGGGGCCCAGCGCCTCCTGCACCATCGCGTCGGTGAGCTCGGGCACCAGCTCCGCCTCGCCCGTGCGCAGCACGCGGGGGTAGCCGTGGAGGGCGGTGGAGGGCGGTGGGAAGGCGCGGTGCAGCTCGCGCAGCCGCGGCACCTGCGAGGGATCCGCGTGCGCGAACATCACCTGGCGGGCGGGCCCGTTGTCCTCCAGGAGGTAGACGGCGCACCAGTCTCCCAGCCGGGGGACGATGAGCGCGGAGAGCCGCTCCAGCGTGACGGACATCTCCAGCGAGGCGGTGAGCATGGTGCTCGCCTCCGACAGGAAGCTCAGCGTCTCCGACGCGCGCTTCTGATCATCGATGTCGGTGCACGTGCCCAGCCACTGGAGGATGCGGCCGTGCGCGTTGCGCAGCGGCAGCGCCTGGATGAGGTGCCAGCGGTACGCCCCGTCCGCGTGGCGCCGGATGCGGCCCTCGCACTCGAAGGGCGCACCCGCCTGGCGGCTCTCGCTCCAACGGCCGAGGCAGGCCGGGATGTCGTCGGAGTGGATCACGCCGCGCAGGAGCTGCTCCTCCCTCGCGCCTCCCTCCGGAGAGGGCCAGTGGGGCAGGCCGGTGTAGTCGTACCAGCGCCGGTTGAAGTAGTCGGGGCGTCCGTCGGGGCCGGCCGTCCAGACGATCTGGGGCAGGGCCTCGGCGAGCGCGCGGTGCTGCTGCTCCGCCAGGTGCAGCCGCAGGGCCTGACGCAGGCTCTGCTCCAGGCGCTCGGCGGACAGCTTCGCCTTGGAGATGTAGTCGGACGCGCCGGCCTTCATCAGCTCGACGGCCGTCTGCTCGCTCCCCTGGCCCGTGAGGACGATGATGGGGGAGCGCGGGGCCTTGGCTCCCAGCTCGCGCAGCACCTGGAACCCGTCCTCGCCCGGCAGCAGGAAGTCCAGGAGGATGGCGTCGAAGGACTGCGTCTCCAGGTGCCCCAGCGCCTCGCTGCCGCTGGTGGCCTCCACGACCTCCGCCGTGAGCCCGGCCGTGTGCAGCAGCCGCTGGACCCTGAGCCGGTCGACCTCGTCGTCATCGACGAGAAGCAGCTTGAGGGGCTCGTTCATGGTGGGGACTTCCCTGGGGGATGAAGGGACTGAAGGAACACTCACGCGAGGGAGGTCTCGGAGCGGGGCCACGTGAAATGGAAGGTCGCGCCCTCGTCCTCGGCGGACTCGACCCAGGCCTGGCCGCCCCGGCCTTCGACGAGCTTCTTCACCACGCACAGCCCCATGCCCGCGCCCTCCACCTTGTCGCGGGCGACGAGCGTCTGGAACGGGTTCCAGATCTTCTCGTGGTACCGGGCCGCGATGCCCGGGCCGTTGTCCGCGACGCGGAAGTGGTGGAAGCCCGGCGCGTCCTCCACCTCCACCCGCACCCGGACATCGTCGCGCTGCGCGTGCTTCAAGGCGTTGGACAGGAGGTTCACGAAGACCTGCTGGAGCGGGAGTCGCTCGGTGGTGAAGACCGGCATCCCGGAGGCGACCTCGATCCGCGCGGAGGCGCCGGGGGAGAGCTGCTCCAGCGCCTCGTGGATCAGCAGGTCGACCCGCACCTGTTCCGGCGTGTACCGGACGCGGCCCGCGCGGCTGTAGTCCAGGAGGCCGTCGAGCATGGCCTCCATCCGCTGCACGCGGCCGCGCAGCAGCACCAGCTGCCGGGCCGACTCCGGGCCCAGGTTCGGCCCCAGGTCCTCCTCCAGCCACTGCGACAGGTTGGAGATGCCGCGCAGGGGCGCCTTGAGGTCGTGGCTGGCCACATAGGCGAACTGATCCAGATCGGCGTGGTTCTGTTGCAGCGCCTTGCGCAGGCCCCGGACCTCATCGAGGAGCTCTTCCTTCGTCTTCTGGGCGTCGTCCATGGGAGGGGGCGGCGCGCCAGGGCGCCTCCATCGCCATACAGCCGCCATGCGAGGTGCCTCAAGACATTGGGTACGGCCGAGCGGCTGCCTGGAAGCGCGTGTCGGGAAGGAAACAGGCACGGGCAGGCCGATGCTATCAGCCCCAATGAGAACGCTAGAAGCGGGGGCGCTCGGGCTCCTTTCGAGACTCGATGCCACCCCGGCTCGAAAGGCTCCATGACCGCGGCCATGTCCGGCGACAAGTCATTGCACATCCTCCTCATCGAAGACGACGAGGTGGACGTGATGAACGTCCGCCGCGCCTTCCTGAAGAACCACATCGCCAACCCGCTCTATGTCGCCACCAACGGGCTGGAGGGGCTGGAGATGCTGCGCAACGGCGCGGTGCCCGAGGGGCGCCGGCTGGTGCTGCTGGACCTCAACCTGCCCAAGATGAACGGCATCGAGTTCCTGCGCGCGCTGCGCGCGGACCCCGAGCTGCGCACCATCTCCGTGGTGGTGCTCACGACATCCGCCAACGAGCGCGACAAGATCGACGCGTACAACCTGAACGTGGCGGGCTACCTGCTCAAGCCCGTGACCTTCATCAACTTCGTGGAGGTCATGGCCACCCTCAACAAGTATTGGACGCTCGTGGAGATGCCCTGACATGAGCATGAAACCCAACGCAATCGCTCGTCTCGGGACGACTTCCTCCGACGTGCCCTTCCTCGCGGGGGAAGGGGAGATGGCTCAGCGCATGCGGGAGTTCGACTGGGCCGGCTGCCCGGTGGGACCCGTGGAGCACTGGCCGCAGAGCCTGCGGACGGCGGTCAGCATCTGCCTGTCGTCGCGGCACCCCATCGAGATCTGGTGGGGGCCCGAATACGCGCGCCTCTACAACGACGCGTACCGGCCCATCCTCGGCGCGCACAAGCACCCGCAGTTCCTGGGACGTCCCGGGCGCGAGTGCTGGGGGGAGATCTGGGACGTCATCGGCCCGATGCTCGACAGCGTGCGCGACACGGGCAAGGCCACGTGGTCGGAGGACTTCCCGTTGATGCTGACGCGCAACGGCTACGTGGAGGAGACCTACTTCACGTTCTCGTATGCGCCGCTCTGGAGCGAGGATGGGAGCGTTGGGGGCATCTTCTGCGCCTGCGCGGAGACCACCGCGCGGTTGATCAGCGAGCGGAGGCTCCGGCTTCTGCGCGGCCTGGGGGCGCAGACGGCCGAGGCGCCCACGGCCACGGTGAAGGACGCGTGCGAGCAATCGCTGAAGACGCTCGCCGGGGGCCGCAAGGACGTGTCGTTCGCGCTGCTGTACCTGCTCTCGCCGGACGAACCGGAGGCTCACCTCGCGGCCACGCTGGGTCTCGATCCCGGGGGGCCGGCGAGCCCCGAGCGCATCAAGCTCCAGGAAGGGGGCGCGTGGCCCTTCGCCGAGGTCGCGCGGACGCACCAGCCCGCGCGCGTGCCCTGGTCCGAGCCGCTCGGCACCTGGCCCGGAGGGGAGTGGCCCGAGCCGTCGCGCGAGGCGGTCGTGCACCCGCTGTTCCGCTCGGGAGAGAACGCGCTCCAGGGGTTCCTGGTGATGGGGGTCAGCCCGCGCCGTGCGTTGGACGAGGCCTACCGGGACTTCTTCGACCTCGCGGCCGGCCACGTCGCGACGGCGATCTCCAGCGCGCGGGTCTACGAAGAGACCCGGTATGGCACCCGCCGCGCGCAGCTCGGGGCGGACGTGGGCGCGGCGCTGACCAGCTCCGCGTCGCTGCATGACCAGCTCCGGCGGTGCTGTGAGGCCATCGTGAGGCATCTGGACGCGGCGTTCGCGCGCATCTGGGTGCTGGACCCGACCCAGGACGTGCTCGAGCTGCGGGCGAGCGCCGGGCTGTACACCCACATCGACGGCGCGCACAGCCGGGTGCCCGTGGGGGCGCTGAAGATCGGCCTCATCGCCCAGACGCGCCAGCCGCACCTCACCAACGACGTGCTGAACGACTCACGCGTGGGGGACAAGGCCTGGGCGGCGCGCGAGGGGATGCGCTCGTTCGTGGGCTACCCGCTCATCGTGGACGGCAAGCTGTCGGGCGTGATGGCGCTGTTCTCCAGGAGTGTGCTCGACGCGGAGACGCTGCGCCTGCTGGCCTCCGTCGCCAACTCCATCGGGGTGGGCATCGAGCGCAAGCGCGTCGAGGACGAGCGGACGGAGCTGCTGGTGCGGGAGCAGGCGGCGCTCGCCGAGGCCGAGCGGCAGCGCTCCCGGCTGGAGACGCTCTTCCTGCAGGCCCCGGCGGGCATCTGCGTCCTGCGCGGGAGCGATCACGTCTTCGAGTTCGCGAACCCGCGCTACCTGCAGCTCATCGGGGATCGCGACGTCGTGGGCAAGCCCCTGCGGGAGGCGCTGCCGGAGCTGCAGGAGCTCATCGTGCCGCTGCTCGACCGGGTGTACTCCGGGGGCGAGCCGTTCTACGGGGATGAGCTCCGGGTGCCGCTCCTGCGCCAGGGCCGGTTGGAGGACTGCTACTTCAACTTCATCTACCAGCCCATCTACGACGCGACCCGGACGGTCGAGGGCATCGCGGTCATCGCCTTCGAGGTGAGCGAGCAGGTGCGTGCCCGCCAGCGCTCCGAGCGGCTCACGCAGGAGTTGGAGGCGACGAACCAGGACCTGGACCAGTTCGCCTACGTCGCGTCGCACGATCTCAAGGCGCCGCTGCGAGGCATCGCGAGCCTGTCGGAGTGGATCGAGGAGGGGCTCGCGGACAAGATGAACGACGAGACGCGCAACCAGATGCGGCTCCTGCGGGGGCGCGTGCACCGGCTGGAGGCGTTGATCAACGGCATCCTGAGCTACTCGCGGGCCAGCCGCATGCGGGAGAAGGTGGAGACGGTGGACGTGGGCGCGCTGCTCGCGGAGAGCCGGGACCTGCTCGCGCCGCCACCGGAGGCGAGCATCGTCATTGGAGGAGGCATGCCCACGCTCCAGGCGGAGCGGGTGCCGTTGCAGCAGGTGTTCCTGAACTTGATGAGCAACGCGCTCAAGCACGCGGGGAGGGCGGACGCGCGCATCGAGATTGCCTGCGCGGACGCGGGGGCGTTCCACGACTTCAGCCTGAAGGACAACGGGCCTGGAATCGACCCCAGGTTCCACGACCGCATCTGGGGCATCTTCCAGACGCTGGAGGCGCGCGACAAGGTGGAGGGGACGGGGATCGGCCTCTCCCTGGTGAAGAAGATCGTGGAGACCCGGGGAGGGCGCGTGGCCATCGAGTCCGAGCTGGGGGCCGGGGCGACCTTCCACGTCTTCTGGCCCAAGCAGCCCAAGGGGCCGGCGTAGCCCGGCGGACACCCCGCCGGCCGAGGAACCTCACGCGCGTTGCGCGCGTCCGGACGCCTGCTATAAAGCGCACCGTCCTGACCCCGTAGCTCAGTTGGATAGAGCGACGGTTTCCTAAACCGTAGGCCACAGGTTCGATTCCTGTCGGGGTCGCTGCCCTGTCTCCCAAGTCCGTGGAGACAGGGCATTTTTCTGTCCTCGGTGAGGGCGGAAGCCGGCCGCCGTTTCACGCATTCGCACCAGCGCGAGAAGAGCTCCACGCGGCCAGGATGCGCGGAGTGGACCCGAGGGGTGCGCTGCCCGCCTGGCGCGAGCGTCAGGCCGACCCGCTGCGCATGTTTCCTTCATCGGGCAGACCGACCCGCGACGCCGGAGGGAGGTGGCCGGAATGAAGGGTGACAGGGGTGCAGGGCCGGCGCCATGGGAGGGCCTTGCTCACTCGCGGGCCACGCCCACCTCCCGCCCTTCGCCGGTCGAGCTGCTGCTCCAGGTGGGGGCGAGCCTCCATGCCGCGCTGGTCGTGGACAGCCAGGAGCGGATTGTCTGGATGGACCCGGTGCTGGCCGGCGCCGCCGGGTGGCGGAGCGGCCCTCCCGTCGGCCACTCCGCGAAGGAGGTGCTCGGCGGCCTGCCCTGGCTCCGGCACGCGCTCGACGAGGCCCTCACCGGTAGGGATGGGGTGTGTGAGGACGGCGGGCAGGAGCAGCGGCTGAGCGCGGTGGTGGTGCCCGTCTTCGGCGAGGACGGGACGCAGCTCGGCGCCTGTGCCCGCCTCCGGAAGTCCGGGCAGCCCAGACCGGAGGCCGCGAGGGAGCCGCAGGCGTTCTGCCCGGGCGCCGCCGAGGAGCGCAGGGCGCGGGAGCACCTGGAGCACCAGACCTCGCTGCTGCGCGCCACGTTCGACTCGATCACCGACGGCGTCATCGTCGTGGACCTGGCCCGGCGAATCACCGCCTTCAACAAGCGTTTCCAGGAGATGTGGGGCCTCACGGACGCGATGATGGAGGAGCGGGACGCGGAGAAGGCACTCGCGAGCGTGGGGCCACGGCTGACGGCCCCCGAGCGGTTCATCGCCTTCATCCGCCAGGGCTTCGAGCCCTCCTTCGAGTACCGCAGCTACATCGTCGAGCTCACCGACGGCCGGGTGTTCGAGTGCAGGTCCATTCCGCAACTGCTGGGCGATGCCATCATCGGCCGCATCTGGAGCTACCGGGAGGTGACGGCCGAGCGCCAGGCACTGGCGGAACAGGGGCGGCTGTTCGCCGCCGAGCACGAAGCGCGTGAGCGGCTGGAGGAGTCCTTCGCCGTGCTCGACACCTTCCTCAATCACGCGCCCGTCGCCCTGGGCTTCATGGGGCGGGACCTGCGCTGCCTGCGCATCAACGACGCACTGGCCGCGCTCCACGGCCGGCGCCGCGAGGAGGAGCTTGGCAGGACGGTGTGGGAGATGACGCCCGATCTGGCGCCCATCATCGAGCCCCTGATGCGGCACGTCCTGGAAGAGGGAACCCCCGTCATCGGCTTCAACATGACGGGAGAGGTACCCTCCACCCCGGGCGAGCAGCGGCACTGGAACGTCAGCTACTACCCCGTGCGGACGGCAAGCGGCACCATCCTGGGCGTGGGTGCGGTGGTGGCCGAAATCACGGAGGAGTACCGCGCCCAGGCCGAGCGCGACCGCCTGCTGCGCGAGGCCGAGGAGGCCATCCGCATCCGGGATGACTTCATGTCCATCGCCGCCCACGAACTGAAGACGCCGCTGACCCCCCTCAAGCTGCATCTCCAGATGCTGAAGGGCCAGGCGGACGCCGGGCACGTCGTGGCCCCGCGCCACGTGGACAAGGCGCTCGCCCAGCTCGCGCGGCTGTCGTTGCTCGTCAATGATCTGCTCGACACCTCGCGAATCCAGGCCGGGAAGCTGGAGCTCACGACGGAGCCCATCCCGCTGCGGGAGTTCATCCGCGAGATCCTCTCGGACGTCCGCGGCACGAGCTCCCTCCACTCACTCCGGTTCGAGGCGCCCGACGAGCCGCTCGTCATCATGGGAGACCGCGCCCGGCTCGCGCAGGTGCTGATGAACCTGGTGGAGAACGCCTTCAAGTACAGCCCCACCGGCGGCACGGTCCGCGTCACGGCGCGGCGCATGGGTCCGGAGGCGTGCGTCTCCGTGAAGGACGAGGGCATCGGCATTCCGAAGGAGGAGCAGGCGCATCTCTTCGAGCGCTTCTTCCGCGCGAGGAACGCGCCCATCTCCGGCTTCGGAGGCCTGGGCCTGGGGCTCTACATCTGCCGCGACATCATCGAGCGCCACGGCGGCCGCATCTGGGTGGAGAGCGAAGTGGAGCACGGCTCGACGTTCCACTTCGCCCTGCCGTGCCTGTGACGACCGGTGATTCGGTCCGCTGCCCGTGCTTCAACGCCGCGCTCTGGCAGCGGCGACGATCCAGTTCCTGAACTCAACGGCGAGGTGCTGGCGGTGTTGCTCGAGGATGTGCTCTGGGCAGGCGGCAGGGAAGTAGCAGGTCAGGTTCGCGTTGAAGCCTTCATCGGTGTCGCCGAACTGGGTCAGCACCCGTCCAACCACCGTGCCGTCCGCCAGGTGCATGGCGCCGAGCCTGCGGAACGGATAGTCGGACTCGGGCAACAGTTCGTTGCGTACCTCCGTGGCCCAGCTCGGGGCCGTGTCGAAGCCTGGCAGCACGACACGGCAGACATGGGGGCCGAGATTCTCGACGATCGTCACCGTGGAATCCGGGTTGGGGGCGATCACGTAGTGTTCCGGTTCGCCCGCCAGGAGGACGTTCTCGTCACTGAAGCTGTTCTCGAGCCAATGCACGAACTGCGCTGCCTTGAGGCCTCGAACAGCCAGCACGGTGGTTCCGGAGGTGAACTTCCCGGCGGAGGCCTTGGCCCTTTCGCGGAGGAACGCGTTGCCTTCTTCGATGTCCTTGGCCAGGAGGTCCATCAGGCCCTGACGCCCGATGAGGGCCTTGAGCCGGGCGAGCGCCCGGCGAGCGAAGACGAGTTCGAAGTCATCGACCCCGCCCGCTGCGGTGGGCCCTGACACGAGTTCGACCGCAAAAGCCGTCGTCTCTCGTTGGGTCGCTTGTCCTTCGACTGCCATTGCTTGACGCCTCGCCTGGACGGGCAGCTGCAGGTAGGAGGCGTGCTTGCCGCCGGTGTGGACGACGTGCTGTCCGCTGTTGGCAGGGGTGTACTCGCGGATCGCGGGCATCATCGTTCCCAGAAGGCTCCTGCCGCTGATGACGAAGCGGAGCTGTTCGCCGGGGTGGAACGCGAGGCCGATCGGGAGCAGATCGATCTCGACCTCGACGACCTCCCCGGGTGAGAGCTTCTCGATCCTGTCGAAGCTGTGGGCGGGCACGGCATCGGTCGACAGCGTCTCGTCCAGGTGGCGCAGGGAGACGCGCAGGCGTCCGTCCGATCCCTTGTACCGCAGGATCGAGGCGCCGCGTTCGGTGACGTCCTGCACCAGCGCGCTCTGGTTGGGCACGGTGAACTGCTGCAGGGGCGTGCCGTACGCATCGAGCTTCTGGACGAGGACGAAGAGGTCCATGTCGTCCGAGCCGCGTGCTTCGACCCAGAGGTGCGCCTTCGGGTAGCCGACCAGGAGGGTCTCCTGGTCGAAGCGCGTGATGAACGACACCGCATCCGGGTTGGAGCTCACGTCGTAGACCGCCGTCGCTTCCTCGGTCGGTGCTGTCGTGGTCAAGGCGCGCGAGCGGCCGTCGAGGTAGTACTTCGTCGGCGTGACGTCCTTCGGGGGGAACTCGTCCGCACCGACCCGGACCTGGTCGCCGCCTTCGAGATCGAGCACGGAGTACCGGACGCGCGGCGTCTGCTCCCACCCGTTGTCCTCGCCCTTCAGGTAGCGGTCGAAGAAGCGGCGCAGCTCCTCCCTGTTCGCCTCGTCGTAGTAGTCGGGCCACTCCTGGGAGTTGTGGATGCGGAGCCACTTCTCCTTCGAGGCCATCCGGCGCCAGGCGCGGAACGTGCCTGCCGTGTGCAGGGTGTTCGAGTAGCTGGCCACGACGTAGGCCGGAACGGTGATCCGGTCGAAGCGCGGGATCTTGTCCTCCCACAGGTCGGCCATGAGGGGATACCGCTCGGCCTCCGCGAGGATGTCCTCCTTGCGCCCCTTGCCCCAGTAGCTGTGGTCCTGCAGCTGCCTCGCGAACCCGGTGTCGGGCATGCCGCCGCGCAGGACGAGGTCCCGGTAGACGTCGCTGACGCCCTCCCACGGGTTGATCGCCGCGAGGTGCGGGGGCTGTTCAGCGGCGGTGAACCACTGCGACACCGCGAGATAGGACGTCCCGCTCATCGCGACCTTGCCGGTGCACCACTCCTGGACGGCCAGCCACTCGATCAGGTCGTAACAGTCGCGTCCCTCCTGGCGATCCCAGATGACGCTGTCCCCGTCGCAGTCGCCCACCCCCCGGATGTCCGGATTGCAGATCGCGTAGCCCTGCGCGCACCAGTACGCCGGGTCCGGCCCCTCGAACTTCTCCAGACCCGACACGATCCCGTTGTCGAGCCCGACCATCTTGAAGATGCCCATCACGCTCGGGGAGGTCCCCTGGCCCTTCCCGTACGGGCTCCATGCCACGATGACCGGCACCTTCTGCGTTCCGGCAGGGCGAAGCACATCGACGTAGATCGTCACACCGTCCCTCAAGGTGACGGCAACGTCCTTCTCGAGGATGACTTCGACCGGCACCGACCGGAACGGGGGCGCGATCTGGAAGCCGGCCGGCAGGGTTCGGGTGCCTGGATCGAACCCACTCAAGACGCCGTACCTGGCGCCCGGCTTCAGCGGCTGGGACGGTACGAACACCTTCGGGTCATCGCTCATGACGATCTCCTCTTGTCGCTTCATCCAGGGGCCGGCTCCGTGTCGGTCCTCGTCCTTCGGGCTCCGAACAGGGATGTCCGCGCACCCGGCATCGCCAGCATACAGAACGTTCATTCTGTTTGGCAAGGGGGCCGTGTGTGTGACTAGTCTTCGGTCATGCCCAAGCTGAGCGAGGGTTCGAGGCAGCGGCGGCGCGAGAGCATCGCGGCGGCTGCCATGCGGTGCTTTGCTCGTCAGGGCTTCGCCAGCACCTCGATGGCGGACATCATCAGCGAGGCGGGCTCCTCCGCCGGCTCGGTCTACTCGCACTTCCCGAGCAAGGCCGCGCTCTTGCGCTTCGCGGCCTCGGCCGCTCTGAGCGAGGTGGTCGCAGCCCTGAGCGACGAGCTGCCCTCGGAGCGCACTCCTGCCAGCGTCCTCGCGCACTTGCTGCGGTCGAGGAGTGACAGGGTGCACGCGCAGACCCTCCTCCAGATATGGGCGGAGGGTCCTCGGGACGGTGAGCTTGAAGAGATCGCCCGGGACAGTGTGAACGAGTTGCGCGCACTCGTGCGGACAGCGTTGCTGCCCTGGTGTCAGGAGCCCGCGCGCGCAAGAACGAGGCCTCCGGACACTGCCGCGGACGAGATTTCCGACGCCGTCATCACGGCCGTTCAGGGCTACGTGGTCAGGGTCAGCATCGACCGTGACCTCGACAGTGAGCTCGTCGCGAGCCGCCTGATCGCCGTCTTCGAGAAGTTCTGAGCCCACGTCCGAGGAGCGCGGGACTGCCCCGACGTCCGGGTCGTCTGGTGGACCGAGCGGGAAGACGCGATGCGCTTTTTGACGTTCGATTCCTGATGGACGCTCTCGTGTTTGGAATTCATGCCATCCATGGCATCCTTCATTAACCATGAAGACGGGAGGGCATATGCGAGGATTTGTCGTCGCGGTGATGAGCGCTGGGATGCTGATGGGGTGCGGTGGTGTCGAAGTCGAGCAGGAGGGGCCCGAAGTCGAGGAGCCGCAGGACACGACGCAGCTCATGGCCTGCAGTCAGGACTACCTCATCGAGTACTACAAGAACTCCACCCGTACCCAGTTGGTCGGCACGCAGCAGTGCACGTGCAATGCGATGCCCACCTCGACAGGCACGACCGTGGGCTACAGGGTCGTCGTCTACCGGTACGAATGTTTCGGTGTTGCCGCGCAGTGACCCAAGGACTTGACGCACTGCCCAAAGCGGGGCGGGGCTCAGAAAGCCCGTAGAGGTCTCACCGGAAGGCATCTACGACGTAAGCGGCCGCGACAGAGCCTTCGAGGATGGCGGTGCCCGGCTTCGACTCGGGCTCCTTCCTCATCTGGTCCTCGCTGAGCCGGGCCACCGCGCAAATCGGCAGCTTTTCGCTGTCCGGAGGGTGGGCCTCGTACCAACGGATGACGACCTGCGGACCGCTCGTCCAGACCTGCCCATACAGGCGGGTCGTCGCTTCGAGCGTGCCGAAGTCGCTCTTCAGGATGCTCTCGACGGGCCCGTCGTAGAGCGTGATGCGACGCGACTTGATCTGGTTCGCGTCGAGCTCCACCAGCGCGGTATCTCCGACATGAAGCCGGAGGGCTCGCATGATCTGTTTCGCTTCCGCCGAACAGTCCTGCGGTCCCGGGGTGCCATCCGCGCGCAGTGCCACTCCGCCTGTCGCAGTGCAGCCGGAGGCCATGACGAGGATCGCGATCGCGCTGAACCCGAGGGTCTTGGTGATGGGCATGAGCGGGACTTCTACTGCCGTAGCAGTGTGTGATCCATCCTCACCAAGTCGGGTCACGGACACCTTTAGGTCAGGGCCTCACCGGAAGGCACCAAGCCCGCAGCCCCGGCCGGCCCCAGTACGCGCATGCGCTAATGTGGGCTACACTTGTAGGAAATTACTGACATCCCAGGATTCTGATGCAAGAGAAAGCCCTAACCGAGCCTACCTACATCCTCGATACATCGGCTATTCGGAGCCTAAGCAGCAAGTTGCTGGAGGCCGGAAAGACCAAAGGCGTTGATATTGCCGTTTCGCCAATCTCATTCAGTGAGCTGTTTCGTCACCTTGGAGGCGATGATGATAAGAAGATTGGTTTTGACAGTCTCGGACAAATCCTCAAACTAAAACACACGAGAGTCCTGTCCGACTCGTATTCAAGAACCGTCAAAACGTTTGACCCGGCGGCTGATGCGACGGATGCGGTGGCGCAATTCGTAGAATCAACGCTTGATATGCTTGGCTACGCAACGCTTCCGCCCGAGCATGCTGAACTTCAGGCGCGCGTGCGAAGCGGCCTTCTGTTGGCTGCAGGCAGGGCACGAGAACTCCACCGAGAGCAAAAGACTTCCTTCAGGCAGATGGTTCACCATATCGCCGACTATCTCTCGCACCTGTACCCGTCGGAAGGGCTAAGAGAACTTCCTGATGAACTTTTCGTGGCCGCATCTTCGGGCCCAATTCTCAGAGAATCATGGGAAATGGCTGGCCGAAACGAGCTGTCAGGCGACGCCGAGATTCGAACGTGGATTGGAAATACATACTTCTCAACATCGTACGTCATTTCCCGAACGCGAGATTACATGCTCAAGGCTGGCAAGCCAGGAGCTTCGCTCGCCATAGACTTAAACGACTCGGAGGATGCTGGCATTTGCGCCCACCTGTCGCTGACAGAAAAAAGCATCCTCGTCACTGGCGACCGTGGCACGGTGCGTGCTCTGCAGGAGGCATCGGAGCGGCTTGTCCGCCTTCTTGATACACACTCGCTGAGCCCAGGCCCAGTTTGGCTCGCAACGCGCGTCCGAACCACCGAGGAATTCATTGAGGACCTTAAGCGTCCCCAGAGCGTGTCCACAAAATAGGTTGAGGTTGCCCTTGGGGGTATGCACCGCGTGCGTACCCTTCGGCCGTCGGATGCAGCAGGTCCGCGCCGGGCGCCCCTTCTGTCCTGGCATAGACAGACGCACGGCAGGTGCCCGGTGAGGTGGGCGGAGCCGCGTGACGACGCGGAGCCTGCGGTGGTGAAGGCGCTGCAGCTCGCCGGCTGGCCGGCGGAGCGTGTCTCCGCGCCGGGCTTCCTGGACCTGCTTTGCTGTCGGCGCGGGCAGGCGGTACTGCTGAAAGTGAAGTCAAAGGGTGGGCGGATGAAGCCCGCCCAGGTGGAGCCCCACGCCCGCCTGCGCGCGGCTGGTGTCATCGTCGCCGCGTCGGCGGAGGCGCTGGCGCTTAGCGCGAGGCTGGGACGCCACCGAAGGCTCAACCGTCCGGTGTGCTCCCGCTCAGCCAGTAGGCGCGGTTGCCACTGCGCAGGGCCTTCTCCAGGAACTCACCGAAGGACGAGGCGATGCACGGTGCCTCCTCTGGGTACGTCTCGTGGAAGGCGTCGAGCAACGGGTAGCGGTCGTTCTCGCGCCTGGCCGCGTCCAGGATGACGAAGTTTGTGTCCTGCATGTCCACCAGCGTGAAGTGCGAAGCGGGGCCCGCGCTGTCCTGGTCTCTCCCACGGATGGCGACCCGGGCCCGCTCGATCTCGTCCAGCGACAGGATGCAGTACTTCACGTTCGGCTGCGGCTTGAAGAGGGTTCCGCCGTCGGCGTGCAGGTAGAAGGCGCGCAGGTCTGCGTCCAGCTTCCATCCCACACGCGCCTCGAAGGCGGCGAGCTGTGCGGGTGTCGCGGGTGCATTGGGAAAGTGGAGCCGGGAGAACTCCGCCAGCAGGCTGTCCATGGGCATGGCGGCGTCCTCAGTCCACGTAGGGGTGCTCAGGACCGGGCGTCAGCCACTTCCCGCCGGGCGCGTAACAGGCGGGGTATTCGTCGTTGAAGACCTTGTGCACGTCGCCAGGGACAGGCAGGACGTTGTCGGGCGCCACCGGCGGTCCCCCATGGGCCAGGTCGAAGATGTGGTGCCCCGGCCAGCTCTTCCCCTTGCTGGCTGGCCAGGTGCCGAACTCGGAGCCCCACGCATTCCGGAAGCGCTCGCGCGTGTTGTCCCACTTGTCGCGGCGCAACTGCAGATCCGTCACCTTCGGGTAGTCGCAGCAGCAGTGGGTGATGGCCAGTCGCCCGCCAGCCGCCGCGGGCATGAGCATGAATCGCCCCTGCCAGTCTCCCTTGAAGTCGGCCAGCCAGATGCAGCCCCTGAGGGCATGCCCCTGTGCCGCACATTTCGTCTCACAGCGGGACATGAAGGCGACGCTGCACTGCCAGGGCCCGTAGTAGATGGTGGTGCGTACCTGGCCGCCATCCGGGCTGGGGATGGTCGGGCCCACCCACTTCGCGGACGCAGGGCGGCCGACGGTGCCGGTGGTGGCCGAGCCGCAGCCTACGAAGGCGAGGACGAGGGTGGCGCTCGCGGCGCGCTGCAGGGGGCGGACGGCTATCACGCCAAAACGTGATAGCGCGGCCCGTGCGGCAAGTGAAGTCACCCGGAGCCTTCACCGGGGCGCGTTGGTAGGTCATGGCGGACAGCCTGACGCCGCGTCGCACGGGCACGCAGTCCGCGTTCCACGGGAACGCACGCCTGGGCTCCTGTCCGCACACGCCGGAGCCAGGGGCCTGGGGCGGCGGTCTGTCCTGAGGGCGGCATATCGGATGCACCAGCCAGGAGCATGCACGCGCGCCGCAGGCGGTCAGTGGATGCAGCTGGCTCGGTCATGACTCACCGGGCCTGGGGCATGTTGCTCTGTCTCGGCTTGCTCCTGTCCCCCCACGTGAGCGCGGCGGAGGCGCCGCCAGGGGCTGGGCCGCGCAAGGTCTACGTGAGCTTCGCCCTGTCGGGCTTGAGCAGCGTTGACGACGTCAACGAGACCTTCGACGCGGACTTCTACATGCGGCTGCGTTGGTACGACCCCACGCTCGTCGACACGCCGCTCGGGAACCTGGACGCGCCTCCCGCGTGGCGCCCGAACCTGGAGATCATCAACGCCAAGAGCGTCTCCAAGCAATTGGAGGAGGACACCTATCAACTGGTGGCGCCCGGCGTCGTGCAGACGGTGAACCGCTACCGGGTCACGCTCGCCAGCAACCTGGACTTGCGCCTGTTCCCCTTCGACGAACAGGACCTGCCCATCCTCATCGAGGACTTCCAGCACTCCAAGGAGGAGCTGGTGCTGGTCCATGAGCTCGTGCAGGGGCCACTCCAGCGGGCGGAGTCGCTCGCGGAGTGCAACGCCCCCCTTCATGGAGACGACGTCCTGGAGCTGGCCGCCAACGGTCCGTCGGAGTGGGAGCTCCACGGGGTCCGCGTCGGAACCGGGATGCATCGCTATACCTTCTTCGACGACGTCGGCTATTCGCGCTTCAACATCACCGTCCACGTCGAGCGGCGTCCCCAGTACTACGTCTTCAAGCTCATCCTGGTCCTGATGCTGCTCGTGCTGGCCCCCTGCGTGGTCTTCTTCCTGGACCCGGAGAGCCTGGGCGAGCGCAGCGGCATCTGCATCACCGCGCTGTTGGCGATCATCGCCCACAACTACATCGCCAGCACCATCCTGCCGCGCATCGCCTACCTGTGCGTGATGGACTACTTCATGTTCGGCGGCCAGGCGGTGCTGTTCCTCCTCGTCGTGGAGAGCCTCTGCGTGCACCAGTTGGTGAAGCGCTCCCAGGGCACGGCGTACGAAGCCCGCGCCCTGCGGCTCACCCGGGGGCTGGACCGTGTCTGTCTGTATTCCATTCCTCCCGCGCTGATCCTGGCGGGAGTGGCGATCTACACGCTGTATGCCTGAAGGAGAGCCCATGAACCCCCACGACAAGCCCTTGCAGCCCGTTGTCCAGGAGTTGAAGCAGCTCATCGCCCGGAACGGCTGGGAGGACCGGTTCGCCCAGGCCATCCAGGACGCCCGGCGCTACAATGTGCCCGCCCTCCGCCACATCGAGAACCTGGATGACTACCTCCAGTGGATGAGCGGCCTGCTGGAGTGGGTGCCCTCCGAGACGCATAACGGCCGGCACATCTACAATCACATCTGCGAGTTCTACTTCTTCCTGGACCAGAAGCCGGTGCGCGAGCTCCAGAACCGCATCCTCCCGGGCCAGCAGGCGCCGGAGTTGACGGAGCTCTCCCGGTGGATGGTGGCCTACGCCAACGCCTGGGGGCGCTTCCTGGACACGCCCGAGTCGCTCACGCCGGAGTCGCTGCGCTCGTTCTACGACGCCCCGGCCTACAACATGACCGAGTACATGCCGGCCCCCAGCGGCTGGAAGACCTTCAACCAGTTCTTCGCCCGCAACTACAAGCCGGGGATGCGGCCCATCGCGTCCATCGGGGATGACCGGGTGATTGTCTCGCCAGCGGACTCCACCTTCGTGGGGTGGTGGCAGATCAACGAGGCGTCCACCATCACGGTGAAGAGCCTCACCTGGTCCGTCATGGAGCTGCTGGAGGGCAGCCCCTACCGCGAGCGGTTCAAGGGCGGCGTCTTCATGCACAGCTTCCTCAACACGACGGACTACCACCGCCTGCACGTGCCGCTGCCCGGCAGGGTGCTGGAGTCGCGCGTGATTCACGGCCAGGTGTACCTGGACGTCGTGGCGGCGCCGGACGCGGACGGGACGCACCGGCTCCACGCGTTGCGCCAGATGGATGCCGAGGACGGCACGGGCTACCAGTTCGCGCAGGCGCGCGGCCTGCTGGTGCTGGACACGCCCGCGGGTCTGGTGGCGGTGCTGCCCATTGGAATGGCGCAGGTGTCCTCCGTGGTGATGACCGCGGAGGTGGGCAAGAAGCTGCACAAGGGCGAGGAGTTCGCCTACTTCCAGTTCGGAGGCTCGGACATCGTCGTGCTGTTCGAGGCCGCGAGCAGCGTCGGGCTGATGGCCCGACCCAACGTGCACTACAACCAGGGCAGTTGGATCGGTCAGGCCTTCCCCTGAGCCCCGGTCTGGAAGTGACCCGGGGAGCTGAAGGCATCCGCATATTCCGGAAGCATGAACCCGGTGGCCGCGTGGGTGACGAGCTTCTCGAACACGCGCTCCAGCGGCTTCGTGGTGAGGAGTCCATAGATGTGATTGCGCAGGAACAGACCGGCCCGTGTGCGGGGCGCGAAGAACCCGCCCACGTGGCTCGCACCGCCCTGGCACTTCGTCGCATAGGGCCGCAGCCGGGCCTCGAAGCGCGCGAACGCCTGGGCGTGCGCACCCGGATTCGCGAGCAGCTCCCCCGCGAGCACGTAGGCACCCACCATCGCCAGGGGTGTGCCCTGTCCTCCCAGGGTGCCGCCCCACGCCGCGTCTCCCAGCAGGACCACGCGCCCGTGTGAGTAGCGCGGGAGGCGGACGGAGCTGATGGCATCGAAGTAGAGGTCCTCCGCCCCGCGCAGCGCCTCCAGAAGCTGCGCGGTCCTCCAGCCCGCGCCCGCGAAGGCCTTGGACACCGCTTCGCGCGCCGCGTCCGGGGAATGCTCGTGGGGCCGGAGGGGCGCGCCGGTGAACACGAACAGCGCGCGGGCTTCGTCCTCGGCACGGGCGCTGGTGACGCACACCCCACGGCCGGGCTCGCTGTAGATGACGCCTCGCTGCCGCAGGCCGAGCACGTTCGGCAGCGTGCAGCCCACGACGCGGAAACCGTGGTGCCTCAGGTGGCGTTCATTCACACCGAAGACGCGTGAGCGCACATTCGAGCGCAGGCCATCCGCGCCCACCACCAGGTCAAAGCGCTCCGCAGCGTGCTGCTCGAATTCGACCTCCACTGCCTGGGGCGTTTCGTGGAGCGCGGTGGGGCTGTCCCCGAAGCGGTACTCCACCTGCTCGCGGGTGCGCTCGAAGAGCAGTTGGCAGAGGTCCCCGCGTTGGAGCTCCACGTCCCCGCTCATCATCAGCGCGGGCAGCTCTGCCACCGTCCGGCCCGTGGTATCGACGAGGGCCTGGGCCCCCAGCCGCGTGCGCCGTTCATGGATGGCCTCCCACAGCCCCATGCGCTCCAGCACGGCGCGGTGCACGGGACCCCGGAAGTCGACGGCCTGCCCGCCGGTGCGCAGAGCGCGGGCGCGTTCGACGACGGTGACCCGCCAGCCTTGCCGGGAGAGCCACCCTGCGAGTGACGGGCCTGCGATTCCTGCTCCAACGACAAGGACGTGGGGATGGGTCATGGTGCGTACGGTGTACGCAGACGCCTTCCTCCACAACGGGACCCCGGAGGATGTCGCCGGGTGTACTAGCTCAGGCGGGATGCGTGGGGCAGGGGCTGCGCCCACGGACCCGCTGTACTAGTACAAGAGACCATGGCCATGGCTCCGTACCAGCGCATCGTCGACGACGTGAAGCGGCAGCTGCGCACCGGGGCGTTGCAGCCCGGTGACCGGCTGCCCTCCACGCGGGAGCTTGCCCGGCGGTGGAAGGTCGCGCTCGCGACGGCGGCGCATGCCCTGCGGACGCTGGCCCAGGAGGGCGTGGTGAAGACCGTGCCGCGCATCGGGACGGTCGTCGCCGGAGGGCCGTCCCGGTCCGGTGCGGCGCGGGGCTCGGCGGACGTGACGCGTGAGCGCATCGTGCGCGCGGCGATCGCCATCGCGGATGACGAGGGATTGCCGGCGCTGTCCATTCGCGGGGTCGCGTCGAAGCTCGGCCAGCCGGTGATGTCGCTCTACCGCTACGTGGCGAGCAAGGATGTGCTGCTCTTCATGATGGCGGAACTCGCCTTCGCGGAGGAGCCGCTGCCGGCGAAGCCTCCGGCCGGGTGGCGCGCGCAGCTGGAGCTGGCCGCCCGGCTGGAGTGGCGCGTCTTCAAGCGCCATCCCTGGCTCGCGCGCGTGGTGAACCTCACGCGGCCCCAGCCGCAGGAGAACGCGCTCGCGTTCGCGGACTGGGTCATGCGGGCGTTGGAGGAGACGCGGCTGCCGGCGCAGGAGGCGATGCGCGTCCACGTGTTGCTCCATGCGTTCGTGCAGGGCATCGCGGTCAACCTCGAGTCCGAGGCCGACGCCGTTGCTCAGTCCGGCATGAACGACGAGGAGTTCATGCGGCGCAACGAGGCGAACTTCTTCCGTGTCGCGACGTCGGGGCGCTTCCCTCACTTCGAGAAGGTGCTGACCGGCCTGCGCACGGGGTTCGACCTCGACTTCGATGAGCTGTTCGAGCTGGGCCTGGGCGTGTGGCTCGACGGGTTGGAGGCGCGGCTCGCGAGGAGGCCCGGCCTCGCGAAGCCACGCTGAACCGGAGGCTCACGGCTCGTGGCGCTCCGGCTCCGGAGGTCATTGGACGGAGGCCGGTGTGGACCCGACGAAGACCTGCGTCAGCCATTGCGTGGTGTTCCCCGCCGCGTCCGTCGCGCTGATCAGCAATGCGACCTGGCCCCAGTTCACCAGGTCCACCGTATGGGTGACCGTGCCCGTGCCGCTCTCGATCCGGCTGGACTCCACCCACTGCGTCAGCACCGTCGTCGGCGAGGCATCCTGGACGGAGGACCGCACGGCGACCACGGGGCTCGCGAGGACTTCGTCCGGCAGGGGGGAGAGGAGGGTGAGCACGGGCGGCGTGAGGTCCACCGTCACCGTCGTCTGCCGCTGGAGGATGGCGCCGCGCGTGTCGATGGCGGTCAGCTCCACGGAATGAGTGCCCTCGGCCAGGTCCAGCCAGGTGATGACGAAGCCTCCGCTGAGGTCCGGCGTCACGGGGATGGGCGCGCCTCCGTCCACCCGGAAGAATGCGGTGGCGATGGGCGCGTTGCCCGGCACGGGCGTGGTCCAGCCGCAGGCCATGAGGTTCGTCTCACGCGTGTAGCGCGGCAGGTTGCACATCGTGACGTTCGGGGGACTGCCCAGCTCCGGGTCCGTGACGTGGAGAGTGGACACGCACGAGGCCTGGTTTCCGCCCAGGTCCGTGGCGGTGTACGTCACGGCCGTGGTGCCGACCGGGTAGACGCCGGCCGCGGGGCCGGAGACCTGGGGCGGAGCGCAGGTGTCGCTCGCGGTGGCCATGCCAGGGACCACCGTGGCGCCCTCCGGGCCCGTGCGTCCGACGATGACGGGGGCAGGGCAGACGAGCGTGGGCGGCTGCGTGTCCCGCACCGTCACCGGGACCGTACACTGGGAGCGCAGGCCCGCGCCGTCCGTGGCCGTGCAGGTCGCGATGGTGGTGCCCGGCGGGAAGAGGCCACCGGAAGCCGGCGTGCAGTCCGGGGTCACCGCGCTGCAGTTGTCCGTGGCCGTCGCCGTGAAGCTCGCGGTCGCGCCGCCGCCGCCACACTCCAGTTCCGGCACGGCGCCGCACACGACCGCGGGCGGGGTCTCATCCCGGACCGTCACCGTGGCCTCGCACGAGGCGCTCAGGCCCGCGCTGTCCGTGCACGTCAGCGTCGCCCGGTGCGAGCCCAACGGGTACGGGCAGGCCGGCGTCTGCACGCAGCTCACGGTGTCGCCCGGGTCCGGATCATACGAGCCGTCATCCACCGAGCCACAGCCACTGCACGCACCGCCCGCCGGGACCGTCACGCTCCGGCAGCGGGCCACGGGCGGCCGGTTGACGCAGGAGCCGGCCCCGCATGACGGGCCATCCACCGGGTCGTCCCAGACGCGCTGCTCGAGGGCGGTGGCCGGCTCGGCCATGCCTTCGCTGAAGGCGAAGACCTGGATGGCGTTGTCACAGGCCTGCAAAGGCGCGTGGAAGGAGAAGCGCGGGTCGGTGCCGCAGTTCGTGCAGAGCGTGACCTCCGGACCGCCGTTGAGCCGGTACCAGATGCGGTCCACCTGCGCGGGCAGGCTCCTCACCTGTCCGGAGACCGTCCCAGAAGCAGAGGTGGCACAACCCGGCGCCCCGTCCAGACTCACGGCCAGCGGCGGCACCAGCTTGAGCCGTTGCCCGCAGCCCAGCGTCACGCCCAGGGGCGCGAAGGTGGCGGTGTTCACCGTGCCTGAATCACTCACCATGGAGGCCCCGGGGCGGAGGGTGAACCCGCCCTGGGGCAGCGCCAGGGAGATCTGTCCCTGGGTTTCCGCGTACTGGGCGGGGTTCGGGACGTTCACGGCGGCGGGGGTTCCCTGAAAGAGGCCGCTCGCCACATAGGCCGCGGGCTGGCCGCGCCAATCCTTGCCCGTGAACTGTCCGGACACCTCCACCGTGGGGTTGAAGAAGCGCCCCTGCGCGGAGGTGTATTGCAATTGCACCTCGTTGAAGCAGTACTCGTGGTCGATGCGGAAGCGCTCCCCGGGGCCCAGGTCGGCGGTGTAGCCACTCGTGGGCTGGGTGCGGAGCGAGAGCGAGCCGTACCGGTAGCGCTCTGGCTCATACAGCCCCGGCCGCGTGGTGAAGGGAGTGCTGCCCGCGGGCTCGGACCAGAAGCGCAGGTACATCGCGCCCTGGAACCAGCGGTACGTCAAATCATGGGGGCCCGGCAGCACGTGCTCATACGTGGAAGCCAGCTCGCCACGCGCCGCATCGAACGTTCCGGGAAAGGAGGTCCGACTGGAGCCTCCGGGCGCCTCCGCCACGAAGGACGTCCCCCGGTTTCCGATACTCACGACATCCGGGGTGCCATCCCCGTTGGTATCGATGTCCGCCTCGAAGAAGAGGGACTGGAGGGTGCTCCGGGCGCCGGGATGCGCTGGAGTGAAAGGATCCGCCAATCGGACGGCACCATAGAAATAGGCCGGGTGCATGTCGAAAGCGTGACGCGTCACCCCGTCCACCTGCCGTGTCATGGGGGTGGTCTGCCCCGCCACGACGGAGAAGGGCTCCAGGTTGGGCGTGTAGGCCTCCGTGAAGGCCCGGCCCGAGCGCAGATACACAATGGCATTCATCGAATAGGCGTCCACGGGCAGGCCGGACAGCGTCCACCAGGTTGACGGGGCGCTCACGGGACGCCAGGGGCCGTGCAGCACCAGGTTCCGGGAGTTGGGTCCCGGAATCAGGAGCCGTACCGAGGACTGGGCGGGGTGGATGGGTTCACCGTGGAGTTCGAAGGGGCCTGTCAATGAGCCCACGGCCTGAGGCTCCGGGGGCGCCACGGGGATGCACATCCGGACGACCTCGTCGCATGCAGCGCCGACCTGCACGGGGATCGTCCTCGTGACCGTGCCCGTGGAACTGGAGAGGGCATAGGTGAGCGTGGTGGCCTGGGGCGTGCCCGCGTTGACATAGGCCGTGTAGGGCCCCGTGCCGTGGAAGGGGAAGTTCCGGATGTTGAGCGCGGCGAGGGGCACGCGCGTCAGGCAGGTTTCATCCGTTCCGAACCGGAACTGGACCAGGCCCATGCAGCTCTGGACGGTGACGTCCGTGGGCTCGGGCTGCACCGCGACGGGGCGGACCGTCACGCCGGACAGGCTCGGGTGGGCATAGCCTCCCCGCGTGGCGGAGACGCTGTAGACAACGCCCGCGTCTCCCCCGGCGCCTGCCTCCACCAACATCTCGAAGCGGTATTCCAGCGGGCTGATGCGTTCCGAAGGGCTGGCGGTGGCCCGGAACCCTTCGGGCGCCGTGCTCGTCGCGGTGACGATGCCCGCGTCCTGGACCCAGGGGTCCGCCGCCAGCACCGCCAACACCTCTGGATTCTGGTTGGTGAGCCGCACCGTGCCCTTCAGCACGTTCGACCGCAGCTCCACGCTCCCTCCGTCGAGCGCGGCCTCCACCTGGGTGAGGGACTCGCCGCCCTCCACTTCCGGAGCCCTGCCGGCGTCACATGCGACAAGCCCCGTCAGACACACGAGGACCACGGCAAGCCTTCCGCTGCTCACTGTCAAAGCGCCACCCGGTTTTCACTGAAAGTGATTCCTGAAAAACCGGGCAGCCTATACAGAGCGAGCGGATTGAATGTCAAACACGCGCGTTCCTGAAGACATTCAGGTCCATGACAACCCAGGGTCGTTCCACTCCCAGTCCGTCACCGGGACCGCTGCCGTTCCCCGGCTCAGCGCGCCTTCTTCTTCTCGGGCGGGAGGACCCGAAACTTTGAATGGGAATACTCGAGGATGCCCAGTTCAGTGCCATAGACGGAGTCTGGCTCATCCACGAAGGCCGTGAGGCGGACGACCCGGCCCTGGCGGGGCAGGTGGTAGGCCACGATGGAGCCGCCCCAGTCCCGGAGGGTCTTCTGGCTCAGCCCGGGTTTGCCTTTGGGGGCGATGAGCCCCGCGTTGGCGTAGAGCTGGATGGCCGTCCCGAGGGGGACCTCGAGGGCGTCCTTCTCGAGCTTGAGGCCTGACTTGTCACACCGGTAGGCGGCGGTATTGACCACCGAGTCCCCGGTGGCCACGAGCGCCAGGTGATAGCCCTCCGGGTTCTTGAAGAGGGCGGCCTCGTAGGTCGTGCCTGCTTCGCCCACCGTGGACATGTAGCCGTTGGGCACGTCGCGAATCTTCCAGGTCAGCCCCATGAACTCCTCGGCGAGGGGCGGCCCGGATTCATCGTCTGGATCCACTTCCTTCTCGGGCTTCGCGGTCGCCTTGAGGTGGGCCTCCAGGTGCTTGAGCGCGGTCTCGATGTTGGTGGTGGCACAGCCAGCACTGGCCGCCGGCTTCGCGGGAGGTGCCGAAGCGAGGGCCAGGACAACGACAGCCTTCAGAAGCAACACGGCGGATTCCTTTCAGCCGGGCGGCGGGAAGGAATCCGCCCGGAGTCGACGGACTCTACCGTCTTCCCCCTGACGTTGTCGGCGCCAGAGGCAGCGCGTATCCACCGTCGACGCGCTGGCGCGCTCACGCGTAGGGGCTGCCGTGGGCCGCCGGTCACCCGGCCGGAATGACCGTTCCGCCTCAGGCCGTGACCGCTGGCCATCCGGTCGGCCTGGGAACACGGGGACGTGGTGACGTCTCCGCGCATGTCCGAAGCCTCCTCTTCCTTCCGCGGCCCGCGGGCGCTGCTCCCGCTCCTGGTGCTGTCCTTCTGCCTCCCGGTTGCTGCCCGCGCGGAAGGCACGCCGACCGACGGAGGCACCACCGCGCCCCTTCCCTCGCCGGAGCCCACGACAGCCGCCCTTCCCAGGGACTCGTTGGCTGCGCTGGAGCAGCGAATCCTCGGCAAGGGCTGCGAGCCGAAGCTGCTCGGTGACGCGGGCCGCAGCTTCATCGAGGCGCAGCTCCTCTGCGATGCGCACCTGTCGTTCATCCTCATCCAGGCCGCGCTGGACGGGCACCCGGTTCCGGACACGCAGCGCCGACTGAAGGCCCTTCTCGCGGATGCGCTCGGACGGGCCCGACACCCCTTCAATGCACAGAAGGGGACGCACGTCGCGGGGCACACGCTCCCGCCCAGCGTCCTCTACCGGGGCTACGTGCTGCTGATGCTCGCGGGCATGGAGCGCGCCGGGCTCGCGGACGCGGAGTCCACCGCCCTCTTCGACGCACTGGCCGCACAGCTCGTGGAGGCGCTCTCGCGACAGCTCCTGCTGCCCAGCTTCGGGCGCACCATCTGGCCCTGCGACAGCGCTCCGGCCGCGGCGGGGCTGCTGCTGCACGGGCGGCTCCGGGGCAACGCGGACTCGCGGGCCGCGGGTGAGCGACTCGTCGCGCGCCTCATCGAACTGGCGGACCTGCCCACCGGCTTCCCCGCGAAGGTGGACGCGAAGGGGCGCCTCGTGGAGCCCACGCAACGCGGCACCACGCTGGCGTGGACGGGTGCCTTCCTGGCCATGGCCTCGCACCCGGCGGCACGGCGCTTCACGGCCACGCTGGTGGACGGCTACTGCGACCATCCCGCCGGCAACGCCGTGCCCCTCGCCGCCTGCCGCGAGTGGCCGCGCGGGGTGAAGGGCCCGGAGGACTCCGCCAGCGGCCCGCTCGTCTTCGGCGGCTACTCCCTGGGCGCGAGCGCGCTGGCCATCGCCGCCACCCGGCTGTCCGGCGAGCACGTGCAGTGGCACCTCCACCTGCTCAATGCCGCGAAGGAGATGGGCATCCGCACCACCCTGGAACACCCCTGGAAACGCCCCCTGGAAGCCTCGCTCCATGGGTGGGGCACCACCGTGCGCCCGTGGTAGCGCACGGCGGAGATACGGGCCCACCGCCCCGTCACTCCAAGAGTCATCCCGGATGACCTAGGGTGAGGCCGTGCTCCCCACTCCGGAGCCGAAGCCTTCCCACGCTCGAAAGCGTCAGCCCCATGCCCCACGTCGAATCCTCCGAAGCTCCCTCGCGTGCCTCCTCCGAGCCGCGATGCCGGCCTCACCGTGCGAAGTCCCTCACCCCGCTCAACGTGGCGCTCATGCTGGCGCTCACCGCCTGCGGGCCCGACCTGGCACGGGAGGGACCGTGGGGGCAGGGCGCCGCGGCGGCGCTCACCTCCACGGCGACCCTGTCCTCGGTGCGAGACAACCACACGGCGACGTTGCTGCCTGACGGCCGGGTGCTCGTGGTGGGAGGACTTGTCTCCAGCATCAACGCCCTCGCCAGCGCGGAGCTGTATGACCCGGCCACCGGCACCTGGTCCGTGACCGGCTCGCTGGCTCAAGGCCGCTTCAACCATGCGGCGACGCTGCTCCCCGACGGCCGGGTGCTCGTGACGGGAGGGCGGGGGAGCGGTGAGGTCGGCGCCCTCGCCAGCGCGGAGTTGTATGACCCGGCCACGGGAACGTGGTCCTCCACGGGCGCGCTCTCGGTGGCTCGCTACTTCCACTCGGTGACGCTGCTGAACAACGGCAAGGTGCTGGTGGCGGGGGGCCTTGGCGTCGGCGTCACGGGGTCCAACATCCTCGCCAGCGCGGAGCTGTATGATCCGGCCACCGGCACCTGGGCGACCACCGGCTCGATGCCGAACGTCCGCTACGCGCACCAGGTGACGGCGCTGCTCAATGGCAAGGTGCTCCTCGTGGGCGGGCGTGCCGCGGCCGGCGCCTACTACTCCTCGTGCCTGCTCTACAATCCGGCGACCGGTACCTGGGCGACGACGGGCGCGCTTCCCGTGTACCGCGCCTATGCCGGACAGACGCTGCTGCCCGATGGCCGGGTGCTCGTGACCGGGGGAAGCAACGCGAACGTCAGCCTCGCCACGGCCGTGGCGTACAACCCGGCCACGGGCACCTGGGCCGCCACGGCCGCGATGGCGGAGGGTCTTTCCTTTCACTCCGCGACCCTGCTGGCCCAGGGCAGGGTGCTCCTCGCGGGCGGAGGCAAGACGGTCCAGGTGTATGACCCCGCGACCGGTTCCTCCACGGTGGGCCGTCTCACGCAGCCCCGCACCAGCCACACGGCGACGACGCTGCTCGATGGCCGGGTGCTCGTGGTGGGCGGCGTCGGTAGCAACGGCGCGCTCGCGACCTCCGAGGTGTTCGACCCGACCACGGGCTCGTGGGCTCCGACTCCGACCCTGGCCGAGGCCCGCCAGCTCCACACCGCGACGCCGCTGGACGACGGCCGGGTGCTCGTCGTGGGCGGGCTGGGCGCCAACGGTCCCCTCTCCAGTGCCGAGCTCGCGGACCCCACCACGGGCACCGTGTCCGTCACCGGCCCGCTGGCCCAGGCCCGCGACAGCCACACGGCCACGCGGCTGACGGATGGCAGGGTGCTCGTCACCGGCGGAAAGGACGCCAGCGGCGCGCTCGCCACCTGCGAACTGCTGGATCCGGCCACCGGCACCTGGACGACGACAGGCTCGCTCGCGCAGGCCCGAAGCCTCCACACGGCGACGCTGCTGTCCGATGGCAGGGTGCTCGTCACCGGCGGTCTGGGGGCCAGCGCCCCCCTCGCGACCAGCGAGGTGTTCGACCCTGCCACCGATTCCTGGACGACGACGGGCTCCCTGGCGGTGGCGCGCTCCCTCCACACCGCGACGCTGCTGAACAACGGCAAGGTGCTCGTCGCGGGCGGCAGGAGCGCCACCGCGGCCCTGGCCACGGCCCAACTGTATGACCCGGCCACCGGCGCGTGGACCGCGACGGGTGCACTGACGGCGCGTTCCGCTCACACGGCGACGCTGCTGGACAGTGGCAAGGTGCTGGTGGCCGGCGGAGATGGCGCCACCGCGGCCCTGGCCACGGCCCAACTGTATGACCCGGCCACCGGCGCGTGGACCGCGGCGGGCTCGATGGCGGTGGGGCGCTCCAGCCACACAGCGACGCTGCTGCCGGATGGCCAGGTGCTGATGACGGGCGGCAAGGTCGCCACCGGCTTTCTCTCCAGCACCGAACTCTTCGAGCCGGTGCTTGGCGCCTGGCACACCTCCGCTCCGCTCACGACGAGCCGCGCCTGGCACACCGCGACCGCGCTGCCCGGCGGGAAGGTGCTCGTCATGGCGGGGCTCGGCCCCAGCGGCACCCTGCGCGGCTTCGAGCTGCATGACCCGGCCGTCGAAACCTGGAAGCCGACCGGGCCGCTCGCGCAGGCCCGCCGCTACCACACGGCGACGCTGCTGCCGGACGGCCGGGTGCTCGTGGTGGGAGGGCAGGGGCCCGCCGGCGCGCTGGCGAGCGCGGAGCTGTATGACCCGGCCACCGGCATCTGGGCCCCCACGGGCGCACTCACCGGGGCCCGCTACTTCCACACCGCGACGCTGCTGAGCAACGGCCAGGTGCTGGTGGTGGGAGGCTTTGGCACTGCGGCCCTCGCCACGGCGCAGCTGTATGATCCGGCGACGGGCCTCTGGACCTCCACGGGCTCGCTGGCCCAGGCCCGGTACTCCCATACCGCGACGCTGCTGCCGGATGGCCGGGTGCTCGTGGTGGGAGGCTTTGGCACCGCGGCTCTCGCCACGGCGCAACTGTATGATCCGGCGACGGGCCTCTGGACCTCCACGGGCTCGCTGCCAGCGGTCCGCTTCAACCACACGGCGACGTTGCTGCCCGCGATGTTCCAGATGACGCCGGGGCAGGTCCTCGTGGTGGGCGGCCAGAGCACCACCGCCATCACCTCGGCCCTCGCCACGGCCGCGCAATACAACCCGACGACCGGCACCTGGAGCGCGGTGAGCGCGCTGACCCTCGCCCAGGCCCGTGCCTGGCACACCGCGACGCTGCTGAATGACGGCAAGCTGGTCGTGACGGGGGGGACGGGCACCAGCGCCTCCCTCACCACGACCGAGCTGGTCGATCCGTTCTTCAAGGCCCCCTCCGTGACCGCCAAGGGGGCACTCATTCAAGCCCGCGCGCGCTTCACGGCGACGTCGCTGCAAGATGGCCGAGTGCTCGTGGCGGGCGGGACGGGCACCACGGCCATCCTCGGCAGCGTCGAGGTGTATGCCTCCGGCACGTGGTCGAACACCAGCACGCTCATCCAGGCTCGCCGGGCGCACACCGCGACACGGCTCTCCAACGGCCGGGTGCTCGTGGTGGGCGGAGAGAACAGCACGAGCCTCCCGTACCTCGCGACTGCCGAGCTGTACTGACCCGCAGGCCGTGCAGGGGCGTCGCCTCGCGGATCGTGCGAAGCGACGCCCCGCGACAGACGTTGGCGGGGCAGCGGGTGCCGGCCCGGCGTGGCGTCCACCTTCATTGGCGCGACGCACCTGCGGGACCGCGTGTTCCGCGCCGCGCTCCCGGCCTTCAGCTGTGTCGTGTAGCGGACCTGACCGGAATGACTGGGAATCCACGCCCATGTTAGGAAAGAGGGGCGTCCTTCCCGGGAGAGCCATGACGTCCATTGGCGGCACGAAACGCCTCAACCAGAAGCTCCAGACCGTAATGAAGGACGGTCGCGTCACGAACGGGGAAGCCAAGGCCCTGGTCAAGACGGCGAGGAAGGAAGGGGTGACCGCGGACGAGCGGAACCTCTTGAAGCGCAAGCTGACGCACCAGAACGACCTGTTCGAGCCCGCGGCGCAGAAGACGCTGTCGAAGGTGGCCCACTTCAAGCCCCGCAACACCGAGTCCAACTCACCGGCGCAGGTCCGCGCCGAGGTCCACCGGGCGCGCTTCGATGGAAAGGTGACCCTGGCGGAAGCCGAGCGCCTCACGGGCCGCGTCCAGAAGAACGGCACCACGGAGGCCGAGCGCCAGATGCTGCAGCGGCAGCTCGGTCGTTACGAGTCGGCCTTCACGAAGTCCGCGAAGGAGCACGTGTCGCTCCTGCTTCGCGACAAGGAACCGCTCGCGCCCAACCAGACCTTCCAGTCCGGAGGCATGGAGGTCCGCGCGAATGGCGTCCGTCAGAGCGCCATCAACGAGGCCTCGCGAGTGACCCGGGAGCTGACCGCGGCCCGGCCCGACATCGCGGATCGGTTGCGCGCCGCGGGCCATGTGGTGGTCATCATTCCACAGGGGACGAAGCTGACGGACCTGCCGGAGTTCCAATCGCTCCGGGGGCAGACGACGTTTGATGGCCGGCCCTGGGACGACGTGCGCGGCGCCTCGGGCGTGTCCCTGCCGGATGGCAGGCTCGCGACGGCCATTCCCGAGGAGAACCTGTCCGAGCTGAGCTCGGACCTGTACCCTGGCAATCACAGCGTCGGCATCCACGAGCTGGCCCACGCCATCCACTCGCAGGGCGTGACGGACGCGGAGCGCCAGGCCATCCGGGAGGCCTTCGACGCCCAGGTGGCCCGGGGCGGCGCGTTCACGGATACCTACGCCCGCTCCAATGATCACGAGTACTTCGCCCAGCTCTCCGCCGCCTACTTCGGGCGGAACAAGGGGCAGGGGGCGAATGGCGCCCAATGGGTCCAGGCGAATGACCCTCAGGCCTACGCGCTCCTCCAGCAGATCTACGGCCCACCCCGCCAGCTCTAGCCCGACCTCGCCATGACCCCGCGCTATGACGTCACCCGCGACGGCGCCACCGTCCTCACCTTCACCTCGGAGCCCGGCATCATCCAGAGCACGGCCCGCCCTGCTCCAGGAATGAAGCCGCTGACACACCCCTTCCTCAACGCCCGCGCGCTGGATGCGCGGCACGAGCACCAGCTTGGAACCCTGCTGCGCGCCTCAACCAGTGCGGACGACTTCATCCGGCGGCTGCGTGAGGCGGGCTACGAGGTTCGCCGCGAAACCAGCGCACGCTGAGCCCACGCACAACCGCGCCAGGCGGGGTGGGTGCGGGGCGGAGGACTGCACGTGCACCCCATCGTCATTGCCTTGAGGGCTGGCTACCGCGAAGCCGTGATCCCGGTGAGGATGAGGTCGATGCCGGCGAGGAACTCGGCGCGGTCGTCGTGCTCGCGCAGTTGGGCCGCGACGTTCCGGGTGAACGGATACTCCTGGGCGTCGAGCTCCTTCCACTGGGCCGACACCGTCTCGAGAAAGTCAGCGCGGTCCACGGGCGGATCGAGCAGGCGGCCGTTCGCGGCATTCTGGACGCTCACGCCGATGATGTAGCTCACCAGCGCCGACGCCGCCGTGAACCGGGCGCCGCCTGGAACCCCCAGCGCCTGGACCTGGCGCCCGATGCGCTCGAAGATCTGCAGCATCGCGGTCCGCCAGGGAGCGACAGAGAGCTGCGCGCCCACCCACGGATGCGCATCGATCGCCTCGAACACGACGACGGCGATCCTGCGGATCTCTTCGTGCGGCTTGGCGAAGGCGAGGACTTCGCCCAACGCGCGGGCCACGACGGCGTCACTGGCGGCGACGAGCAGCTCGCTCTTGTTCGCGATGTGCCAATAGATCGCGCCGGGTCCAGTCGCCAGCCGCGTGGCAAGCGCGCGGAAGGTCAACCCGTTCTCGCCCTCGTCGTCGAGCAGCTCGATCGCCGCGTCGACGATCCGCTCGCGTGAAAGCGCCTCCTCACGTCGTTCCGACCCGCGCGTTGCCTTTGCCATGGCTCCATCTTGACAGTTCTGGAACAGCGTTCCAATATGGTCTCTGGAACGCCGTTCCAGAGTCCGCCAGCGGCGTCGCCGAGCGGCCTCCCACTCGAAAGGAAGCACGATGGCTCCGATCACGATCATTGGCGCCGGCCTCGGTGGGCTGACGCTCGCTCGCGTCCTGCACGTCCACGGCATCGCCGCCACCGTCTACGAAGCCGATGCGTCCGCGGAGGCGCGCACGCAGGGCGGAATGCTCGACATCCATGACCACAACGGACAGCTCGCGCTGAAGGCGGCCGGACTGTTCGACGAGTTCCGCCGGATCATCCATGAAGGCGGCGAGGCCACGCGGGTGCTCGACCCGCACGGCACGGTCCTTTTCGACGAGCCCGACGACGGCAATGGCGGTCGCCCCGAGGTGCATCGCGGTGAGCTGCGGCGCATCCTGCTCGACTCGCTGCCCGATGGAACCGTCCAGTGGGGCCGCAAGGTCACCCAGGTCCACCCGCTCGGCGACGGGCGTCATGCGCTGACCTTCGCGGACGGGTCGACTGTCACGACGAGCCTCCTGGTCGGCGCGGACGGCGCCTGGTCGAGGATCCGGCCGCTGCTGTCCGACGCGAAGCCCGAGTACGTCGGCATCTCGTTCATCGAGACCTACCTGTTCAACGCCGACGCGCGCCACGCGGCCAGCGCAAAGGCAGTCGGAGGCGGGGCCATGCTGGCCCTCGCGCCCGGCAAGGGCATCCAAGCCCACCGCGAAACCAACGGCGTCCTGCACACCTACGTCGCGCTCACCAGGCCGCAGGAGTGGATCGCGGGCATCGACTTCGCCAACCCGAAGGAGGCGAAGGCTCGAGTCGTGGCGGAGTTCGACGGCTGGGCGCCAGCGCTCACCGCGCTGATCACCGACGGCGAGACAGACCTCGTCCCCCGAAAGCTCCATGCGCTCCCGGCGGGACATCGGTGGGAGCGCGTGCCCGGTGTGACGCTTCTCGGCGACGCCGCGCATCTGATGCCGCCGTCCGGTGAGGGCGCCAACCTCGCGATGTACGACGGCGCCGAGCTCGGCAAGGCCATTGCCGCGCACCGAGGCGACCTCGAAGCCGCGCTCGCCGGGTACGAGGAACCCATGTTCGTCCGGAGCGCGAACGAGGCCGTCGAGGCCGCGAGCCTCCTCCGGCACTGCTTCGGCGACAACGCTCCGTACGGGCTGATCGACTTCTTCACCGGCTCAGAATCGACCGCGGCGCCGCCCACCGCGGAGCAAGGCCGTCCTGCCCCCGACAGCAGATAAAGACGCCCCCTGCGAGCAGTCCTGAGCCACGACAGGCATGGACGCGGCAGGCATCGTCGAGGCCGTGGGTCCTGCCCTCCCAGCAACCGGACTCCATGTCAGAACTGTATTATATGACATCCCCGTGAATCGGTTCCATGGGGAATGGAGTGTCCTCGCGGGCCCTGCTCACGTCCCTCGTCACTCGAACTGGAGCAATCCCATGCCGAAGACCTCTTCTCCCTCCCTGCGCCCGCTGCGTGGCGCGCTGGCGGGCCTGGCCCTGGTGGCCCTGGCCCCCGCCGCCGGAGCGACTCCACGGGCCCTGGCACCGCGCGCCGCCGTGGTGAAGCACACCGGGCACGAGCTGGCCGCCGGCACTCCCGTGGAGCGCCTGGTGGTGAAGTTCCACGAGGGCAGCCGCGTTCGCCTGCGTGACAATGCCCTGGTGGCCCTCGTCTCCGAGCGCTCCTCTTCTGAACGCAGCCTGTTCTTCGGCCGCGGGATGTCCGAAGCCCGGCTCACGGAGGACCTGCGCTCCGTGGAGGCCCTGCTGGACCGCGCGCCGCGGACCCGGGGCCCGCAGCGGTTGCTCCAGGAAGACGAGGCCGCGCTGGAGGCGCGCAAGACCTCCGGTGAGGCGCTGAGCGGTGAGCAACTGGCGGACCTCAACCTGTACTTCCAGGTGCCGCTGCTGCCGGGCACCACTTCCGAGCGAGTGGCGGACGTCGTCGCCGCGCTCAACGCGCTGGACACCGTGGAGGTGGCCTACGCCGAACCTCCTGTCGAGGATGCCGCGGTGAACACGGGCCTGGACGCGGCGCTGCGGGGCGTGCTGGCCGCCGCCGACCTCCCGCCCACCACGCCGCTGTACACGGCCAACCAGGGCTACCTCAACGTGGCCCCGGGCGGCATCGATGCGAACTACGCGTGGACGGTGGCCGGCGGCACCGGCACGAACGTGCGCATCGTGGACGTGGAGACGGGCTGGAACCGGTCGCACGAGGACATGCCGACCCTCTTCTATGTGGGCGCTGCGGGGACCGTCAGCGACCACGGCACCGCCGTGCTCGGAGAGCTGGTGGCGGCGAACAACGCCTACGGAATGAAGGGCATCGCCTACGGGGCCCAGATGGGCGTTGAATCCCATACTCCGCAGGGCCTGACGAGTGCCCTCTCCAAGGCCGTCACCGCAGCGGGCCCGGGAGGCATCGTGCTCGTCGAGGTCCACCGCCTGGGCCCCAATGACGGCACGGCGTGCACGTGCAACACCAGCCAGTGCCACTACATCGCCGTGGAGTACTGGCAAGCCGAATACGACATCATCCGCAACGCCACCGCCAACGGCGTCATCGTCGTGGAGGCGGCCGGCAACGGCAGCGCCAACCTGGATGCCGCTGCCTACGCGGGGCTCTTCAACCGCGCCACGCGCGACTCGGGCGCCATCATCGTCGGCGCGAGCACGGCCACCACGCGCGCGCCCATGTGCTGGACCAACTTCGGCGGCCGCGTGGACGTCCACGGTTGGGGTGAGCGCGTGGCCTCGATGGGCTACGGCGACCTGTTCGGCTCCACCTATGGCGTCAACCAGTACTACACGGCCACCTTCAGCGGAACCTCCAGCGCCTCGCCCATCGTCACGGGCGCGGCCGCCAGCGCACAGGGGGTGGCGCGCGCCAATGGCCGGCTCCTGACGTCCGTGCAGATGCGCGGCCTGCTGCGTAACAACGGCACCGCCCAGGCTGCGGACACCCGGCAGATTGGCCCGCTGCCCGACCTGCGCAAGATGCTGCCCAAGGTCATCTCCGGCAACTACTGACAGCAGGCTTCAGCAGGGTAGGGCAACCGCTCGCCGCAGGCTGAAAACGAGCCTGTGGCGAGCGCACCCTCGAAGCGGTGGGGGGAGACCGCCTGCGGAAGGTTCAGTAGACAGAGGGCACCTTCCGCGCCTCCCGACTCTCGAAGGGGAAAGGCGGCGTGGCAGGGGCGTCCTTCTCCCGCGGGCACCATCCGTTCTGACCACGCCCGGATTGTAGCTGGCGAAGCGTTGAAGCTGTCAGGACTCGCGGGGGCGGCGCGGGTCGAAGTTGGGGGCTGCCGCTCGCAACTCCGCTCGTAACGATTCGGGAACTGACTGCCAGGATGTGGCGGGGAGCAAGCTTCCGAAGAGTGTTGCATCGAAGGTGTGCTGCCGTTGTCGTACGAGATCCCACTGGAATGCGTCGTAGGTCCCTTCGAGCATGACCTGTCGAACCTCAATGAGCGGCATGGGGCCACTCATCGCGCTCCGCTTCCATTGGTCGTACATGTGCCACCAGCGACTGTTGAGCCGATCCACACGGCCGACCTGCTGCTCGAGGCTCGCGGGGTTCCACTCCGCGTGGAACTGCACGACGACCCTGCAGGCCAAATGCAGGTTCAACCCTTCGCGCCCGACCTGGCTCTGTGCGATCAGGACCTGCGGGCAACCGCTTTGCCGGTTGAAGCCAGCCTGCAACGAGCGCCGCGTCGGCCATTTCGTATCGCCATTCATCAATCGGCAGAAGCCGGTTTGCCGGCCCTGTACTTCGTTCCACTCGAGGTCGATCCATTCGACGAATTGCTTGTATTTGCTTTCGTCATGCTCGCCTTCCTCGACGTCGGAGTCGGTCGCAATGGCCGGCTCTACATGGTCGTGCCAGATACGGGTGATCAGCGTGCCCAGCAGTTCCTCCGAAGGGGGATCAGAACGACCCCCTACCAGCCAATCGTCCAGAAGTAGCGTACGGATGATCTCGCGCAGGCGCTCGCGATCATTCGCGCCCAGCATTGCGAATCGTTCCTGCACCAGTGCGTCGGTGTGCTTGCGGACGTGCCTGGAGATGTCGTCGCGAATCTTCCGGTACCGACTGTGTGCCTCAAGCGCCAAACGTTTGAACTCCGCCAGGGTCCATGTCTTCCCTGCAAGCCTCCCCGTCAGACTCTTCTCGCGCTGCATGCTCTCCATGTTTCGGAAGGCCACTGCGAGCAGGGGCTCATCTTCATGGAGAGAGAAAGCGATGGGCGCACCGCCGTCGAGGCTCCGGACGCAGTGTCTGGCGTTGAGGACATCGCGGAGCCGCCGCATGGGCAAGGTGAAGACTCCGAACACGAGCACCTTCTCGGACTCCTTGAGCCCCGTCCAGGCCTCGATGGCTTCTACGACGCTCAGGATCCGCGGGTGCTCCGAGTCGGGATGGTAGCCGGTGATTCCAGATTCCAGGGCGCTCCTATTGAGTTCCTGCCGGGAGTCCCGGAACTTCTTGCGCCAGTACGCAAGACGCTCCAGTTTTGCCGCAGTCCTTGGGTCCACGGGCGACGGAGTGCTCTGAAGCCAGTCATCGTCCTCGAGCTCGTCGGCACTCACCAGCCCGTTTGCAAGCTTGGTGTAGAGCACCTTGGCTCGGGTACCGACAATGGACTCATCCAAACCCCGTGCCGCATGAGAATAGCCCTCCAGCGCAGTCAGCATCGGACGCCACGCATCGCTCTGCCCGGCGGCCAGTCTTTTCAGCGGAACGAGGTGGCGCTCGGTCCGCCGATGAGGGTGTGCCAGTTCCCGCGCCTCGGGGCGATGGGCGCGGAGATCCTCGAGCTGCGCCTGGTCGAGCAGCCGGCGGCGGGTGACAAATGGCTCCAGTTGCTGCTGGAAGCACTCAGCCGCCGAGATGAGATCTTTGATCGTAGAGGGCTGGTCCGGGGTGCTCTTGGCTGCTTTGAGACAGCGGTGCAGCGCGTCGATGGCCCGCAGGATCGGCCCACGCGGCGCATGGATCTGTGCGCGGGCGAGCAGATCTCCCCAGTCGTGAGGCGCCAGCTCCATGGGCGTGGCTGTCAGACAGATCCGTCGGCTGCGATGTCCCTGTCCGAGCATCTGCAACAACGAGGGCAGCTGCTTCCAGGCCCTACGGGTGGATTTCTCCTCACCGTCCTCGAATGTCTCCTCGCGGCTCTTGTGGGCTTCGTCGATTACGATGAGATCGAATCTTCCAAGCCAGAGGCCCAGTAGCTCACTCACGACGGAGTGCGCCTCCTTGCCTTGGCAGAGGCTCTCGCAGAGTTCCCGGTTGTCCTTCTCAGGCTTCAGGAGTGGCAGTGCTTCGAGGCGCTGCAGCAGCGGCTGGCGGTCATGAACCAGGGGCGCTACACGTTCGGCCATCCTCAACAGGTTGCGCCACCACGCATGGTCCTTGGCATGTTTCCGGGCATGGTTGGAGATGTGACCAACGGAGGTGCGGCCATCGGCGACAATGTTCGGAGGCTCCAGGAAGAGGCGAACCAAGGAGGGGAACGCGATTTTACTGCCATGACTCCGGTGCGTCACTCGCGGATACCTGAACCCGTGTGAGATGAGCCACCACTCGGGCCCATCGGTGGGAGAGGGGCTCTCGTCTTCCTCCAGCCACTGAGGCAGGGTGGTGAGTTCTCGGGGGCCCTGCGCGTCCGGGAACAGCGCCCGGTACTCGGCGCGCCACTGGTGGATCAATCCACGTGGCACGAGGACCGCGGCCCGTCCCCCTTCGGCAAGGACCGCCTTGATGACCGCACAGGCAATGGTTGTCTTTCCAGTGCCCACCTCATCGGCGACAATCAATCCATGGCGGGGCAGCCGGGTCGCGACAAAGGACAACGTGGCGCGCTGATCCTCCCGGAGCGTGCGGCCCTTGTTTCCCCGGCCGGTGGCGTGTTCGCGCGCAAGCTCCTCCAGCCGGGCCGCGACCCGGTCCCAGTCCACGCTCATACCCGGAGTCCCCAGCTTTGGACGGAGTGTTCGATGATGCTCCGGTAGCGCCGGGCCTGCGGAGAAGTCATCCCAGGGGGCCGGAAACCCGGAGCCAGGAGTGTCTCCATCAGGTCCAGTCCCAAACCCTTCCATCCAGATGTCTGTCCTGGAGTGAAGGTGGCCGGCAGCAGTGTCTCCAGATGCAAGAGCCAATCCTCCAGTTGGTCGAGAAGAAGCCCACTCTGGTGTGTTCCCAATCCCTCGAGAAACTCCATCACTGTGTGAAGGGGATATTGGCGGGGCTCGGTCGAGCCTTCGATATGGCGGCGCGGCGGGCCGTCTGTCGAGGGCTCTTCTGGGTCGATCGGGTCGCTTCCTTCTGGCGTGTCGGTGTCCTCATCTCCTTCCGAATCAATTGGGAACTCCAGCAGCGCGGCCAGGGCCTCTTCGAAAGATCGCGGTGATGGGGGAGGAAGACAGTAATGGCCTAGCTCGGACTCTACCGGGATGGTCCACACGGGCCCAGTACCCTGTTCGTTCGAGATATCCAGGGTGGCTGGGAAGTGCGCAGTCGCGAACGGGAGGTACGCGCTGGGTTGGAGTTCGACACACGCGTCAGTCGCGTCGGGCTCACCCGAGGCCCAGCGGATGCGGACGGTGGTGCCGGGCTCCAGGTCATCACGCCATGCCAGTTCCAAGCGGGGGCCTCCTCCTGGCGCGTCAGAACGAGCCCAGGCTCTCAAGATCGGTGGCACGGAGATGAGAGAGTCGAGGTCGATGCTCTCTTCGGGAGAGGGGTTTCTTTCTGAGAGTTCGTTCGTCGGGGCAGGGTCGCTGGAAAGGAACAACGTGGACATGAGAAGGAAGTCCTCAACCGGACCCGGGACGTCGAGGACGACGCCGGTCTCGATGTTCCCCTGCGTCGCCGCCGACAGCAGCAGCCCTCGGCGGCTGAGATTCCCGGAGCCCAGGTAGAGCCACCCGTTGCTGCAGCTCGCCTCACGTCGGTAGCCCACGTAGATGAACTTGGCGTGCAAGTCGCGGGAAGCTCTTGATGCCGCATCCAGGGGAAGTACGAGGTGCCAGCCATCGGTTTCGGTCTGTGCCTGCCACCAGGGGGCAACAGCCCCGGCGGTCTTGGGATTGGCTGTCAGGACCCGCATGGCGCTCGAAGATACCAGCGTTTCGAGTTGCCTCAGGACGTCGGGCTTGCGCCCATGCACAAGGGCTGCTGGTTCTTCAAAGAATCCAGAGCCGCACATGAGCAGGTTCTTCCGCGGCTGCGAAGCGTGCCGGGTCTGCAACTGGGACAGCAGCGACTCATCCCACGAGGCCATGAAGCGCGGGCGCGTGGATCGTGGTGCGACTTCGTCCACCTTGTCGAGAAGGTCATGATACCGGCGGGCGAGCAATGAGCGGCTCTGCCCCCTCCGGGGAACATGATACCGCTCCGCGAGAGTCTGGATGAAAGCCCGGGCGGCGGCCAGATCCGAGAGGTCCTCCTCGGATGTCTCCTCGCTGTCTCTGTCGAGATGGACATCGATCATCCACAGCAATTCCAGTTGGTGCCTTGCGGAGCGCTCGGTCCAATTGGCGGTGGTGACTGCCAGCCGCAGTATGCTGGGCCGGGTATGCCGCCCAGGCCCGAAGGCGAGGAGCGCCAGCTTCGCGTGGAGGAGGTTCTTACCTGCGGACACCCTGGGCTGGAATTCGTGGAGCCCCGGGATCGTGAGCGGACCATAGGTCTTCTGGCGTTGAGTGGTCGGGTGGGCGTCGAGGAACAGGTAGGCAAACGGACAGCCAGAGTGGGTGCGGCGATTGCGGCCTAGCCCGGTGAACCGATGCATGGCGGACCGCAGGAATCCCTCCGTTCCGCTCATGGAGACCAGGATGGCGGTCTGCCCCATGAGCCCGGAGGGTGGGCTGAAGGGGTCGAGCAGGGTCGTGCGCAGGCTCATGGCACGGCGTCCATTCCGCAATCCTTCACAAGCGAGAAGAGGTTGACCAGGCGGAAGGTTCGCCCATCGTCGGTGCGCGCATCCAGATCGGTGGTTCCGTCCTGGTCAGTGGCGTCCTCTTCGTTGTCGAGCACACGGAAGAGCGAGCCTGGGTGGAGCTCTCCATCGCTCAACTGCAGGATCTGGCCGTCGAGCGACACGAGCCAGGACAGCAGCTCCCCACCAGAACGCGCTTGGACTCCGAGCGCGAACCGGAGAGCGTCCGCGTGGCCAACAGCTGGAAGCTTCTCGTGTTGCTTGTGGTACTTCTGCGCACTTTCGCTGAGCTGCTCCATGGCTCGGCGGATCTCCTTCCGCGCGGCAGCATCCGCAGGAAGTACGGCTCCCACCTGCTCGATGAGCCTGGTCAGGTGGGCGAGCACCCGCAGTGCGGCGGTGAAGAGCGCTCCGAAGCTCCGAGCCAGGGCGATCCCGGATGCCTGCAGGGCCTCCTTCTTGCCTTGCTCGCGCAGTGCGGGGAGGAGTGATTTCTCGATGTCCGGGAACGTTTCCTCCTGCAGGAAGATCTTGGCGAGTGCACGTCGCTTCTCACTACCCGGGGTATCGACTCCGGCCAGCCGCTTCCAGATGATTTCACGCTCGTCGTCGGACGCGTGCTCTGGAGAGAGCGCCAGCCTCACGCTGGGTCCACGGTATCCGTCGGCTCCGGCGATCCACCGCAACAACCAGTTCTTCAGGGGCGGCTTGCCTGCGGATTGCGAGAGATATGCCTGGGCCAACTGCTCCCCGGGGCCGGTGAGGACCATCGAGGAGTATCGGCTGCCACTGGCAAGCCCCAACCCCGCGTGTTCACCCAGTGCACGAACGGCGGCTTGTCGGTAGGTATTCTGGACATAGTGGGCCCGAGTCCGGAGCGAGTCATAATCCCAGATGGACGCTCCGTTCTGCCCCTGATCCCGGGTGAACGCTCGCACTCCGATGATTCGTTTGGAATCAGAGCCCTCGCCTTCGATGAACTCCAGCTTGCACGCAAGGGCTTCAATGCCGCTGGCGATGTCCGCAGCTGTCCGGCCTGGGCGGCCATCCGGTGGCAAGTCGGGGCGCAGTGCGAGCGCCGCCACAGGCCAGCAGAGCTGGCGAAGGAACCAAACCCGGCCAATCCCCGGGACGACCTGCTCCCGGAAGTGAAGGTCGGCGCTCCTTAATCCAAGCGTGATGGTGGCTCGATCAGACGTCGCGTCGGTGGCCGCGAGGGGAAACCAGGGAAAGGCGTGTTCGTGTTCGGCCATACAGCCCAACATCTAGCGCATCTCCATCGAGCTGTGGTGGGGCGTGCCGACCTGGTGGATGGACAGGCCCCCGATGAGGGCCTTGGCCTCGGAGGGGGCCGTGGGCGTGGTCCACTCGGCGAAGGTGTAGCTGGTGTGCGCGGGCAAGAGGGGGCTCTGGGCCCAGTAGGTTCACGCGCCCGCGCTGTTCCGGTCGTGATGCCCCAACAGGCCTTCCACCCTTCCTCTCCTCCGCTTCGGGCCCAGTTCCGCTGTGCTCCGGACACTTGCTCCGTGCCAAGCTCCTCCCGTGATGAACCTGCGCCAGGATCCGGTGGCTTCGCTGTCCGCGTTGTCCTCCGTGCTCGACCTCGCCAATGGGCTGGAGGGGGAGAAGAGCCTGCTGACCGGCCTGTTCGCGCTGGAGCTGGCTTTGGAAGGCGGCCTGTCCCGGGCTGACGCGCGGTCCGCGTTCTACGTGGGCCTGCTGCGCCACCTGGGCTGCACCGCCTACGCCGCCGAGGAGTCGCGGCTGGGCAACGACGTGCACCTGCGCCGCAACCTGCTGCGCGGGGATGCGGGCCGTCCCCAACATGTCGTGCGCTCGGTCCTGGACGCCAATTCCAGCCTGCCCCGCCGCGCCGCCGGACTGGCGCGCCTGCTGACGTCCTCGCGGCGGCTGCGCTCGGAATGGTTCGCGGAGGCGTGTGGCGCGGCGCGGCTGCTCGCCTCCGGCCTGGGGCTGGACGCGCGGGTCCTCCAGGGACTCGATGAGGTGTACGAGCGCTGGGACGGCGCGGGCGGCCCCCGACTGCTGGGCGGCACGGACCTGCTCGAAGTCGGTCGCGTCGCGCAGGCGGCGCATGTGGCCGTCGTCTTCTTCGTCGGCTCGGGCGTGGCCGTGGCGCAGGAAGCCCTGGCGCTGCAAGCCGGGACGACGCTGGACCCGGCGTGGGCGAAGCGGGCCCTGGCCGCGATCGCCTCGCTCCAGACCTTGTCGGAGGCGCGCATCGAGGCGGCGGAAGCGTGCCTGCTCGAAGTGCCACCCACCCTCGACGCTGCCGCGCTGGCGACGACCTTCGGGGACTTCGCGGACCTGCAGAGCCCCTTCACCCGCGGACACTCACGGCGCGTGGCGGAGGCGTGCGCCTGCGCCGCGCCCCGCCTGGGCCTGGACGCGGCGGAGCAGGCCACGCTTCAGCTCGCGGCGTACCTGCATGACCTGGGACACGTGACCCTGCCCACCGGCCTGTGGCTGCAACCCGACTGGTCCCCCTCGGACCGGGAGACGTCCCGGGCCCATGCCCACGCCACCGAGCAGCTGCTCACCGCCACGCCCATGCTGCGGGACGCGGCGCGGCTCGCGGGCGCGCATCACGAGCGACTGGATGGCGGAGGCTATCCCCGGGGCCTCGCGCCCGCGGGCCTGTCCCGCGCCGCGCGACTGCTCGCGGTGGCCGACGTCTGGGTCGCGCTCCAGGAGGAGCGGCCCCACCGTCCCGCGCGCGCCGTGGCCCTGGCGAAGCAGGTCCTGGAGGTCGAGGTGAAGGCGGGCCGGCTTGATGCGGATTGCGTCGCGGTGCTGGCCGGGACGAAGGAGCTCCGGCGCGCCCCCGAGCCCGGCCCCACGTCCGCGCTGACGCCTCGTGAGGTGGACGTGCTGCGCCTGCTGGCGGGCGGAGCGACGAACAAGGAGATCGCCGGGAAGCTCGGGGTGTCGGACCGCACGGTGCAGCACCACACCATCCACATCTACGAAAAGCTGGGCGTGAGCACCCGCGCGGGCGCCTCACTGGTGGCCGCGCGCGCCGGCATCGTGTGATCCGCCATCTGGCCGATGTGGGGCTGGGCACCGCATGGTGCATTGGGCCCCATGAACAAGCCCTTCCCCGTCGTCCCCTTGCTCAGCACCCTGGCCGCGCTCGTCCTGTTGCAGGGTTGCGCCGCCGCGACCGCGTGCCGGACCCGGCCCTCCACGTCCCCCGGCTTCGAACGGACCGCCTCCGACGGCATGTGCCTGAGCAGCGTCCGGTGGGAGCCCCCGAAGCCGCCCGTGCGTGGCGTGGTGGTCCTCATCCACGGCCTGCGGGACTACTCCGACCGCTACGGCCGGCTCGCGCAAGCGCTTCAGGCCCAGGGCTTCGCCGTCGTCGCGCAGGACCACCGGGGCCACGGCCATTCCGGCGGTGACCGCCAGCGCATGGAGTCGATGCAGCAACTCGTGGATGACGTGGACGGCGTCGTCCAGGAGGCCCGCGCGCGACACCCAGGCGTGCCGGTGATGGTCTTCGGCCACAGCATGGGCGGGCTCATCGCCACGCACTACGTGCTCCAGCACGCCTCCGAGGTGTCCGGGCTCATCTTGAGCGGCGCGGGCATCGTGCTGCCGCCGGGGGTGTCTGGCTTCGACACGCGCCTGGCGAAGATCTTCGGCACGATCCTCCCGGGGCTGCCCGCGCAGGACCTGGACAGTCAGATGTTCCTGCACGACGGTCCGGAGAAGGAGCAGTTCCTCGCCGATCCGCTCATCACCCACGAGAAGCTGCCCGCGCGTTCCGCCAAGGCGCTCATCGCTGGCATTGAAGCGCTGGATGGGAAGTTCCAGGACCTGAAGCTCCCACTGCTGGTGGTGCATGGCGGCGAGGACGTCATCACCTCCATCGATGGCAGCCGAGCCCTGGTGGCGCAGGCCACGAGCCCCGACAAGCGACTCATCATCTACGAGGGCCAGCGCCATGACCTCGCGCACGAGCCCGATGCGGCGAAGGTCGTCGGAGACATCGTGGGCTGGGTCGAAGCCCACGTCCCTCCAAGCGCCGCCGCGACCTCCGTTCCCTGACGCCAGGGCGTCCCTCGCGGCGAGTTCAACCCAGCCAGGAGGCAACTCACGCCGGAGCACGGCGACAATCCAATGGGTTGCCTCGATTTGGGGCAGGTCCTGGAGCCAATGTAAGTCTGATTTTTCTCGAATCCTGTTGAAGGGGGCCTGGCCGGATGAAGATTCAATCGAAGGCGCCACTGCCGGAGCCTCGCAAGGCGCTCGCGGCAGGCGAGCCGGCTCCGGCGAAGAGTCCCGGAGCGGCCCCCGCGGAGACGTCCGGTGCGACGGCACGCAAGGCGGGCTTCTCTCAGGACAGTGAGTTCAGCCGCAAACAGCCCGACGTGGCATCCACGTTCCGGCGGGAGTTTGGCGCGCTGGCTTCGGACAAGCAGCAGTTCCACGACACGATGCGGACCGTGTACGGCGAGGGCTACAACGCCATCCAGGCTGAACAGTTCCGGCAGAAGGCCCAGGGAGGCGACTTCGGCTGGCTTCCCAAGGTCAAGCTCGTGCCTCCCGAGACGTTGGAGGGGGCCTGCGGCGCCTATGACGCCGCTTCGGGGACGGTGCTGATCAACGATTCGCTGGACCCCACCCTGGCCGCCTCCACCTTCGTGGAGGAAGCGGGCCACCACCTGGACACGAAGCTCAACACCCAGGACACGGTCGGTGACGAAGGGGAGCTGTTCCGCCGCGTGCTCTCCGGCGAGAAGCTGTCGCCCGGACAGGTGTCGGAGCTCCGCGCGGAGAACGACAAGGGCACGCTCCAGATTGACGGCAAGGCCACGGAGGTCGAGTTCCGCAAGAAGGGCCTCTTCAAGCGCGCCGCCAACTTCCTCGGCGGTACGGCGAAGGCGGTGGGCAACGCCTTCAAGGACGCAGGGGAGTTCGTGGGCGGGCTGGTCGACGGCGGGGCCAAGGCCGTGGGCAAGGCGGCCACGGCGGTCTGGAAGGGGGTGCAGACGATGGCCCCCCGCGTGGGTGACGCGACGCGCAGTCTCCTGACAGGCGTGAAGAGCACCCTGGTGGGGCAGGCGCGCAACCTTTCGGAAGGCGTTGGCACCTTCTTTGGCGGCGTGGGCAAGCTCTTCCAGGGCAAGGGCGGTGAGGGCCTCAAGCAGATGGGGCTGGGACTGGTGAAGGTGTTCGTGCAGTCACCCGTCGACGTCCTGTTGATGTCGGGGGGACGCACCATCAGCGCGGTGCAGACCCTGATTGGCGTGGAGCCGCTGGGCCGCAAGCCCACCGCGGAGGAGATCGCCACCCTCCGCCAAGTCTACGGGGACAGCATCGACTACTCCGCCATGCGCATCAAGGAAGGCAAGGCCGGGCTGTTCAGCGGAACCCAACGTGCCTTCACCCACGGCGACACCATCTACATCCCGCCGGAGGACATGCCGATGACGTCGGACCTCCTGGTGCACGAGTCGGCGCACGTCTGGCAACACCAGAACGGCGGGACGGACTACATGAGCGAGGCGCTCTGGGCCCAGCACTTTGGTGCAGCCTACGAGTTCGCGGGCGCGTTGGACGCGGGCAAGACCTGGAGCGAGCTGGATCCGGAGCAGCAGGGACAATTCCTGTCGGAAGCCCAGCGCCTGGGCTACTTCAACGAGCCCGCCGGAGCCCGTCCCTTCATCGCCGAGAATGGCACGGACTACACGGCCGTCCTGGTCGATGCGCTCGCGCAGGTGCGGGCCGGCAAGGGAGCCCCCTAGCCCATGAAGTCGCCGCGCTTCGCCAGCCCGCTGTCAGCCTCCGTCCTGCTGCTGCTGCTGTTGCTGCTCTGCGCCTGCCGCCCGCGCATCCAGGTGATGCTGGTGGCGGACGCGGCGCGGCTTCCAGCCCCTCACTTCGAGGTGGAGGATCCCGAGCACCCCGACCGCCCCCGCTACGACACCGTCAAGGTGATGGACAGGTCCGGGGGGCTGCTCTGGCACCTGCGGGCCGCGCCGTTTGGCGACAGCAACAGCGTCCGAGCCCTCACCTACGGAGAGACCCCCGGAGGCTTTGAGGTGGTGGAGGGCCCCCAGGCGCTCCAGCCAGGAGGGCGCTACGCGCTCTTCGTCATCGGTGGAAATCGGGGCTCCCTCCACTTCGACGTGGACGCGGAAGGCCACGTCGTCGCCGTTCCACCGTGACGGCGGCCCGGGTCTGACTCAGGCGATGATGGGGTCATGCAACCGGAGCACTACGAAACCCTGGATGGCTCGACGCCAGACGTCACCCCGCTGGCGGCGGAGGTGGGACGCCAGCAGCCGCTGAGCGCCTTCACCCTCCTGGCGGGAGGTGACGTCTTCGAGGCGCGCGGCGGCCGCCCTCCCTCCGAGGGACCCGCCCGGGCCCGCGCCTATGTGAAGGCCCGCCTGGAGTTCAAGACGTACGGCGCCCCCGCCGCGCAGGTGCAGCGGGTGCAGGAGGAAATCGCGCGGCAGCTCTCCGGCAACCTCCAGCTCATCGCCCGGCTGGAGGCCGCCCGGCCCCTCCTGCTCGAGCTGATTCCGCCCGGCCAATCCCTGGCGAAGTATGGCTATCCCAAGGCGGTGTCACCGAGGGCCGCGGGGCTGTTCTGGGACCACCCGGATTGGCCCCGGGCACGCATCGCGCTGCGGCAGGACCAGTTGGAGTCGGAGCAGTACCTTGTCTTCCACGAGATGGCGCACGCCATCCAGGGGCTGGCCTTCACCCGGGAGGAAAGCGAACTCATCTACCGCACCGTGCTGCGCACCTACCGCAGCCGCGCGGCGGTCGACGAGGTGTTCGCCATCTACAGCGAGCGGGAGTTCGTCACCGGCGTATCCGCCCATGACCTGCGCGCCCCCGGCGTGTATGGCATGGCCCGCCAACGGTGGAACGAGGAGCACCTGTTCACCCGCTTCGTGCGCAACCTCTACTTCCCCTACAAGCCGCTTGCCGGCGGCAACGCCGGAACGGCCCCCTCCAGCTTCGGATGAGGCCGTGGCGGTTCAGAGATCGCGGAATGGGTACATTGGCGCTGCCAGCCTGAAGCCCGGGTCCTGCATGGCGCGGTCCTGGACGCCTCCCTGGGCCTTGCTCCCTGGGCCTTGGTGCCCACCCGGGCTTGCTGACCGGCCGCGCGAGCACCTCGCGGGGTGATTCCCTGAAGGAGTAGCAGGGAGCGCTAGGACGTCTGTGCAAAAGCCTCTTGCACGAGGGGCCCGGCTTGCTCGCGGATGTGCGTGGACAATCGCTCATCACTCCCGGCATCCAATGACTGACACGCCAGCGGAAACGCCAACTCCAGGTCCACCCGGACGTCCAGCTCCACCTCACCCAGCACGGCCTCCCGGCTGCCGCGCCCGCACTTCGACACCGCGCTGGCGATCCGGGCGGGATTCACCAGGCGCGAGGCCCACTCCACCAGCTGCGCGAACGAGAGGTGCTGCTGGGCGTCCCAGGCCGTGCTCTCATCGAAGCGGGCCTCGTTGAACTCCTCGATCTTCCGCTTGAAGGCGACGCGCTGGCCGGGCGCCACCTCCTGCTCGTTCTTGATGACCAGCCCCTCGGCCCAGTTGTCGGGGAGGGGAGGCAGGCCCAGCAGGGAGGGAAGGCGGGTGGGCGCGCGGGTGGGCGCGGCCTCCATCTGTGCCCGCGTTCCCCGCACCACGAGCGGCGGGGTCAGCACCCCCGCGGCGCGCGCGGCGGCTTCCACCTCCCGGTGGGAGAGCATCACGCCCTCGTCCTCGTCCGAACGGGCCACCAGCACGTCGAACAGCACCCAGCGCAGCTCCGGCGCGTACCAGATGCCCGTCTGCACCGGCATCATCCCCGGCACCGCGGGCACGTCCGGGTGTGGATACCGGCCGCCCAGCAGCTCGCCGTAGAGATAGACGCGCGCGTCGGACCTTCCCAGCGCGTGGACCACGGCGCGGGCCGCGTCGCTCAAGGACAGACGCAGCAACTGCCAGCCGAAGAAGGAGTCCCCGTCCTCCAGCCACGCCTTGCGCTTGCCAAAGTGGACCTGCCCATCCTGCACCCCGATGACGAGCTGCGCGCCGTGGAGCTTCTCCAGTGCGACCCAGGTCCCCGATGGCGAGGGCTGTCCCCGCGCGTCACCCGCCGCGGCCATCTTCAAGAAGGGACGAAAGCGCATGTCCCCAGTCTCCGCCCAAATCCTCCAGGTTCAAACCCCAGGGGGACCGCATCTGGCTGACCCATCCTGTCAGTCGTGGTACCAGCTCGCCACGTCGATGCTGAGCCCCACCACGGTGGTGTCGTCCTCGTGGGGGAGCGCGTCGCCCCCCAGCTTGAGCGTCCAGGTGTGCTGCACGAAGGCCTTCACCCATTTGTAGCCGACCTTCGCCGTCACCGCCGGCTCCGCGAAGAGCCACACGGGATCCGTCACCCGGTCGTCCACGAGGAACTCCCGCTCACGTTCCGGCTCCGTGTAGCCCTCCACGTCCAGTGAGACATACTTCACGGCGGACAGGCGCATGGAGCCGCCCACCTCGAAGTACGGCGTGACGTAGCCCAGGTTCGGCTGCACGAACGCGCGCACGCCACGAGCCGTGAAGCCGACGTCCCGGAGGGCACCGCCTCCCGCGTCGAGCTGATCACGGGCCTTGGAGCGCCCATAGCCCACGCCACCGTAGGCTTCCCACACCCCGTTCTCCAGGAAGCTGCCGTAGAGG
>NZ_RAWB01000500.1 GCF_003612055.1 Corallococcus llansteffanensis
GGGCGGCGGCGCTGCTTCCGTCCCCGTGCGGCGGACGGGCGTCGGGCGGAACGAAGGCGCGACGTCCGCGGACGGGGGGGCCACGTGCGGCGACTGCACCTGCGCGGTGGCCGCGGCGGCGGCGGTGTCGCTGCCCTCCTCCGCCTGCAGCGCTCCGGCGGCCTCGCTGACGCGGGCGTCCTCGGCGCGGCTGGCCAGCTCCAGGAGGGTGCGCGTCTTCTGGCGCTTCTCCTCGAAGAGCTCGCCCATGATGGCGGTCATCTGGTCTTCGTCAAACAGCTCGGAGCCCAGCGTGGACTCGATGGCGCGCGCCAGCTCCCGGCAGGTGCCGAAGCGCTGCCCGGCGTCCCGCGACAGGGCCTTGAGCACCACCGCTTCCAGGGCCTCGGGGATGGCCGGGTTGAGCGAGCGCGGCGCGGGAATCTCCCCGTCCACGATCTGCATCATCACGGCGGCCTCGCCCGGCGCGTTGAACAGGCGCTGACCGGCCACCAGCTCGTGCATCATCACGCCTGCGGAGAACTGGTCGCTGCGGCCATCCAGGGCCTGGCCGCGCACCTGCTCCGGGGACATGTAGCCGCTGGTCCCCTTCACGGTGCCCACCTGCGTGCGGCCCAGCTTGCCGCGCGCCTTGGCGATGCCGAAGTCGATCACCTTCACGACGCCGTCGTAGGTGAGCATCACGTTCTTCGGCGACACGTCCCGGTGCACCACCGCCACGGGACGGCCCGACGGATCCATGAAGTGATGGGCGTAGTGCAGGCCCAGGCACGTGTCGCGGATCACGCGGGCGCTGAAGCCCAGCGGCAGCGCGTAGTTGCGCTTGGCCGCCATCTTCACCACCTGCTCCAGGTTCTGGCCTGGCAGGAACTCCATGGCGAGGTACAGCTCGCCGTCCTCCTCGCCCAGGTCGAACACCTGTCCGATGTTCGCGTGCGAGAAGGCGGCGGTGATGCGCGCCTCGTCGAGGAACATCTTGACGAACTGATCGTCCTTCTTGATGTCGGGGAGGATCTGCTTCACCGCGACGAACTTGCGGAAGCCACCGGGGCCAGAGGTGAACGCGAGGAACAGCTCCGCCATCCCGCCCATCGAGAGTCGGGTGAGGATCTCGTATTTTCCGATGCGCCGCCCCCGGTCGGGATCGTCTCCGGCGGCGCCTCCCTGCGTGCTCATGGCGCCGGGGATGTTACCCGCCACGGTCTCCCAGGTCGATGACCGTCTTCCAGGAGGCCTCGCCCCACCTCCCCTCCCGGGCCGGCCTCCGGAAGGGAGCGCGGAGAAAGCGGGTTAGGCCCCGAACCGCTGTCGCCGCGCATCGAGCATCCACGCTTCGAGCGCGGCCACGGCCGGGGCCGGCGGCTCCAGCGGGAGTATGGAGGCGCCCTCCGCCGCGTCGAGCACGGAGAATGCCCGCGCCACCTCGCCCCGCCACCGCTCGCTGAGCGCCTCGGGCAATTCGCTGCGCTCACCCCGCAGCTTCTGCTCCACCAGCGCATGGGCCTCGCTGAAGCCATACGGCTCCAGGAGGACGGTGACGTCCGTCTCCACCTCGCCCGTGCGCAGCACATGCGTCCCGGTGAGCGCGGTGCGCAGCACGTACAGCAACTTCTTCGCGGAGCGGAATCCACTCTTCTCCCACTCGCGAAGCTGGCCCTGCGCGAAGCCCCGGTAGTGCCGGTGGATGCGGCGCGACAGCACCGCGCGCACGTGCGGACGCAGCGCCTCCAGCTCCGGAACGCTTCGCACGGGGATGGCCCCCAGCACCCGCTCCAGGTAGTTGCCGTTGCCCTGAAGGATGCCGAGCAGCACGGGCTGCAGCTCGTTGGACGAGTAGTCCACCTCCACGCCCTCCAGCACCTCCAGCCGTTCGGCGGGCACGTGCCGGGGCTGGAGGGCCAGGAGCGACGCGGTGGACGCGATGTGGATGGACTTGAGGTCCAGGTCGCTGTCCGGCGAGGGGAAGCCATACGCATGCGCGCCGGAGAGCGACACCACTAGGTGCTCGCGCTGACGCGACTCCTCGTCCAGCACCCGGTCCGCCATCCGCCGCTGATGCTCCGTCATCGCGCCCTTCATTCCGCGCCTCCTTCCAGCGCCGGAGCCTTCGGCGCGTCACGACCCAGCGGCCCGGGCGACTTCAGCACCCAGCGCCGCGCGACCTCCTCCCCCACCCGCCGCAGCAGCTGATCCGCGCGGGCGTAGTCCGGATGCTCCGGCAGCCGGCTCTCGCGGTGCGCGGCCTCCAGGTCCGGTGCCATCGCCTCGGCGTCACGCAGGACGTCCTCCAGCGGCACCTGCCCGCCCTTGATGTCGAGCAGCCGCGCCTTCAACGCCCCCGTCGCCTCGAAGGTGGGCACTCCGTCGCGCAGCCAGCCCGTCGCCAGCGCCACCAGCCGCAGCAGGTTGTAGGCGTTCTTCGGCCGCAGCTCCCGCGCGGACGGAGGACGTTGGCCACCACCGCGCGCGTACGCGGTCAGCGCCGCGAAGTCGTTGGCCGCGAGCAGCCCCTGGTCCCACAGCGAGCGGTAGAGCTGCTTCACGTAGGTCTTCGCCGCGAGCACCGCATCCTCGGGCGTGGGCGCGGTCCGCGGAGACACGGCAGCCAGCCGCCGGGCCACGACGTCCAGGTCCGGCGTGGGCTCCTCGCACAGCCACGCGAGCAGCAGGTCGCGGTGCTCGGCCAACCGCTGGCTGCGCGTGAGCTTGTCGAGCTGGCTCATGGCATAGCGCCCGAAGCTGCCGAAGATGGCCTGGGAGACGAACGCCTCGCGCGCCTCCAGGAGCCACGTGCCCAGCTCGTCCACCGCCGTCGCGCCGGGGACGAACAGGGTTTCGAGCGTGTTCGGATCCGCGCGCAGGGCCTGCTCCACCGTCTTGCGCACCTCCCAGTACGTGGTGCTGCCATCCGCGCTCACCAGGTCCTGCGGCGGCTGCGCCAGCCCCACGGTCCACGGCAGGGGCAGCGCGAACACACCGCGCACGTCCACGTCGGAACGCGCGTCCGCCAGCCCCCACGCGTGGCTGCCCACGCGCGTCTCCAGCACCACGCACGGTCGCAGCGCGCCCCAGGCCGCCTCGCGTCGCTGGGCGAACTGGACCTGACCCACGCGCCGGGGCACCAGTTCATCGCGCGCGAACCACACCTCGCCCACGCCGACGATCTGCACGTCGAAGCCGCCGTCATGCGCGCGGACCACCCGGCCCACCACGCCCTGCGGGATGCGGCGCCCCGCCGAGGCCACGCGCTCCACGCGCGTCGTCACCTCGGTGCCATGCGGCAGGGGCACGGACAGCCGGTCGATCTGCTCAAGTCCCCGGACCCTCGCGGAAGGGGCGGAGGAGGATTCATTTCGCGGGTCGCTCATCGGTCCCTCCCGGGCCGGATGGTGGGCCACGTAGGACGCAGTGAAGCACGGGAGCCTGACCGGGTGCGGTGCTTCGCGTCAGCGAGCGATGCGCTCCGGGGCGTCCACGCCGGGGTGGCGCGAGGGAAGCAGGCCCTCGACCTCGGATGCCAGGGGAAGGGCCGCCACCGCGCCCAGTTTCGTCACCACCCGGGCCCCCACACCGGCGGCGAACGTCATCAGCGCGGTGAGGTCCTCCCGTGACGCGTTCGCGAGCGTGCGCGCATCGCCGTACCAGCGCACCAGCCCCTGCAGCATCGCCGACACGAAGCCATCTCCCGCGCCCGTGGTGTCCACCACCGTCACGTGGGGGGCGGCGACGTGGACGACCTCGCCCCGCCAGAGGAACACCGCGCCCCGCTCGCCCAGCGTCACCACGGGCAGCAGCACGCCCCGCTCCGACAGGAGCCTCAGGGCCTCCTCGGGCGTGCGCGCGCCGGTCGCGAAGGGCGCCTCCTCCTCGGACAGCTTCACCACGGTGCACAGGGGAAGCATGCGCCCCAGGAGGACCCGCAGCTCGTCGGGCTGGGGCCACACTTCGAGCCGCAGGTTCGGATCACAGCTCACGAGCATCCCGGCCTCGCGCGCCAGGGTGAGCATCCGCACCATGGCCTCGCGCGCCTCCGGCAACACCAGCGAGTTGGAGCCACAGTGCAGCACCTTCGCGCTCCGCACGAAGTCCCCGTCCACATCCGAATCGTCCAGCAGGAACTCCGCCGAGCGCGTCCGGAAGTACGTGAAGCTGCGCTCGCCCCGCGCATCCAGCGAGACGAACAGCAGGCCCGTGCGCGCATGGTCCACCTGGCGCAGGTGGCTCACGTCCACGCCCTCCGCCGCCAACCGGTCGCGCAGGAAGTGGCCGAACTCGTCCGAGCCCACCACGCCCACCATCGCCGAGCGCAGGCCCAACCGCGCGAGCCCCACGGAGACGTTGGCCGGCGAGCCCCCGGGCGCGGGCCGCCACGCCTCCACGTCCCGCACCCGCGAGGCGCGTCCGGCCACGGGAAGGAAGTCCACCAGCGTCTCGCCGACACACACCACGTCCAGCGGTCCGGCCCCGTGCATGACGCTCTCCGCCCGCGACGTGCGCGGGACCGCGCTTCAGTCCAGGCCCACCTGGGCCATGAAGTCCACGCTCTTGAGCCGCCGGCCCAGGTGGTGCGCGATGAAGACGTTGAGCAGCCCGCGCGCGCGGGCCCGGAGGTCCGCGGGCAGCGGCGTGCGTCCACCCTCCTGGAGCGAGCGCAGCCCGGACAGCAGCGCCACCGGCACCGCGACCGAATCCCGCGCGCGTCCGCCGCACGGCTCGCACACCGCGCCGCCGTGGCCCTGGTCGAACCGGGGCCGCTCTCCGGGCGCGCCGCCACACAGCGAACAGGAGTCGAACCGGGGCATCAGCCCGGCCTGCGCCAGCGCCGCCAGCTCGAAGGCGAGCAGCGACGTGGGCCCCGCCTCCTTCGCGTCCAGGCGGTGCAGGTAGCCTTCCATCAGCGTGAACAGCTCCGGGTGCGGTTCGTGTTCGCGCGTGAGCTCGCGACACAGCTCCACGGCGTACAGCGCCCGGGCGATGAGCGACAGGTCCTCCCGCGCGGCATAGAAGCCCGACACGATGTCCGCGGAGTCCAGCCGCACCGTGGAGCCGCGCGTCTCCACGAGCTGGACACGCAGCCGCATGAACGGCTCCAGCGCTCCCGCGAAGCGCCGCTTGCTCTTGCGCGCTCCCGCGGCGAACGCGGTCAGCTTTCCGTGCTCGCGCGTCAGCAGCGTCACCATCCGGTCGGACTCACCGTAGTCGACCGTGGACAGGACGAACGCGTCGTCGGCGTACCGCTCCATGATCCCCCTTCAACGCGCCAGGGGCGACGGAAGCTTCCCGGTCAGCACCAGGAACAGGAGCGCGCCCAGGAGCAGCACCGCCAGCACCGCGGCCAGGATGACGTACGCCCGCTTGCGCCGCTCCTTCTCGAGCTGCACGGGCGACGGCGCGGGCACCGCCCGGTCCACCTCCTCGTAGCGCAGCGCCGCTTCCTCCGGCGACAGCCCGATGACCTGCGCGTACGCGCGGATGTAGTTCAGCACGAACACGCGCTCGGGCAGACGCTCCACCTGACCCGCCTCCAGCGCCGCGACGAGGCTGGGGGGGATCTTCGTCTCCCGAGAGACGTCCTCGCGCGACAGCCCGCGGAGCTCGCGTTGCTGGCTGAGGTATTTGCCGAAGTCGACGTGATCCACGGTCCCCAGGGCCCCTGGCTAGAGGTGTTCCAGCAGTTGGCGGCAATCGTCCTTGAGCACCTGCTCGTTGGGCTGGGCCTTGGCCTCGCAGCCCGCGAACGCCTTCTTCGCCGCGTCCACCTGCCCGAGCTTTGCCTGACACACGCCCTCTCGGTGGTAGGCCTCCGCCGCGTCCGGGCACTTCTCACGGTAGTTGGCGAACTGGCGGCAGGCCTCCTCCGTCTTGCCCGTCTCGTCGTAGATGATGCCCAGGTTCCGGAAGCCCATGCAGAACTCCGGGTTGGTCGTCACGGCCGCCTTGATGTTCTGCAGCGCGTTCGCGGTGTCGCCCTTCTTGTAGAGCGCCCAGCCCATGTTCCCCTGCGCGGAGAAGGCGAAGCGGTACTGCATGTCGTTGAGCGCCTCTTCGTACAGCTTGATGGCTTCGTCGTAGCGGCCCTGGTCCAACCGCAGGTTGCCCAGGTTGGTGCGCGCGTCGGAGAAGGTCGGCCGCAGCTTCAGGGCCTTCTCGTAGTGGGTCGAGGCCTCGTCCAGCCGACGGAAGGACAGGTGCAGCAGGATGCCCATCGCGTTGTGGGCCTCCGGGTTGTCCGGGTTCTGATCCAGGGCCTTCTGGTACTCCGCGAGCGCGTCCTGCACGTGGCCATGCTGCTGGGCCTGCACGCCCAGGTCGTAGTGGATCTCCGAGCTCCGAAGCTCCTTCTCCGTGGGGACGTGCGCACAGCCCGCGGACGCGAGCACGAACGCGAGGCAGCAGGCGGAAGGGATGCGGAACATGGGAGCCAATCCGGGGTGGAGGTTCAGAACGCGGCCAGGAAGCGGCCCAGGGTGGTGGCGACGTTGCGCTTCTCTTCGGCGCGGGCCTTCACGGCGGGCACGAGCGTGGGCTCCTTGAAGAAGACGGGGAGCGTCTTGAGCCACTCGTCCTGCTGCGCGGGCGCCACGGCGCGCCAGTTCGCGTTGTCCATCATGAAGCCCAGCGACTCCACGAACGCGAGCGCGTCGTCCTCGTCCTCGCGCAGCTCATCCGCGGACTGGATGCGCCGGCCGGACACGTACACCGCGCAGTCCCCCGCCTCCACCAGGTACAGGTACACGAAGACGCCCGCGCCCTGCCCTCCGCGCAGCCCCACCACGAAGGCCTGCGCCGGCCCCGCCTGCTTGCCGGGGATGGCCACGTGCGGCGCGTTGAGGGACAGGTGCAGCGCGAGCACCTGGTCGCGACTGGCGGGAAGCCCCCGGTAGCGCTCGTCGATGGTGAACACCGTCGTCTCCCTTCCCCGTCCCCCGCGTCAGCGGGTGGTGAGGGTGAACTCCTCGGTCGCGTCCTGCGCGTCCGCAGCCGTCTTCTGGAAGCGGATGAGGGGCGTGTCAATCATCACGTTGCCGCCGCCCTCATTGCCTTCCCCGATGATCACCTTGAAGACGTTGTCGGGCGAACTGCTGCGCCGGCTCCCGCCCGCCACCTTGCGGGCAATCAGCGTCACCGCGTTCGGCCCGGGACGCAACTGACCGGTGATCTCCTGGACGACCTGGTCCTCGTTGTTGCGCAAACGACGCACCCAGCGCGAGTTCACGTACACGTCGATGTCGAAGTCCGTCATCCCCGGCGTCGTCTGCTCCGTCACCAGCCAGTAGCGCTGGGTGATGCGTCCCGGCACGGGGGCCGGGGTGGCGGGCGGCGCCGCGGCCGGAGCCACGC
>NZ_RAWB01000501.1 GCF_003612055.1 Corallococcus llansteffanensis
CCTTCGAGTCCGCCACGGCCGGCCGCCGGGGCACGCCCGCGCTGGGCTCGCCCACGCCCGCGGCCACGCCGCTGCCCGTGGGGACGGCCGGCACGCAGGTGGTGACAACCGACACGGTGGCCACCTACCAGGCAGGCCCGCCGCAGCGGCCGGACATCCACCACGACAACGGCTTCCTGCAGAACCCGAACGACCCCAACGACCGGACCCCCATCGCCACCCAGAGCCCGGGCGTGGGCGACTACGCGGCGCGGGCCGAGTGGGAGGGCCGGCTGGCCGCGGGCCGCGCCATCCAGGGCGTGCCGGGCGTGCCGCACAACAACATCCCGGACGGCCTGGATACGTACGACCACTTCCTGCACGGCAACGGCGCGGACCGGCACTTCAGCTACGAGCGCTTCGTGTCCACGGACCCCGCGGGCCAGGCGGTGCTCACCAACTCCACCCGCGACACGCAGCAGGGCGCGGAGGCCTACTACAACCAGCTCGTCGCCAATGATCCGTCGCTCGCCAACCGGCCGGTGACGTTCCAGATCACCGGCTCGCAGATTCCCGTGGGCTCCAGCGAGCAGTTCCCGTACCCGGAGACGGAGAACTGGCAGAAGGCCATTGGCGGCCACAACGTGTGGAACAGCGCCACCGTCACCGTCTACCCGCCGGAGCAGCCGGGAGGGCAGCCGCGCTTCTCCATGGACATGACGCTGCACGCGGAGGACCGCTACAACTTCAACCCGGGCCAGCACGACATCGCCACGGGCGCGCCGGACGCGGCCAACGGGCGGCTGGAGCGGACCGGCCTGGGGCACCAGTACACCAACTACGGCACGCTCCAGCGTCAGGTGACCTGGACGCAGGGGAGCCCTGAGAATGCGGTCTCGCGTCCCATCGGCGGCCGCTAGGCGCGCGCTCGCTTCCACCCTGCTGCTGGGGTGTGTTTCGCTGGCCTGTGGCGACAAGCCTGCTGCTGGGAGTGCATCCATGACGACAGAGACGGCCGCTCCGGCCGCGAAGACGGGGACGGACCTGGAGACGCTGCAGAAGCTCGTGACGCTGCCGCGCCGCCCCCAGGCGGTGCAGTGGCGCAGCTCCGCGCGGGGCATCCCGGGCGGCCTGGGCCCCACGGACACGCAGCTGCTGGCCGTGCTGGAGTACCCGGCCGCGGACGTGCAGGCGCTGCTGTCCACGCTGAAGTCCACGCGGCTGACGGTGAAGGTGGATGACGGCGGGTGGCTGCCGGAGGCCACCCGCGAGGCGCTGAAGCAGGCCACCGCCTATGAGGCGACGCCCTTCTTCAAGTCCCCGCTGAACCAGGGCACCGTGTTCCACCTGCCGAAGTCGAACACCTTCGTGCTGGTGCTCTTCACCACGTAGTCCGGGAAGCGACCGCCGGGGCTCAGGGGGGCGAGCCCCGCGCAGCCAGCCGCAACAGCTCATCATCGGAGAGCTGTTCGGTCCTCAGCACGGAGGGCTCGGCCTTGATGCGAGTGACCTTGCCGGCACGGGCAACATGGAATTCGCCGGTGGTCTGGGTCGCGATCTTCGCGGTGGAGTCCACCTGGGCATCCACGAGCATGGGCCTCATCTTCTCCAAGGCGGTCTTCTCCTTCACCTGGCTGTTTGGTTGAAGGCTGGCGCATTGCGGGAAGATACAGGTCAGCCTCATCAAAGAGGATGACGGCTTGCAAGGCGCGAGAGGGATTGCGGTTGAGCCAGCGAGTCGCTGTGATCAGGAATTGTGACACCCAGAACAAGACGTTGTTGTTGTCACCGAGAAACCGGGTGCTAACGATGCTCAGGCGCGTCTTGCCAGATATGGCATGAGACCCCCTCCCGAGTAGCAGATCCATGTCGAGCTTTTCGGCCTCGATGCCCAGCAGCGCCCGAGCATCCATGTTCAAGCGGTCCAGATCGTCCGCGAGCTTGTCGAACAACTTCGCGTCCAGAACGAGTCCGAGGCGTACCCCGCGAGATCTCCCTTTCGATAGAAGCCAATCACTCGCTCCAACAAGAAAAACCTTTAATTCAAGCGAGTCGCTGCTTCTTTTCGCGCCATTCCCTCCGTTGCATTGGTGCGATTGAACTGGGCCAGCGTGAGGATCCTACCCGCGTGGCTCTGGTCAGAGGAAAGAACGATCCTGTAACATCCCGGATGCTTCCCAATCGCCGGCAATCCAGCAAGGGCATGGAACCCCCTCCACCCAGGCTTCCCGGCATCACATCATGAGAGACAGCCCCCGTGTCATCTCCAGACAAACCTGTCTTCCCGGTTGAACCGGGAGCAGGGCATGCCGCCCGTTCCTCTCCAATGGAAGCCTTCTGGCTTACGACCCTGGTGGAAGCCCGGGCCTCGCGGACGCCCGACGCGCTGGCGGTGGTCACCGACAACCAGCGGCTGACCTACGGAGCGCTGGAGGCGCGAGCGGAGGCGCTCGCGGTGCAGTTCCAGGCCCTGGGTGTGGGGCCGGAGGATCGGGTCGGGGTGTGTGCCCCCCGGGGTCCGGCGCTGATCATCGCGCTGCTGGGCACGCTCAAGGCCGGGGCGGTCTACGTGCCGCTGGACTCCTCCTGGCCGCCGGAGCGGCTCGCGACCGTGCTGGAGGACTCGGGTGCCCGGGTGCTCGTCACCGATGGGCGGCCGCTGCCCGGACAGGGCGCGCGGAGCACCGTCGTCGTCGACCCCTCGGCGCCGCTGCCCCCGGGCCACCGGGCCCGGGTAACGCCCGGGGTCGCCCTCATGTCGGAGCGCCTCGCCTACGTCATCTACACGTCGGGGACCACGGGGCGCCCCAAGGGCGTGGCCGTCACCCACGGGGCCGTGCGGCACTTCACGGAGGCCTTCGTCCGCGAGTTCGCGCTCGCGCCCGGTGACCGCGTGTCGTTGCTCGCCTCGCCCGCGTTCGATGCCTCGGTGCTGGAGGTCTGGCCCGCGCTCGCCGCTGGCGCGAGCCTCCACGTCGCGGACGACACCGCGCGCCTGGTGCCGGAGCGCCTCCAGCAGTGGCTTTTGCAGCGGGCCATCCACGTCTGCTTCCTGACCACCGCGCTGGGAGAGCAGCTCGCGTCGCTGTCCTGGCCCACGGCCCCGACCCTGCGCGCGGTGCTCACCGGCGGCGAGGCGCTGCGCGTCCGTCCGCACCCCTCCGCGCCGTTCGCCTTCGTCAACTGCTACGGCCCCACGGAGACGACCGTCTTCGTCACGCGTGAGCGCATCCTCGCGGAAGGCAGCGCGCCGCTGGCCATCGGCAGGCCCTTCGATGGCGTGTCCGTCCACCTGCTCGACGCCGCGCTGCGACCGGTGGCCCCTGGCACGCCCGGAGCCCTTTTCATCGGAGGGGAGACGCTGGCGCGCGGCTACCTGGACGACCCCTCGCTCACGGCGCGCCAGTTCCTTCCGGATCCGTTCAGCCCGGCGCCGGGCGCGCGGATGTATCGCACCGGAGACCTGGCGCGCAGGCGCGAGGATGGCGCGCTGGAGTTCCTCGGTCGCGCGGATCAGCAGGTGAAGCTGCGCGGACACCGGGTCGAGCTGGGAGAGATCGACGCCGCCCTGGCGCTGCTCCCGGAGGTCCGCGCGAGCGTGACCGTCCTGCGCGAGGACCCCGGCACCGAGCGGCGGCTGGTCTCCTACGTGGTGCCGCGCGGCGCCGCCACGCCCGCGACGCTGCGTCAGGCCCTGCGCGCGAAGCTGCCCGAGCCCCTGGTCCCCGCCACGTTCGTGCTCCTGGAAGCCCTGCCGCTCACCGTGGCGGGGAAGGTGGACCGGGCCGCCCTGCCCATGCCGGAGGCCGAGCCGCGAGCCCCCACCCCAGACGTCGTCCTCACGCCCACCGAAGCGCTCCTGCTTCCCGTGTGGCGGCAGGTGCTGCGGCTGGAGTCCGTGCACCGGGATGAGCACTTCATGGACCTGGGCGGGCACTCCCTGCTCGCCGCGAAGCTGGTGACGGAGCTGCGCCGCCACCTGGGCCGCGACGTGCCCCCGCGCGTCGTCCTGGAGACCGGGACGCTGGCCGGGCTTGCCCGCTGGCTGGACGCCGCGCCCTCCTCCACGCTTCCGCCCGTCACGCGCGCGCCGGACGCGGACGGCCCGCTGTCCTTCGCGCAGGAGCGGCTGTGGGTCATCGACCAGCTCGTCGACGACGCCGCGCTCTACAACACGTCCGTGCGCCTCCAGCTCCAGGGGGTGCTCGACGTCGCCGTGCTGGAGCGGGCGCTCACGGAGGTGCTGCGCCGCCACGAGGTGCTGCGGACGGGCTTCGTCGCCCGGGACGGGCAGCCCCGCCTCCATGTCGTTCCTCCCGGGCCCTTCCCGTGGGAGGTCGTGGACCTGGAGGCCGTCCCGGATCCGCTCGCGGAGGCCGAGGCCCGCGAGCAGGCCCAGGCGCGCAAGCCCTTCGACCTGCGACAGCCGCCGCTCCTGCGCGGGCTGTTGCTGCGGTGGGACGACCAGCGCTCCCACCTGCTGCTGACCGCGCACCACGCCATCTTCGACGGCGCCTCGGTGGACCTGCTGCTGCGGGAGCTGGAAGCGCTCTACCCCGCCTTCGCGGAAGGAAGGCCCTCGCCGCTGCCGGAGCTCCCCGTCCAGGCGCGTGACGTCGCCGCATGGGAGCGCGCGCAGCTCCAGGGCCCCGAGCGCGAGCGGTTGTTGTCCTGGTGGACGGAGCACCTGGGCGGAGAGCTGCCGGTGCTGGCCCTCACGCCGGATCATCCCCGGCCGCCGGTCCAGACGTTCCACGGCGCCACGCTGACGCGCACCGTGCCCCGGGGGCTGCTCGCGGACCTGGAGGCCCTGGGCCGACGGGAGCAGGCCACGCCGTTCATGGCATTGCTCGCGGCGTACTCCGCGTGGCTGTCGCGCTACTCGGGACAGCGTGACGTGGTGGTGGGCACGCCGTTCGCGTCGCGCGCGCCTCCCGAGGCGAAGGGGCTGATGGGCTTCTTCGTCAACACGCTCGCGCTCAGGATCGACCTCCAGGGCACGCCCACGTTCCGCGAGCTGCTCGCGCGCGTGCGGCGGGTCGCGCTCGCGGGCTACGAGCACGGCGCGCTGCCCTTCAACGACGTCCTGGGCGCCTTCGGTGCGCGGCGCGAGCTGTCCCACGCCCCGCTGTTCCAGGTGATGCTCGTGGTGCAGGACAGCCCCGCGCCGGCCCGGCTCCTGCCGGGCCTGACGGTCGCCTCTGTGGGAGAGATCCACACCGACAAGGCCCGCTTCGACCTCACGCTCGTGGTGGACTTCCCGCCAGAAGGGCCCACCTTCTCGCTCGAATACAACACCGACCTGTTCGAGCCCGGCACCGCCACGCGGATGTTCGACCACTTCGTGGCGCTCCTGGGCGCGGCCGTCGCCCGGCCGGGTCACCCCTTCGACACCCTGCCCCTGCTCTCCGCCGGGGAGCGCCAGCGGATGCTGGAGGCCTGGAACGACACCGGCACCCACGCGCCCGAAGGGTGCAGCCACGCCCTCTTCGAGGCGCAGGCGCGCCGCGAGCCCCAGAAGATCGCGGTGCAGTCCGGCGACGTGCGCTGGACGTACGGCGAGCTGGAGGCCCGCGCCAACCAGGTCGCCTCGCACCTGCGGGGCCTGGGCGTGGGGCCGGAGGTGCGCGTCGGGCTCTTGATGGAGCGGAGCCCGGAGCTCGTGTGCGCGGTGCTCGGCATCGTGAAGGCGGGCGGCGTGTACGTGCCGCTGGACCCGGCCCATCCGGACGACCGGCTCACGTTCATGATGACCGACTCGCGCATGCACGCGGTGGTGTCCGGCCCTGGGCTGGGCGCTCGGGCGAAGACGCTGGTCGCCGGCATCGCGGCCCAGGGCGCTCCGGCGCCGACGGTGGTGGACTGGACGGGCGACGCGGAAGCGCTGGCGCGCGCGCCCACTACGCCGGTGGACAGCGGCGTGGGGCCGGAGCACCTGGCCTACGTCATCTACACCTCCGGCTCCACGGGCCGCCCCAAGGGCGTCGAGGTGGAGCACCGGGCCTTCTACAACCTGGTGCTCGCGAAGATTGAAGGCTTCGGCATCTTCCCGGACAGCACCGTGCTGCAGTTCGTGTCGTTCGGCTTCGACGTCTCCGTGTCGGACGTCTTCATGACGCTCGCGGTGGGCGCGAAGCTGCTGCTGCGACCGCCGGATGTGGTGGGCGGCCCCGAGCTCGCGGAGCTGCTGCGCAGGGAGGCCGTCACCGTCATCGTGCTGCCCGCGTCGGTGCTGGCCACGCTGCCCGCCACGGAGCTGCCCGCGCTGCGCTCCGTCATCGCGGGAGGCGAGGCGTGCTCCGCGGAGCTCGTGGACCGCTGGGCCCAGGGCCGTCGCTTCATCAACGCCTACGGGCCCACGGAGACGACCATCTGCACCACGATGGCCCGCTGCCAGCCCGGCGGCGGCGCGCCTCCCATCGGCCGTCCCATCCCGCATGCCCGCGTGTACGTGCTCGATGCCCGCCATGAGCCCGTGCCTCCTGGCGTGACGGGCGAGCTGTACATCGCGGGCGCGGGGCTGGCGCGCGGCTACCTGGGCCGGCCGGACCTCACCGCGGACCGGTTCCTGCCGGATCCGTTCGCGCGCGCGCCGGGCTCCCGGCTGTACCGCACGGGCGACCTCGCGCGCTTCCTGCCGGACGGCTCGCTGATGTTCGTCGTCCGCGTGGATGACCAGGTGAAGATCCGCGGCTTCCGCATCGAGCTGGGCGAAATCGAAGCCACGCTGCGCCAACACCCCGGCGTACACGAGGCCCTGGTCGCCGTCCACGAGCGGGGCCCGGGCGGCAAGCAGCTCATCGCCTACGTCCTCGGCACGCCGGGCACGACGCCCGCCCTGGACGCGCTCCCGCGCTTCCTGCGTGAACGGCTGCCCGAACACATGGTGCCGTCGGCCTTCATCGCGCTGGAGGCGTTCCCCCGCACGCCCAACGGCAAGGTGGACCGCCGCGCGCTGCCCGTCCCCGCGCACGACGCGCTCCAGCGGACAGAGCCGCCCGTCGCCCCGCGCACGCTCACCGAGGAGATCCTCGTGGAGATCTGGTGCGAGGTGCTGCGCCTGCCGACGGTGGGCGTGCTGGACGACTTCTTCGCGCTCGGCGGCCAGTCCATCCTCGCCACCCAGGTCATGGCCCGCGTGCGCGAGCGCTTCGAGCTGTCCCTCTCCGTGCGGGTGCTGTTCGAGGCCCCTGTCCTCGCCGCGCTCGCCGAGCGTATCGAGCAGGCCCTCGTCGACGACATCGGCGCCCTCAGCGATGCCGAGGTCACCCAGGCGCTCGACACCGCTCCGACCGCGCGCCCCCGCGCCTCCTGAGTTCCGCTTTCCCCTCTCGTCCCCCCCAGAAGAGCCATCCCGATG
>NZ_RAWB01000502.1 GCF_003612055.1 Corallococcus llansteffanensis
CTTCCTGGCGGTGGACGTGGATCCGTCGGTGGGGGTGCGGGACGTGGCGCTGGTGCGGGTGGATTGATCCGCGAGGTTTCAAGGCAGCCCCTTGACGAAGCAGGCGAGGCCGAGTTTCCGGCCCGCGAAGGGACCCCTTGAAAGAGCACTGAACATCTGGGCAGATAGGCGGCCTCAACGCCTTGTGAGGAGGCCCACCCATGTTCGATTTCCCCGAGAACGATTCCATCTCTCCCGCGCTGCGCGCGTTGCTCGAGCTGTTCGCCACGGACCTGGCGGACGTGAAGTTCCCGGACGTGGACACGGCGGTGCTGGGCGAGTCCGCGGCGCAGGTGCGCGAGAAGGCGGAGGCGGTGGCGCGCGCGCAGGCGGCGCTGGATGCCGCGCGGCAGGTGTTGAACGAGAGCCAGGAGTCGCTGTTGCAGAAGGGGCAGCGGGCGCTGGCGTACGCGAAGGTGTTCGCGGAGGACGACGCGGAGCTGGGAGCGAAGCTGGAGGCCATCCACCTGCCGCGTCCGACGCGCAAGGCAGGCCGGGCGGAAGGGCAGCCCACGGCGGTGGAGCCGGTGGGCATGGCCCCGGGCTCCGAGGAGAACGCCCCGCGCCGTCGCGGCCGTCCCCCCAAGGTGCGTCCGGTGGCCGGAGGCACGCTGTTCACCGAGAACGGCAACAGCCCGGAGTCCCTCGTCGGCGCGCAGGACGAGTCGGCGGGCCTGCAGTCGTAGTCCCCGGCACCTGGTCAGAAAAAGACCGCGTGCCCCCGGGTTGGAGGCCCGGGAGCACGCAGTCACGGTGTCACACGCCTGAAGGCTAGTTCTTCGGGAACGCGGTCCAGCCGGCCATCCAGTTGCTCGTGCCCACCGCGCCGACGAAGCGCGCGCTGGTGTCGAAGCCCGCGCCGGGCGTGGCCGCGTTGTCCGGGTTGAGCGCCGGCGAACCCGCCGCCGGGGCGAAGTTCGGGGCGTCCAGGTTCAGCGCCGCGGTGAGCTGCGGATCCGCCACCTTGTTGTTCAGGCCCGTGGCCAGCACCTTCTCCGCCTCCACGAACTTGCTCACGTCCGGATCCGTCACCGTGCCCGCCGCGTCCTTCTTGGGGTTCGGCGCGTTGGGGATGGACACCGTGTCCGCCTTGTTGGACCAGAACAGCGCGCCCTGGATGCTCAGCTCCGGCGTGGCCGCGTTCCACAGCGCCGCGGAGGCCGTGCCGTCCACGTCGATGGCCTTGTCCGCGAAGCTCGCGACGATGACGTTGCGCAGAATCGTGCCCGCGCCCGTGTTGAACACCAGGCCCTCCTGCGCGGGCGTGGTGCCCGCCGCGCGCCCGGAGCCGATGAACGTCGCGTTCCAGATCTCCGGCGCCGTGTGCGGCTGCGCGGCGTTGTCGTTCTTGTTGCCGGAGGCCTCGATGCCGCGGTTGCCCACCGTGGCGTTCTGCTGCACCACCAGGAACTGCACCTTGCCCCGGTAGCCCAGGTCGTAGTCCAGGCCGTCGTCGTCCGGCTGGCTGATGAGGATGTGCTTCAGGCCCGCCGTGCCGCCGAACATCTCCACGCCGTCGTCGGCGCCCTTGTGCACCTGCACGTAGTCGATGTCCGTCGCGGTGCCGCACGCGCCCGTCGTCAGGCCGTTGAGCTCGTTGTCCTCGGCCAGCTCGTAGCCCGCGAACTCGATGCGCGCGTACTTCAGCTTGCCGCAGTCGTGCGCGTCGTCCGTGCCGCCGTACTTCGTCTTCACGTCGCCGCTCGTGGCGAAGAAGCCCTCGATGGTGTTCTCGCCGCCGGCCACGTTGATGCGCGCCTTGCCCAGCAGCACCACGCCGCCCCAGTCACCGGCCGCGCGCGCGCCCGCCGCCTGCGCGCTGGTGAAGACGATGGGCTTCTCCGCCGTGCCCACCGCGTTCAGCTTCGCCTCGCGCGTGACGACCAGCGCGCTGCCCTGGTCGCCCAGGATGGTGGTGCCCGCCTCGATGGTCAGCGTGCCCTTCTCCACGAACACGTAGTTCTTCAGCGTGTACGTGGTGCCCGCCTTCCACGTCGTGTCCTCGGTGATGTTCGCGCTCACGTCCTGCGCGGTGGACTGCGGGTCCCCACCGTCCGGCTTGTTGTCGGGGTCCTTGTCGTCGCCGCAGGCAGGCAGCAGCGTCAGGCTGGAGAGGGCGAGGACGGATGCAAACAGGCGCTTCATGGGTGACGTCCTTTCAAGGGGAAATGGGAGCTACAGGGCCCAGCCGAGCGCGGCGGTGAACGCCATGCCGGGCTTGTACGTCTGCACCGTCACGTCCCCCTGGCGGAGGGTGACGGACGCGTTGAGGAGGTTCGCGGCGGTCAGCTTCAGCTGCGTCGCGCCGAACTTCTGGGTGAGGGTGAGGTCCACGCGGTGGAAGGGCCGCTCGTACACATCCGGCAGGCCCTGCACGCCGACCTCGCTGATGCGCTGGCCGGACACGTTGTAGAGGACCGCCACTTCGGTGCCGCTCTCCGGCCGCTCGTAGCCCACGTTGACGTTGACCACGTAGGGCGACTGGCCCTGGAGCGGACGGTCCTTGTTCGTCTGCGCGCCCACCACCGCGGAGTTCCCCAGGTCCACCTGCGACTGGATGAGCGTGAGGTTCGCGCCCACGCGCACCGGGCGCAGCGCGGGGCTGAAGCGCGCCAGCGACGTGCGCGCCTCCAGCTCCAGGCCATAGCTGTCCGCGCCCGCGGCGTTCTCGAAGCCCAGGTCCCCGCTGTCCGGGTTGCGGATGACGCGCTCGATGGGGTCCTGGAAGCGCTTGTAGAAGGCGCTCGCGGCGAGCACTTCGTTGTCCCCCACGAACCACTCCACGCGCGCGTCCACGTTGTGGATGCGCGTCTCCAGCAGGTCGGGGTTGCCGGACACGTTCCGGCGGCGCACGAAGTCGAAGAAGATGAAGGGCGCCAGCTCCCGGAACGTGGGCCGCGCCAGCGTGTAGCTGTAGCCCGCGCGCAGGTTCACCTTCTCCGACAGCGCGTAGATGGCGTTGAACGACGGCAGCACGTCCAGGTAGCTGGAGTCCGTGCCGCCCTCGCCCTCCACGCCGGTGAACGGGTCCTTCAGCGTGAGGTCCTGCGTGGACGACTCCAGGCGCACGCCGCCCACCAGGCGCAGGGGCTCCAGGGGCTGGTAGTCAGCGGACACGTAGCCGGCGTAGATGCCCAGGAAGGCGTTGTACGCGTCGTCCGAGCGGGTCGTCTCGCGCACGGTGATGGCGTTGCCCACGTTCTCCGGCGAGAAGAGCTGCTCGGGGGACTGGGTGCGGTCGACGGGCGTCTCGTTCAGCAGGTAGCGGAAGCGGCGCGCGTTGAAGTCGCGGAAGGACACCTGGGTGAGCCCGCCCACCTTCACGCGCAGGCCGGAGGTGAAGGGCAGGGTGAGGTTGAGGCTGCCGCCGGTGGACGTCTCGCCCAGCTCCGCGAAGAAGCGCTCGCCGCTGTTGGGCTGGTTGGGGAAGGACAGCTGCGCGCCGGGGTCGCCCAGGCTGGCGCTGTAGAGGGTGTCGCGCGTGTCGGGCTCGTCGCGGTCCACGCGGGAGAAGTTGCCCTGCCAGTCCAGCTCCGCGTCGCCCAGCAGGCCCAGGCGGTGGAAGCCCCGGAGCTGGTTGAAGGACAGCGCGCGGGTGATGAACTGGAGGCGGGTGCTGGCGTAGGTGTCGCCGCGCACGTTGTTGTTGCCGTTGGCGGAGTACGTGCGCGTGTCGGTGCCGCGCGTGTAGAGGCTGAAGAAGGTCAGCTCGTTGTCGCGGTCGAACTGGTAGCCCACGCTGGCCAGGCCGCTGAGGTTCGCGGTGGAGAAGCCCTGCGTGGTGCGCGCGACGTCCTGGGACACGAGCGAGCCGGACTCGTCGCGGGACGCGCGGGCGAAGTCGCCCACCTGCACGCCGTCGCGGTGGCCGTAGTTGACGGTGGCCAGGTAGCCCAGGCGCTGGTTGCCGAAGCGCAGCGTGTCGCCCAGGGACGCGCCCAGGCCCAGGTTGGGCGCGGCGCGCGTGGTGCGCTTCTCCCAGACGTTGGTGAAGGACTCCCACTGGCCTTCCAGCTGCTGCGCGGACTCGCTGCCCGCGCCCAGGCGGTGGTCGCGGGGAATCGAGTCGGGCAGGTCGCGGCTGGCGCTGGCGAAGCCCAGCGTCTCCCCGAAGCCGCCCTGCGCCTGCGAGTTGCGCTCGCGGAAGGTCGTCACCGTGTCGCCGCCCAGGGTGAGGCGCGGCTTGAACTCGAACTGGGACGGGTAGGTGTTGGTCTCGATGAGGAGCGTGCCGCCGCCGAAGGTGCCGGGCAGGTCCGCCGTGTAGCTCTTCACCACGTTGAGGTTGGCGAGCAGGCTCGTGGGGAACAGGTCCAGCGGCACGCTGGGCTCGTCCGGCTCCGGGCTGGGCAGCAGCGCGCCGTTGAGCAGCGTGGTGGCGTAGCGGCCACCCAGGCCGCGCAGGAGCACGTAGCGGCCGTCCACGACGGTGGCGCTGACCACGCGCTTCACCGCGTCACCGGCGCTGGAGTCGGGGGTGCGGGCAATCTCCTGCGCGCTGATGGCGTCGGAGACGGCGGCGGCCTTCTTGCGGTCCTGGAGCAGGGCGCCCTCGGCGCGGCGGTCGGAGCGGGCCTCGACGACGACCTCCTGCACCGCGCCCACGTCCGCGCCGAGCGCGACGTCCAGCTTCGTGGCCTTGCCCTGCGTGACGACGACGCCGGTGATGCGGCGGCCCTGGTACACGTCGTAGAAGGCGCGCAGGTCGTACTTGCCCGGCGGCAGCGCGAGCCGGTAGTTGCCATCCAGGTCGGTGAGGGCCTGCTTCTGCGAGCCCGTCACCACCTTCACGGTGGCCTCGATGAGTCCCTCTCCGTTGGCCTCGTCCGTCAGCCGGCCGTAGATGCCGGTGAAGCCGGGCGGCGGCGTGGAGGACTCCGCGAGCGCCTCGTCGCCCATCGCGCCCTCGTCGGACGCGGTGGCCTCGGAGGGCGCGGTGCCTTCAGACGGAGCCGCGGTGGGGTCCGTCACGGTGCCGGACTGCGCGGCGGCCGGAGCGGAAGGGTCCGGCGCAGGCGGAAGCTCCCCGGCGGGCTGCGTGCCGGGCGTGGCGGAAGGGGAAGGCGCAAGGGGCGCTGTCGGCTCGGCGCCGGGGGCCTGCGCGAAGGCAGGCAGGGTGATGAGCACGAGTGACGCGACGAATGCGCGCACGAAGTTCGAACGAGACAACACGGCTCTCCTTGCCGACAGCGACGCGCAATCAACGCGACGCCCGTGGCATTGGGATGAAGGGTTTGTGACGTCTCTGGCGGGGAACGGAAAACTCGGTGTCACGGACCGCGCGCGGCTCACACCGCGCGCGGGACACCCGCTGCGCGACTCAGTCCGCGAGCCGCTCCGGCAACACGGCGACGGTGATGTTCCCACCCCGCGCCAGGTCCAGCACTTCCATGGCACTGCCGTACGGCACCGCGTCGCCCGCGTCGAAGAAGACGATCTTGTCCGCTCGCGCGTTGAGCATGCGTTGCAGGCGGACCACCACCTGGTCGCGCGGCACTTCCTCGTGGTTGATGCGCAGCGTGCCCGCCTTGTCCACCGTGAGCACCACGGGGGGCTTCGCATCCGGCGGCGGAGGTGGCGTGGCCTCCTTCTTGTCCGCCTTCGCTGGCACGTTCATCCACAGGTGCTTGGTCATCAGTGGCGTGACGACCATGAAGATGATGAGGAGGACCAGCACCACGTCCACCAGGGGCGTCACGTTCATCGTGGGGCGGATGCCGCCCTTGCTGCCACCGACGTCGAAAGCCATGGCGCGTGCCTCCCCTTACTTCTTCTGCCGGTCGATGACCTGCAGGCTGATGCCCGGGAATCCAATGTCCTGCATCGCCTTGAAGACGCCGCGCACCTGCTGGTACGCCACGCCCCGGTCCGCCTTGAGCACTACGGGCGCGTCCGGCTTCGCCTGGTGCAGCGTCTTCAGCTCCACGACCAGCGCGTCCCGCGTGAGCTGCTTGCGGTCCAGGAAGAAGGAGCCGTTGGCCGCGAGGCTCACCGTCGTGGGCTCCAGGTTCTTGTTCTCCGGATCCGGGTTCGTCGCGACGGGCAGCTCCACCGCGGCGCCCGCCTCCAGCTGCGGCGTGACGACCATGAAGATGATCAGGAGGACGAGGACCACGTCCACCAGCGGCGTCACGTTCATCTCCGGGGTGATGCTCCTACGCGTGGCCGACATCGGTGGCCTCGCCGCGGGTGGAGACGACGTCCGCGCTGTTCGGGTGCTGCGGCCCGTGTCCGGCCACCGCGCGCTTGTCGCCGGCCATGTCCTCCAGGTGGTCCATGAACTCGCTGCGCGCCTGCTCCAGGGAGAGCAGCAGCGCGTCCGCGCGGGTGGACAGGAAGTTGAACATCAGCACCGCGGGGATGGCGACGAGCAGGCCCAGCGCGGTGACGACGAGCGCCTCGGCGATGCCGGCGGACACCGCGCCCAGGCCGCCGGAGCCCTCCTTCGCGATGCCGGCGAAGGCCTCGATGATGCCTACCACCGTGCCGAGCAACCCGACGAACGGCGCCACCGAGCCCACCGTGGCCAGCACCGACATGCCCCGGCGCACGTCCGCGGTGATGCGCTCGTTGATGCGCACCAGGTCGCGCCGGGTGAGCTCCACCGCGCCCAGCTTGCCGGCGGGCGCGCGCGACTTCGACAGGAACGTCTTCATGCCGCCGCCCAGCATCATCGCCAGGTGGCTGCTCTTGTTGCCCTCCGCCTCCTTCACCAGCGCGTCGTGCTGCTGCTGCGCGAGGAGCGGACCGGCGCGGCCGGCGAAGTGGCGGGACGCGGCGCGCGAGCGGAAGTAGACGAACAGGCGCTCGAAGAACACGGCCAGCGACGCGACCGCGAAGGCGACCAGCGTCCAGGCGATGCACAGGGCGAAGACACCCATGTGCGCGTAGATTTCCTTGAGGTTGAAGTTCATGGCGGTGGCTTTCCCGGGGAAGAGGGGCGTCAGGACTTGAGGCGGAAGGGGACCTTGAAGATGCGGAAGACGGCGGTGGGCTGGCCGGACACGACGGCGGGCCGGAAGCGCCAGGTGCGCACGGCGGCCAGCGCGGCGCTGGCGAAGGGCTCGTCACCGCGCATCACCTTGAGCCCGGTGACCCGGCCGTCCACCTCGACGACACCCTTGAGGATGACCATCCCCTCCTGACCCTTGGAGCGGGCCTCGGAGGGGTACTCGGGCAACAGGTTCGCGGACAGCGGCTCCGGCGGCGTGCCCGTTTCGGGAAGGTTGATGGGCTGGGCGCGACCGCCGCCAATCGCCATCCCCTCACCGCTGCCGGTGCCACCCACCACGCC
>NZ_RAWB01000503.1 GCF_003612055.1 Corallococcus llansteffanensis
GGGCGGACTTCTTCTCACAGCCCACCAGGGCGAGGGCCAGCGCGGTGAGCAGCAGGGGCAGGGGACGGCGCATCGGTGGGGCTCTCCTGGTTTGAAGCGTGCCGCGGACGCGGGAAGCGGACGGCCGCACCCTAGCTTGACCGGCCAAGGCCAGCGACCCCGCGCGGGCGCCAGTGGGCGGTGCCCAACCTGGACGCCCTCCCGGCAGGGGCGGAAGTACCACCCTGATTTGAATGTGGACTGAATAGGTCCACATTACGTAAGAGGCCGTTGGGCATCGGGCCCGCGAAGCCACAGGAGACACCCCCACACATGCTCCGGATGAGCAAGATGACCGACTACGGCATCGTGCTGATGGCCGAGCTGGCGCGCGCGGACGGGGAAACCCGCACCACGCGAGAGCTGGCGGCCCGCACGCGTGTCTCGCTTCCATCCGCGAGCAAGGTCCTCAAGGGCCTGTTGCAGGCGGGGCTGGTGGTGTCCCACCGCGGCGCGAGCGGAGGCTACGGCCTGGCGCGTCCCGCGGAGGCCATCTCCCTGGCGGAGCTGGTGACGGCGCTGGAGGGCCCGGTGGCCCTCACCGAGTGCGGCCAGCACACGTCGCCCGCGGTGCCCTGCGAGCTGGAGGCCGTCTGCCAGGTGCGCGGCCACTGGCGGCTCATCAACCAGGCCATCCAGGAGGCCCTGGGGCGGCTGACGCTCGCGGACCTGCGCGCGCCCGCGCCGCGCATGCCCGAGCGGCTGGTGGGCCTGGGGCTTTCCAGCGCCCTTCCTTCTTCCGTGACGGGAGTCCGGTCATGAGCAGCACCGAAACGATCCAGGAGCTGACCCGCAAGGGGTACCAAGCGGGCTTCGTCACGGAGGTGGAGTCGGACACGCTGCCGCCCGGCCTGGACGAGGACGTCATCCGCGTGCTGTCGCGCAAGAAGAACGAGCCCGCGTTCATGCTCGACTGGCGCCTGAAGGCGTACCGGCACTGGCTCACGCTGAAGGAGCCCACCTGGCAGGCGGTGAAGTACCACCCCATCAACTACCAGGCGATCCGCTACTACTCGGCGCCCAAGCAGAAGCCGAAGAAGGACAGCCTGTCGCAGGTGGATCCGGAGATCCTCCGCACCTACGAGAAGCTGGGCATCCCGCTGGAGGAGCAGAAGCGGCTGCAGAACGTGGCGGTGGACGCGGTGTTCGACTCCGTGTCGGTGGCCACCACCTTCCGGGAGAAGCTCTACAAGGCGGGCGTCATCTTCTGCTCGTTCTCCGAAGCGGTGCGCGAGCACCCGGAGCTCATCGAGCGCTACCTGGGCACGGTGGTTCCGTTCTCCGACAACTTCTTCGCGGCGCTCAACTCCGCGGTCTTCAGCGACGGCTCCTTCTGCTACGTGCCCAAGGGCGTGAAGTGCCCCATGGAGCTGTCCACGTACTTCCGCATCAACGCGGCGGACACGGGCCAGTTCGAGCGCACGCTGCTCGTCGCGGACGAGGGCGCCTCCGTGAGCTACCTGGAGGGCTGCACCGCGCCCATGCGCGACACCAACCAGCTGCACGCCGCGGTGGTGGAGCTGGTGGCGCTGGACGGCGCGTCCATCAAGTACAGCACCGTGCAGAACTGGTACCCGGGCGACGCTGAAGGCAAGGGCGGCATCTACAACTTCGTCACCAAGCGCGGCATCGCGCACCGGGGCTCCAAGATTTCGTGGACCCAGGTGGAGACCGGCTCGGCCATCACCTGGAAGTACCCCAGCGTCATCCTCAAGGGCGACGACTCGGTGGGCGAGTTCTACTCGGTGGCGCTCACCAACCACCGCCAGCAGGCGGACACCGGCACGAAGATGATCCACATCGGGAAGAACACCCGGTCCACCATCGTGTCCAAGGGCATCTCCGCCGGGCGTGGCCAGAACACGTACCGGGGGCAGGTGAAGATGCTCAAGAGCGCGGCGAACGCGCGCAACTACACGCAGTGCGACTCGCTGCTGCTTGGTGACAAGTGCGGCGCCCACACGCTGCCGTACATCGAGGTGAAGAACCCCACGGCGCAGGTGGAGCACGAGGCGTCCACGTCGAAGATTGGCGAGGACCAGCTCTTCTACTGCCGGCAGCGGGGCATCTCCCAGGAGGACGCGGTGTCGATGATCGTGAATGGCTTCTGCCGGCAGGTCTTCAAGGAGCTGCCCATGGAGTTCGCGGTGGAAGCGCAGAAGCTGTTGGGTGTGAGCCTCGAAGGGAGCGTGGGTTGATGTCGCTGCTCAGCATTCAGGACCTGCACGCGCGCGTGGGCGACAAGGAGATCCTCAAGGGCATCAACCTGGAGATCGCCCCCGGCGAGGTGCACGCCATCATGGGGCCCAACGGCTCCGGCAAGAGCACGCTCGCGGGCGTGCTGGCGGGGCGTGAGACGTACGTGGTGACGCAGGGGCGCGTGCGCTTCGACGGCAAGGACCTGCTGGCGTCGAACGCGGAGGACCGCGCGAAGGCGGGCGTGTTCCTGGCGTTCCAGTACCCGGTGGAGATTCCCGGCGTGGGCAACCTGCACTTCCTGCGCACGGCGCTCAACGCGCAGCGCCGCGCGAAGGGCGAGGAGGAGCTGGACGCGATGGACTTCATGCAGCTCGCCAAGGACAAGGCGAAGCTGGTGGAGCTGGACAGCGCCTTCATGGGCCGCTCGGTGAACGAGGGCTTCTCCGGCGGAGAGAAGAAGCGCAACGAGGTGTTCCAGATGGCGGTGCTCCAGCCGAAGCTGGCGCTGCTGGACGAGACGGACTCGGGCCTGGACATCGACGCCCTGCGCATCGTCGCGGGCGGCGTGAACGCGCTGCGCGCGCCGGACCGGGCCATGATTGTGATTACGCACTACCAGCGGCTCCTGGACTACATCGTGCCGGACCACGTGCACGTGATGGCGGCGGGCCGCATCGTGCGCTCGGGTGGGCGCGAGCTGGCGCTGGAGCTGGAGGAGAAGGGCTACGCCTGGCTGGGTGGGGAGGGCGTCGGGGCCGGCAAGGCGAAGGAGGCGCGGCGATGAGCGCGGGCCTCGCCCAATATCTGGAGATGGCCCGGGCCTTCCAGACGCGCGGGAGCGCGAACGCGCCCCCGTGGCTCAAGACGCTGCGCGCGGAGGGCCTGCGCCACTTCGAGGCGGCGGGGCTGCCCACGTCGAAGGACGAGGAGTGGAAGTACACGCCGCTCGCCGCGCTGTCGTCGCACCCCTTCCAGCCCGCGCGGGACGTGTACGCGGGCGAGGACGTGGCGGCGGCGGTGGCGCGGCTGTCGCTGCCCGGCCCCCGGCTTGTCTTCGTGGACGGGCGCTTCGTGCCGGCGCTGTCGGTGCTCACGGGCCTGCCGCGCGGGGTGGTGCTCAAGCCGCTGTCGCAGGCGCTGCGCGAGGACGGTGAGTTGCTGGAGCGGACGCTGGGCCAGCGCACGCGGCTGGGGGCGCATGCCTTCACGTCGCTCAACGCGGCCCTGCTGGAAGAGGGCGCGCTGCTCACGCTCGCGCCCCGGGCGCTGAGCGAGGTGCCGGTGCAGCTGCTCTTCCTCGCGCGCGGTGGCAGCGGGCCCGTGCTGGCGAGCCCCCGCATCGTCGTGGTGGCGGGCGAGGGCAGTGAGGCCACGCTGGTGGAGACGTACGCGGGGCTGGGGACGGAGGCGACCTTCACCAACGCGGTGACGGAGGTGTCGCTGGGCGACAACGCCAGCCTGCACCACTACAAGCTCCAGACGGAGGGCGACGCCGCGCTGCACCTGGGCGGGCTGTACTCGCGGCAGGGGCGCGACAGCCGCTTCCAGTCGCACGCCTTCTCGTTCGGCGGGGCGGTGGCGCGCAACGAGGTGCACGCCGCGTTCGCGGGCGAAGGTGGAGAGTGCGTGCTCAACGGCCTGTTCGTGGGCCGGGGCACACAGCACCTGGACAACCGCACCGACCTGGACCACGCGGTGCCCCGCTGCTCCAGCCGGGAGCTCTACAAGGGCGTGCTGGACGACCGCGCGCGCGGGACGTTCCATGGACGCATCCGCGTGCGCGAGGACGCGCAGAAGACGGACGCGAGCCAGACCAACCGCAACCTCCTGCTGTCGGAGGGCGCGCAGGTGGACGCGCGGCCGCAGCTGGAGATCCTCGCGGACGACGTGAAGTGCGCGCACGGCACGGCGGTGGGCCGGCTGGACGACAACGCGCTGTTCTACCTGCGCTCGCGCGGCATCCCCCGGCCGGAAGCGGAGCGGATGCTGACGCAGGCGTTCGCGAGCGAGCTGGTGCTCGCGGTGCCGCAGGGGCCGGTGCGCGCGCGGGTGGAGGAGCTGTTGTCGGCGAAGCTGCCGGGCGGAACCCGGCTGGAGGTGACGGGATGAACGGGCCTGGATTCGACCTCGCGCGCGTGCGTGGGGACTTCCCCATCCTGAAGCAGGAGGTGCGGGGCCGGCCGCTGGTGTACCTGGACAGCGCGGCCACCGGGCAGAAGCCGCAGGCGGTGCTGGACGCGCTGACGCACTACTACACCTACGACAACGCCAACGTGCACCGGGGCGTGCACATCCTCTCCGAGCGCGCCACGCAGGCCTTCGAGGACGCGCGCGAGACGGTGCGCCGCTTCCTGAACGCGAAGGACGCGCGGGAGATCATCTTCGTGCGCGGCACCACGGAGGCCATCAACCTGGTGGCCGCCACCTACGGCCGCAAGCACGTGGGCCCGGGCGACGAGGTGCTCATCTCCGCCATGGAGCACCACTCCAACATCGTGCCCTGGCAGATGGTGTGCGACGCGGCGGGCGCGAAGCTGCGCGTGATTCCGGTGGATGAGCAGGGCGCCCTGCGGATGGACGCGGTGGACGCGCTGCTCACCGAGCGCACGCGCCTGCTGGCCATTACCCACGTGTCCAACGCGCTGGGCTCCGTGAACCCCATCAAGGAGCTGGTGGCGAAGGCGCACGCGAAGAACATCCCGGTGCTGGTGGACGGGGCGCAGTCGGTGACGCACTTCCCGGTGGACGTGCAGGACCTGGGCTGTGACTTCTACGCCTTCAGCGGGCACAAGCTCTTCGCGCCCACGGGCATCGGCGTGCTGTACGGGAAGCTCTCCATGCTGGAGTCGCTGCCGCCGTACCAGGGCGGCGGGGACATGATCCTCTCCGTGACGATGGAGAAGACCGTCTACAACCGCGTGCCGCACCGCTTCGAGGCGGGCACGCCGGACATGGCGGGCGCGGTGGGGCTGGCCGCGGCCATCCGCTACCTGGAGGGCGTGGGGCTGTCCGCCGTTGCCCAGCATGATCAGTGGCTGCTCGCCTACGCGACGCAGGCGCTGGAGTCGGTGCCGGGGCTGAAGCTGGTGGGCACGGCGCCGAAGAAGACGGGCGTGCTGTCCTTCACGTTCGGGGACATCCACCCGCACGACGTGGGGACCATCCTGGACCAGGAGGGCATCTGCATCCGCACCGGGCACCACTGCGCCCAGCCGCTGATGCAGCGCTTCGGGGTGGCGGCCACGGCGCGGGCGTCGCTGGCGCTCTACAACACGCCGGAAGACGTGGACGCGCTGGTGAAGGGGCTGCACAAGGTGAAGGAGGTGTTCGCGTGAGCTCGGACCTGAAGGACCTCTACCAGGAGGTGGTGCTGGAGCACTCCAAGCGCCCGCGCAACTTCCGGGTGGTGGAGGGCGCGACGTGCACGGCGGAGGGCTACAACCCTCTGTGCGGCGACCAGCTCTCCGTGACGCTGCGGATGGACGGCGACGTCATCCGCGACATCGGCTTCCAGGGGCAGGGGTGCGCCATCTCCAAGGCGTCCGCGTCGCTGATGACGGGCGCGGTGAAGGACAAGACGCGCGCGGAGGCGGAGGCCCTCTTCGAGCGCGTGCACACGCTGGTGACCGAGGGGCCGGAGAAGGTGGATCCGGAGACGCTGGGCAAGCTCGCGGTGCTGTCGGGCGTGAGCGAGTTCCCGGCGCGGGTGAAGTGCGCGAGCCTGGCGTGGCACACGCTGCACGCGGCGCTGGATGGCCGCTCCACGTCGGTTTCGACAGAGTAGGGGAGGGAACGATGCGAGGCGCGATGACGGTCATCGAGCGCGACGTGGACGCGATGCTCATCCCCAGTGGGGACAGGATCTCGCTGCCGGCGGGCTCGGAGTTGACGGTGGTGCAGACGCTGGGCGGCAACGTCACGGTGCAGGATCCGTACGGCCAGCTCTTCCGCATCGACGAGAAGAACGCGTCGGTGCTGGGCGAGGACTACGCGGCGAAGGCGAAGTCGCCGGACGAGGCCCCGCAGGGCACGCCCGGGGAGTTCAGCGAGGAGCAGGTCTGGGAGCAGCTCCGCACGGTGTACGACCCGGAGATCCCGGTGAACATCGTGGAGCTGGGCCTGGTGTACACGTGCAAGGTCACGCCGCTGGAAGAGGGCGGGCAGCGCGTGTCCATCGAGATGACGCTGACGGCGCCCGGGTGCGGCATGGGGCAGGTGCTGGTGGAGGACGTGCGCCAGAAGGTGTCCTCGGTGCCCGGCGTGAAGGAGACCGAGGTGGAACTCGTCTGGGAGCCGCAGTGGGACCAGGGCCGCATGACGGACGTGGCGAAGCTCCAGCTGGGCTGGATGTGAGGCGCTAGGCCAGCGCCTTGCGGCCCCGGGCCACCAGCCCCAGCGTGGCCACGGCGGCGAGGCCCCCCGCGATGAGCCGGGGCCAGCGCGGCGCGGGCACTTCCCGCTGGACGATGGCGGGCGTCATCCGCTCCGCGAAGAGCTCCACCAGCGCGTGCTCGAAGGCGAGCAGATCATGGGGTCCGCGGCTGGACACCCAGTTGCCGTCGCGCACCACGGGCTCGTCCGTCCAGTGCGCGCCCGCGTTCTCCAGGTCGTTGCGGATGCCGGGCCAGGACGTGAGGTGCCGGCCTTCCAGGAGCCCCGCGGACGCGAGCAGCCACGGCCCGTGGCAGATGACCGCGATGGGCAGGTCCAGCAGGTCCGCGTCGCGCACGAAGTCCAGCGCCAGCGCGCTCTGCCTCAGGAAGTCCGGGTTCATGAAGCCGCCGGGCAGGAGCAGCGCGTCGAAGTCCGCGGCCTTCACCTCGCGCAGCGTGGCGTCCACGCGGACCTTCTTGCCGGGCACCAGCAGGTTCATGCCCCGGATGCGGCCCTTGTGGAGGGAGATGATGGTGACGTGCGCGCCCTCTTTCTCCAGGCGCTTCACCGGCCGCGTCAGCTCCACCTGCTCGAAGCCATCCGCCGCCAGCACGGCCACCCGCATCCCCTTCAGCTTCTTCATCGCTGCGCCTCTCCCGTGGGTTTCCAACAGCTCCGTCGTGCAGGGTGGCCATGCCCCGGGGGGCGGGGAAGGGG
>NZ_RAWB01000504.1 GCF_003612055.1 Corallococcus llansteffanensis
GGGATCATCAGTGCAGCCAGCCGCTCGACGCCGCCAGCCGCAGCGGCGCCACCGGCTCGACGGTCGTTTCTTCCGGCGCCGCCAGCGCCTTGACGGTCAGAATTTCAGCCAGCCGCGCCAGCGGGCGGCGGCGCGCCACGCGGTGCAGCTCGTCCTCCGACACCTCCCCGAGCAGATCGCCCCCACGCCCCTCCACCACGGGCAGCACCTGCACGCCATGGCGGTACATCTGCTGGAGCGCTCCCAGGACGGTGTCCTCGGGGAACAGGGTGATGGCGCGGGAGACGAGGTTCAGGAACTCAGGGCTGCGGCACATGGACACGTAGGGCCTCCGGTGCTCGGCGTTCGGGCGCCGTGTACCGGCAGGCCTTAGCAATCCGCTTGCCGAAGCCCGCGGCCTACTTCTTCGCCGCCGGCTTCACCGACTCCACCAGCTTCCGGAAGCCCTTCTCCGCCCCGTTCACCGTCTTCTCCGGCCCGGTGAGCTTGTAGAAGAGCGGGCCCTCCGGCCCCTCCACGATGGCGCCCCGCAGCTTGAAGCCCGGCTTGGGCGCGGACGGTCCCATCATCGGGCCCCCGCCCGCGTACGTGCCCTTCACCTCCACCGTGGTGACGGGCATCCCGTTCACCTTCTCCTGCTTCGTCTTCGCGTCCTTCTCCGGATCCACGGGCTTGCCGTCGGGCTTCTGGAACTGCGCCACCCAGCGCTTCACGTTCGCGTCCACCGCGCCGCCCTGGCCCGCGCCGAAGTAGAAGACGGCCAGCTCCGCGTCCTCCGCGTCGCCCTTCGCCGCCGGCACCTTGTAGGTCGCCGCGCGCATCGCCCGCGCGGGCTGGACGGCCCACTCCGCGGGCGCGGTCCACGTCAGGCCCCCGGCCTCCTCCGCGCTCGCGCCCAACGCCACGGTCATCGCCAACACAGTCAGCAGTCGTTTCATGGGCCGGGAGCGTAACCGCGTTCACGCGCGCGCCGCGCCCCTTGCGCACGCCCACACCCCGCGCGACGTCCACCCGCACCCGCACGGCGCCACCCCGCACCTGACTCGTCGCGTCAATCCCTCTCACTTTGTGACGGAGAGAGGGGCGTGCTACTCACTCAATCGTTTCCAGCAGTACACCTTGGCTGGAGGGGAATCCCACCATGAAGAAATCGCTGTTCCTTGGGGCCATGGCCCTGGGAGCTGTTGCCTGCACGCCTGAGATCGAGCAGGAAGCTCCGAATACGAACGTCGGCCTCGCGGAGTTCGATCCCACGGGTTCTCCCGCAGTCGTTCCCTCTCCCAATGACCTGGCCATCCGGGGAGGCGTGGTGAACGCGCCCATCAACCCGGCCGCGTCCCTCGCGGAGCAGGAGTTCACGCGCGACTACCTGAACACGCTCAACGGGTTCCCGACGTCCGCGATTGCCTCCACCAAGGTGCAGGACCTGGATCCGCGCACGGTGAACGAGCGGACGGTGGTGTTCATCGACCTGTACGCGGGCACGCCGCTGGCGAAGAAGCCGGTGACGCCGACCATCGCGTACAACGAGACGACGGACCTCATCAACCTCATCCCCCCGGTGGATGCGAACACGGGCCTTCCGGCCTGGCCGAAGGGCGGCCGCTACGCGGTGGCGCTCATCGGCGGTGAGAACGGCCTGAAGACCAACGGGGGCAACCCGGTCATCGGGTCGGCCACGTGGGCCTTCGCCAGCTCCGTGAAGCCGCTGGTCACCTGCGAGGACCTCACCGCGCCGGACTGCGCCCCGGCCACGGAGATCATCCCCTCCAAGGAGACGGACCCCGCCAAGCGTCTGGCCGCCCAGACCGCCAGCGCGCTGCAGCTGGAGCAGCTGCGCCGCGGCTACGCGCCCCTCATCGAAGGCTTGGTGGCGAAGGGCTTCAAGCGCGAGGACGTCGTCCTGCTGTGGACCTTCAGCGTCCTCAACCAGCCGGAGGCCACCATCAACCTGGCGGCCAACGCGCGGCTGCCCATCATCATCCCCTTCCCCAACGACCTGCTGCGCGTGCCGGCCACCAGCACGGCGCCCGCGCACCTGAACTTCCCCGTCCCGGCGGAAGCGGGTCTGCAGCAGCAGCTGTTCACGGGCCTCAACACCCTGGACGGCTTCTCCACCACGGGCCCCACCGTGTCGGAGAACGGCGACGCGCACGGCGTGCTGGACGGCACGCAGTTCCGCACGGCGGCGGACGGCGCGGCCCCCCGCGTGGACGCGTCCTCGCTCGCCGCGGGCGTGAAGTTCTTCAAGCTGTCCAACCTGGACAAGGGCACGGCGCCGGACGTGACGCCCTGCCTGGTGGAGAAGACCGGTGACTGCGGCACCAGCGTGGGCACCGCGGGCGTCGTCCCCGTGCCCCAGCAGCTGCAGGTCCGCCCGAACGCGCCGCTGGATGGCGCGACCCAGTACGGCGCGGTGCTGACCACGGAGCTGAAGGACACCCAGGGCCGCAAGGTCGCCCCGGCCACCGCCTTCGCGCTGATGCGCCTGGCGAACCCGGTGGCCGTCGGCGGCAAGAGCCAGATCTCCTCCGTGCCGGACTCGCTCGCGGCGGCGCTGGAGCCGGTGCGCGCGGCCCACAAGCCGTACTTCGACGCGCTGGAGAAGGCGGGCCTGAAGCGCTCGCAGATCGCCCTGGGCTGGGCGTTCACCACCCAGAGCACCACGTCCGTCCTCCAGGGCCTCTACACGCTGCCCACCGCGCTCGGGGCCGCGACGGCGCCGAACTACGTGGTGCCCACCACGGCGCAGGTGAAGGCCGTGATGACCGCCTCGGGGCTGCCCAGCGACGGCATTGGCGGCACCTTCGAGGTGCAGGCCAACTCGCCGTTCCTGCTGACGGGCCCCAGCGACACGCTGAACCCGGCCGAGCCGCGCCCCTCGCGCTACCCGTTCATGCTGTTCCTGCCGGCCACGGCGGCGCCCGCCACGGGCTACCCGGTGCTGGTGTTCGGCCACGGCCTCACCAGCAACCGTACCTCCGTGCTGGGCGTGGCCAACAAGCTGACCGCCGCGGGCTACGCGGTGGTGGCGATGGACGCCGTCTACCACGGTGAGCGCACGAGCTGCGTGGGCTCGGCGGCGGTGCTCGGCACCACGGGCACGGTGGGGGATGACGGCGCGTGCGCCGACCCCGCCACCCAGCGCTGCGAGACCAACCGCGCCAGCGTGTCCTACGGCCGCTGCGTGGCGCGCCTGGATGCGAACCGCGCGGCCTGCGGCGATGCGGAGCGCGGCCCGGTTCCCGCCGACCTGTTCTGCTCCAACAACACGTCCCCGTCGCAGGGTCGCTGCGCGGCGGACAACAAGTGCGAGGGCGGTGACTTCAAGCGCAACGCCTCTGGCATCCCGGTCATCTCCGGCTGGAACTTCCTGAACCTGGGCAACCTGTTCACGACGCGCGACAACTTCCGCCACCACGTGCTGGACTTCTCGCAGTTCCTGCGCGTGCTGGGCAGCCCGGAGCTGTCCACGGCGCTCACCGCGCAGGGCGGCGGCAAGCTGGACGCGAGCCAGGTGGACTACGTGGGCCAGAGCCTCGGCGGCATCCTGGGCACGCTGTCCTCCGGCGTCTCGTCGCGCGTGCACCGCTCGGTGCTCAACGTGGCCGGTGGCAACCTGACCAGCGTGCTGCTGACCTCGCCCGCCTTCCAGGCGCAGCGGGACGCGTTCCTCGGCCAGCTGGCCACCGCGGGCATCACCCCGGGCATCCCGGCGTTCGACACCTTCATCGGGCTGGCGAACACCATCCTGGACCCGGCGGATCCGCGCAACTACGCCTACCTGCTGGACAACAACGCGGCGGCGGGCACGGACGCGAACGTCCACCGCGCGTTCATCCAGTACATCGAAGGCGACCAGGTCATCCCGAACGCGAACACCGACGCGCTCATCGCCGCGGCGAACCGCGCCAAGGCGCCGCGCACCGTGGCGACGTACATGTTCAAGATCGACACGCTGCCCGCGGCCGCGCGGCACGCGTTCCTCAACAACCCCGCAATTCCGGAAACCGTGCGCAACGCGGCCCAGGACCAGCTCATCGGCTTCCTGAAGACCGGCACCGTGGCGCAGTAACCGGCCCCCTGAGAGAGGACTCACACACCCATGAAAAAGACACTCTCCCTCGTGGCAATCCTGGCGGCTGGAACGAGCCAGGCCGCGGGTTTCCAGATTGACACCCACAGCGCCCGCGCCACCGGCACGGGCGGCGCCGCCACGGCCTGGCTGGAGGACTCCTCCGCCATCTATTACAACGCGGCCAACATCATCGGCGTGAAGAAGCTGGACATCACGCTCGGCGACACGGGCATCCTCCCCAGCATCACGTTCCAGCGGACGGGCTCCGCGGAGGCGGAAGGGCAGAAGACGACCCTGTCTCCGCCGCCGCACGTGTTCGTCGTGTACAAGCCGTTCGAGAAGGCGGCGTTCGGCGTGGGCGTGTACACGCCCTTCGGCGCGCGCAGCCGCTGGGAGGATGGCTTCAGCGGCCGCTTCCGCGGCTTCGAATCCTCGCTGGCCACGTACTACATCAACCCCACGTTCGCGTATGAGCTCCACGAGCGCTTCCGCTTCGGCGTGGGTCTGGACATCGCGCGGGCCACCATCGAGCTGACCCGAGGCCTGGACTTCGTCAACAGCGAGGGGTCCATCCACCTGGGCGGCGCGGACTGGGGCTCCGGCTTCAACGTCGGCGTGCAGGCCACGGTGCTGGACAACCTGAAGATGGGCCTGCACTACCGCAGCGCCATCGACATCCAGTTCAAGGGCAAGGCGGACTTCCAGAACATCCCGGTGGAGTTCCAGAGCCGCCTGAAGGACCAGAACGCCAACGCGAGCGTCGTCCTGCCGTCCACCGTGACGGCGGGCCTGTCGTACGCGCCCATCGACAAGCTGATGCTGGCGTTCGACGCGAGCTGGGTGGACTGGTCCACCTTCTCGGAGCTGGCCATCCGCTTCGATGACCCGTCCATCGACAACCCGCTGCCCAAGCGCTGGCACGCCAAGTGGAAGTACTCCCTGGGCGCGGAGTACGGCGTCACGGACGCGCTCCAGGTGCGCGCGGGCTTCGTGTACGACCCGTCTCCCAGCCCCGGCTCCACGCTGACGCCGGACCTGCCGGATGCCAACCGCATCAAGGGCACGCTGGGCGTGGGCTACCAGCTCCGGCCCTTCCGCGCGGACCTGGGCTACCAGTTCGTCGCGTTGGCGGACAAGGAGAGCAGCGCGCCGGGCATCCCCGGCACGTACTCCGGCTCGGCGCACGTCTTCGCGCTGACGCTGGGCTTCTCGCCGCAGTAGTCGGCGGACAGTCCTGAAGCACCGGGAGCGCCCGGCTCCTTCCTTGAGTGGAAGGGCCGGGCGCTTTCCGTTTACGGTGCCGGCCGTGAGCCCATCCAAGCCCGGCCGCAACGACCCGTGCCCCTGTGGCAGCGGGAAGAAGTACAAGGCCTGTCATGCCTCCGAGGACCGCGCGAAGGCCGCGCCGCCCTGGAGCACCTGGGCGTGCTCATCGCGGGCGCGGGCCCGCAGCCAGGGCTGCGCTACGACGAGAAGGCCTTCAGCGAGCACGTGGGCCAGGCGCTCGCGAAGCTCGCGGCGCAGGAGGGCCTGGACGCGATGGAGGCCCGGAACTCGCTGCGGGTGGGCGTGGTGCGGGAGCTGGGCACGCGCAGCTTCCAGGAGAAGCTGGGCGCGGGGCTGCTCGCGCAGGCGGCCCGGAGCGGGCGCACGCCGGAGGAGCGGCGGGCGCTGTGCGTGGGGGCGCTGCTGGCCACGGCCGCGAAGAAGACAGGGCGGGTGCGGCCGGAGGACAACCCGGTGCTGGACGTGGTGTTCGACGTGCAATTCCGCGAGTGGAGCCAGAAGCACGCGGAGGTGGTGCGCAAGTACGAGGCGCTCGTCGCCGGCATGGAGCCGGAGGCCCTGACGCCGGAGGCCGCGGAGGCCCTGCGCAAGGCGGAGGCCGGCGAGCTGGACGACCTGGTGAAGCACGTGCAGGCGGACCCCGCGCTGGTGGAGCGCATCTCGCGCGAGGCGAAGGAGCGCGCGCAGCGGGTGGAGGCGAAGCTGCGCGACCCGGCCACGCCGTCCGTCTTCTCACCGGAGGAGGAGCTGTGGCTCACCTGCGCCCTCTGGGAGCCGCTGCGCGCGATGAAGTCCCCGCCGGGGGACGCGCAAGGCAGGCGGGAGGTCATCGCGGGGCTGTTGCGCGCGGTGAAGGGCGCGGTGGATCCGGACTTCCTCGAAGGGATGCTGGAGCGGTTGCGCGCGGGCGCGAAGGACGCGACCACGGACGAGCCCACGCGCGAGTGGCTCACCGACGCGGCCATCGCGTTCGAAGCGGAGCCGGCGCGGCTGGTGCTGGCGGCGCTGCTCACCGCGCGGCAGGAGGCGCGCGGGCGCTCGGCGGAGGAGCTGGTGGCGCTCGCGGACCTGAAGGCCCTGCCCGCGTGGACGCCGGAGCAGCTGGAGCCCTACCGGCAGCTGCTGGAGAAGGAGGGCCGCGCGCAAGGCGCCGAGCGGATCCGCCGCGCGCAGGACTGGCTGCGCGAGCACCCGGTGAAGCTGGACGCGGAAGAGGCGCCCTAGACGCGCAGGTCGCCTTCGCGCAGCTCGCGGCCGGACACGGACACGGACCCGGACATCGCCTTCGCGGTCTGCTGGAGCCGCTCCGTGCCCATGCGCATGAGCAGGCCCTTGAGGCCGGGCTGGTTCAGCAGGTGCCGCTCGAAGGCGGCGCGCTCCAGGCGCAGCACCACGCAGTCCGTGCGCGTGCGCACCGTCGCGGACACGGGCTTGTCCAGCAGCAGGGAGATTTCTCCGAACACGTCGCCCTCGCGCAGGTCGGGCAACGCCACGATGCGGCCCGGGGGCTGCTCCAGCGACAGCTGACACTGGCCGCGCAGCAGCAGGTAGAAGGCGTCCCCCGGCTGGCCCTGCGTGAGCAGCACCTGTCCCGCCGGGATGGGGCGCAGGTCGAACTCGCGCGACATCGTCTGCTTCAGTTCGGGGGACAGCTTGCTGAACAGGGGGCTGGTCCGCAGCAGGTTCTCCACCAGCCGGCGCTGGTAGAAGGCGTGCACCGCGAGGTCCACTTCAGGGTGCGCCGTGAAGATGCGGGCCAGGTGCGCGCGCTTGAACTCCAGCAGCACGGTGCGCTCCAGCACCTCCACGCTGGCGAGCCTGGGCCCCTCCGACACCAGCGCCACCTCGCCGAAGAACTGCCCCGGCCCCAGCGTGGCGACGGGCTGGCGCGCATTGCCTTCCACCCGCCGCGCCACCTCCACC
>NZ_RAWB01000505.1 GCF_003612055.1 Corallococcus llansteffanensis
CGCCCCGACTGTCCTCCCCCGGTGTCCCCCACCAGCAAGGGCGCCGTGTCCCAGGGCACGCTCGTGGCGCTCCTGCGGCAGCAGGCGCAGGACACCGGCTGCCCGGAGACCGCGCCGCTCACCTTCAGCCTCAAGCACACGGAGGTGGACGCGGAGGTCAGCGGCTTCCTCGCCTCCGTCACCGTGACGCAGGTGTTCGAGAACCCCTACGCCGCGCCGCTCGAAGCGCTCTACGTCTTCCCGCTGCCGGAGCTGGCCGCGGTGGACGGCATGGAGCTGCACATCGGCGAGCGCGTCATCCAGGGCGTCATCCAGACCCGCGAGCAGGCCCGCGACACCTACGAGCGCGCGAAGGCCGAGGGCAGGACGGCCGCGCTGCTCGACCAGGAGCGCCCCAACGTCTTCACCCAGTCCGTGGCCAACATCCTCCCCGGTGAGACCATCCGCGTGCGGATCCACTACGTGGAGCGGCTCACCTACGACGCGGGCACCTACCGCTTCACCTTCCCCATGGTCGTCGGCCCCCGCTACATCGGCGGCGAGGCGCTGCCCCTGCGCCAGGGCGAAGGCACCGCGCCGGACACCACCACCGTCCCCGACGCGAGCCGCATCACGCCCCCGGTGCTCCCGCCCGACCTGCGCAGCGGCCACGACATCCAGCTCACCGTGCGCCTGGACGCGGGCCTCCCGGTCCACTCGCTGCGCTCCACGTCCCACCGAGTGGACGTGACGCGCGAGGCCCCGTCCCGCTCGAAGGTCAGCCTGGGCCGCGATGACCGCATCCCCAACAAGGACTTCACGCTGGAGTACGTCGTCGCCGACGCGCTCATCCGCCCCGCAGTCCTCATGCACCGCGACCCCGGCGCGGACCACGGCTACTTCATGGTGATGCTCAACCCGCAGCTCGCGCCCACGGAGAAGGAGATCGTCCCCCGCGAGCTGTACATGGTCCTCGACACGTCCTGCTCGCAGTCCGGCCTCGCCATCGAGAAGTCCAAGGCCATCACCAAGGAGGTGTTGAACCACCTGATGCCGGAGGACTCCTTCCAGGTGCTCAACTTCGACACGCAGGTGACGAAGTTCGCGCCCACGGCCGTCCCCGCCACGCCGGAGAACATCCAGCGCGCCCTGCCCTATGTGGAGAGCTTCTGGGGCGGTGGCGGCACCGACGTGCGCATCGCCGCCGAGGAGGCCATGGTGCCCGCCAACGACCCGGCCCGCCTGCGCATGGTGCTCTTCATGACCGACGGCCTCATCGGCGGGGATGACGCCGTGCTGGGGACGCTCCAGTCCCACCTGCGCGAGGAGACGCGCATCTTCTCCGCCGGTGTCGGCTCCAGCGTGAACCGCTACCTCATCGCGAAGATGGGCGAGGTGGGCCGGGGCGCCTCCACCTTCGTGAACCTCAACCGCTCGGAAGAAGAAGTCGCCCGCGAGTTCGAGCAGCGCATGCGCGGCCCCGTCCTCACCTCGCTCGTGGTGGACACCGACGGCCTGCCCGTCACCGACGTGTACCCGAAGTCCGTGCCGGACCTCTTCGCCGGCCAGCCGCTGTTCCTCGTGGGCAAGTACACCGGCACCGGTGACGGCGTGCTGCGCATCTCCGGCCGCGTGCGCGGTCAGGTCCGCCGCTTCGACGTGCCCATCCACTTCCCGGAGGTCGCCCGCGAGCACGACGCCCTCAAGAGCCTCTGGGCCCGCCAGCGCATCGAGGAGCTCACCGTGCAGGGCTACCGCAACGAGACGCCGGACATCGTGCAGGGCATCACCGCCACCGCGCTCGAGTACCACCTGATGAGCCGCTTCACGTCCTTCGTCGCGGTGGAGCAGGTGGCGCGCACCGCCCCCAACGGAGAGACGGTGAAGGAGCTGGTCCCCGTGCAGATTCCGGACGGCATGGTCGCGGGTTCGCTGAGCCGCGAGGAGATTCCCCCGGGCGACCCCATCATCTCCGTGCGCGCCCCGCGCGACGCTCGCCGGGTGACGGCCTACTTCCCCTTCGGCCTCGTGAAGCCGCTCACGTTCGACGCGGTGTCCGGCGCCTGGCGCGGCCGCTTCCTCGTGCCGCTGGGCGTCGCGGATGGCTACTACACCGTGTTCCTCATCAGCGAGCTGGCGGACGGCCAGGTGCAGCGCAGCGAGGTGCGCTACCGCCTGGACTCCAAGGGCAACGACTTCGAGGTCGTCCTCTCCCAGCGCGAGCTTGCGCCCGGTGCCACCCTGACCCTGGACGTGGACGCGGTGGAGGCCACGAAGGAGGTCAGCGTGTACGGCGACCTGTTCGGCGAGGAGCAGCACCTGCTCGAGTCCTCGGACGGCCTGCGCTTCACGAAGGACCTGGTCGTCCCCGAGGGCACCCCGGCCGGAACGTATGAGCTGGTGCTCGTTGCCCGCGACGCCGCCGGCAACCGCTTCGAGCGCCGCGAGACGCTGCGCGTCATCCACGCCCGGCGCGACTGACCGGCGAATCAATCTCGGATACCCTCACGGTCCGCCCGTTCCCGCGCCGGGGTTGGCGCGGGCCTGTCTTCAGCGCTGGCCGTGAGGAGCCTTCCGAATGTCGTCGTCGTCCCTGCACTACACGCCCAACCTCCGCGATATTGAGTTCAACCTCTTCGAGTTCCTGGACATCGGCCGCACGTCGCTGGGCAAGGCGCCCTTCGGGGACCTGGACGAGACGGCGGCCCGGCAGATGCTGGAGACCTTCTCCCAGCTCTGCACGCAGGAGCTGGCGAAGAGCTTCGACGAGTCCGAGCACAACCCGCCGAAGCTGGTGAACGGCGAGGTGAAGCTGCCCCCCGGCCTCAAGGCGGCGATGGGCGCCTTCTACGACGCGGGCATGCACCTGCTGGAGGTGCCCACGCACCTGAACGGCCTGGGCGCGCCGCCGTCGCTGGGCTGGGCCGCGTTCGAGCTGCTGCTGGGCAGCAACCCTTCGCTGGCCTTCTACACGCTGGGCAACCTGCTCGTGCGCATCATCGACCGGCTGGGCACGGAGTCACAGAAGAAGCGCTTCCTGCCGCACAGCCTGGATCGCCGCTGGAGCGGATCCATGGTGCTCACGGAGCCCGACGCCGGCAGCGACGTGGGCGCGGCGCGCACCAAGGCGCGGCAGGTGGACGGCGACCTGTGGGAGATCGAAGGCGTCAAGCGCTTCATCACCAACGGGGAGTCGGACATCGCGGAGAACATCATCCACATGGTGCTGGCGCGTCCGGAGGGCGCGGCGCCGGGCACCAAGGGCCTGTCGCTGTTCGTGGTGCCCAAGTTCTGGGTGAACGAGGACGGCAGCCTGGGTGAGCACAACAACGTCGTGTGCACCAAGCTGGAGAAGAAGATGGGCCTGAAGGGGTCCGTCACCTGCGAGCTGACGTTCGGCGACGGCAAGCCCACGCGCGGCCTGCTGCTGGGCAACGTGCACGACGGCATCCGGCAGATGTTCCACATCATCGAGAACGCGCGCATGGCGGTGGGCCTCAAGTCCATGGCCGCGCTGTCCGCGGGCTACTTCCGCGCGCTGGCGTTCGCGAAGGACCGGCTCCAGGGCTCGGACCTGGCGAAGGCGCGCGACAAGACGGCGCCGCGCGTGGCCATCCTCCAGCACCCGGACGTGCGCCGCATGCTGATGGCGCAGAAGGCGCACGCGGAAGGGATGCGCGCGCTGTGTCTGTTCACCGCGTCCACGCAGGACCAGGTGGAGCTGCAGGGCGGCCACCGCTCCACCGCGGCGGGCGAGGCGGACGTGCTCAACGACATGCTGCTGCCGCTGGTGAAGGGCTACTGTTCGGAGAAGGCGTACGAGCTGCTGTCGCTGTCGCTCCAGGTGCACGGCGGTTCGGGCTACCTGACGGACTACCCGGTGGAGCAGTACATCCGGGACCAGAAGATCGACTCGCTCTACGAGGGCACCACGCACATCCAGGCGTTGGACCTGCTGATGCGCAAGGTCGCGCGTGATGGCGGTGCGACGCTCCAGGGATTGCTCTCGCGGATCCGCGAGACGGCCGAGGGTGAGGAGGGCGGCCCGGAGCTGAAGACGGAGCGCGCCGCGCTGGCCGAGGCGCTGGGCCAGTTGGAGACGATGCTCGGCACGCTGATGGGCAAGCTGGGCGAGTCCGTCTACCACGTCGGGTTCCAGGGCAACCGCGTGCTGGCCGCCGTGGCGGAGGTGGTCATCGGCTGGCTGCTGGTGCGCCACGCCGCCGTGTCGCTGGACCGGATGAAGACGAACCCCGGTGACAAGGCGTTCTACAGCGGCAAGGTGGCCAGCGCCCGCTGGTACTGCCACGAGGTGCTCCCCGGCATCGCGCACGCGGCGCGCATGGTGGAGAACGGCAACCTGGACCTGATGGACGTGCCCGAAGAGTCGTTCTAGGCGCGGGCACGCTGGCCCGGGGCCACACCTGTGGTCCCGGGGAGACACCTCCAGGGGTGATGAGGCTGGCCCGGGGTTCGCAATGAGGGTGGGGCGTGATGCTCTCCACCCTCACTGCCCTGGCCCTCGCGGCCACCGTCACCAACACCGAGACCGTGCACGACCTGGAGCCCTTCGGGGGCCATGTCGTCGCGTGCACCGAGGGGGGCCTGGAGCTGTTCACGCCCGCCGGCCGCCCGGTGCGCGTGCTCACGGTCGAGGACGGCCTGCCTGGCCACTTCTGCCGTGCGCTGGAGTCCACCGGCGACCGGCTCTTCGTGGCCACCGATGAGGGGCTCGTGTCGCTGGACACCGGCTTCCGAGTGACGCCGGTGCTGGACGTGCGCTGGCAGGCCCTGCCCGCCGCCGAGGACGCGAGCACGCCGGACTATGTGAGCCGGCTGGAGTCGCTGGCCGCCGTGCTGCCCCCGGGCGCCACGTACACCGCGTTCTCGCCCCGCTTCGCGGGCACCGCGGAGGGGCGCCTGTTCGAGCTGGGCACGTCGCGCGCGTGGGCACTGCCCGGCCCGGTGCGCTTCCTCTCCGATACGCGGGACGGTGTGGACGTGGGCACCAGCGAGGGTGCCTTCAGCATCGACGGACGTGGACGCCTCGCGGCGGTGGGCACCGTGCCCACGGGTCCGTTGTCGTTCAGCGCCACGGAGCACGGCGTGCACGTCGTGGGAAGCGATGGCGACGTGCGCGCATGGGGCGCGGCCCGCTCCGATGCAGCGGCGAGCGCTCCCCCCGGCGCCACCACGCTGACCGAAGCAAACAACGGAGACACGCATGCGCAGGGCATCTCCCGCCCCGATGCAGCGGCGAGCATTCCCTCCGGCGCCACCGTGCTGAACGACAGGAGCCACGGCGACGTGCGCGCCCGCGGCATCGCGCCGAGCGTCCCCGCTGGCGCCACCGTGCTGACCGGCGACTGGGCGGGCACGCGCGCTTCGGGCGTCTTCTTCCGCGAGTCGAAGGGCTGGCGCCGCGTGACGCCCACCGGGCAGCTCTGCGGCAACCACATCACCGCGCTCGCCCGGCACCAGGGTCGGCTGGTCGTGGGCACCTTCGACCGGGGCGTCTGCTGGCAACGCACTGACGGCCGGTGGCAGACCTTCCGCACGCCCGCGCTTCCCAGCAACCAGGTGCTGGGCCTCACCAGCGATGGACAGAACCTCTACGTCGCCACCACCTACGGCCTGGGCCTCCACGACGGGAAGACCTGGACGCAGGTGGCCTACGGCGGCCGCAACCCCGTGGCCCTGGGCAAGCTGTCCGTGCTGGGCGCCTCACGGGTCGAGGAGGGCGTCGCGCTCGTGGATGGCCGCGGCATGTCCGTCGTCACCCCGGGCAGCTCTCCCCTGTCGCTCGTGCGGCGGCTGCCCCTGCCCGAGGGCTGGAGCGACCACCCCTCCGTCGCGGAGGGCGCCGGCCGCTTCCTGTGGATGGGCAGCGAGGACCGGGGCCTGCTGCGCTGGGACGGCGAGCGCTGGCAGCGCTTCCACGACGGGCGCGACCTCACCGACAACTGGGTGACGGCGCTGTCCACCGACGCGGAGGGGCGCGCCATCGCGGGCACCTGCCAGGACGGCTTCAGCTACTTCGACGGCGCACGGTGGACGCGCGTGCACACCGCCCCCGGCCTGCCCTCGCCCGCCATCGTCGCCACCGCGCTCGTGCCCGGCGGGGCGCTGGTCGGCACGCTGCTCGGCGCTTCGTACTTCGACGCGGACACCGGCGCCGTGCACGCCCTGCCCCGGTTGGCGGATCCGCGCGTGTACGCGGTGCTCCCGGAAGGAGACACCGCGCTGTTCGGCACCGAGGGTGGCCTGTCCCTCGCGCCATGGAAGCCTTCAGCGAAGCCTTCGGCGAAGCCCCCGGCCGCCGTCAGCCGGCGCTGAGGGCTCAAGCGGGCTTCGCGGCGGCAGCGCGCGACGCCAGCTCGCGCTCCACGTACAGCCGCAGGATGTGCATGAAGTCCTGCGCGTTCGTCACCACGCCGAACGCCTGGTGCGTGCCCCGGTCCTTCAGCTTGCTCACCACGAACTCGGACGAGTCCACGCAGATGGTGGGCAGCTCGCGCAAGCTGCCGTCCGCCTCCGTGACGAACGACGGCAGCATGTTGCCCGTCGCGATGGCGTGCAGCGCCGTCGCCACCAGCACCGCCATCGTCGCCTTCACCGCGTGCCGCCGCATCGCGTCCTGCGCCGCCAGGTTGTCCGTCACCACGTCCGGCAGCGGTCCGTCATCCCGGATGGAGCCCGTCAGCACGAAGGGAATCTGGTGCTTCACGCACGCGTGCATGATGCCGTTGGTGATGATGCCCGCTTCCACCGCCTTCGCGATGGAGCCCGCCTGCCGCACCCGGTTGATGGCGCGCATGTGCAGCCCGTGGCCGCCGGAGGTCGCCTTGCCCCCGCCGCTCATCCCCAGCGTGGTGTTGTAGATGGACGCCTCGATGTCGTGCACCGCCACCGCGTTGCCCGCGAGCAGCGCGCCCACGAAGCCGTTCTCCACGAACCACGTCATGTCCATGCGCGCCCGCGAGTGCACCAGCGCCGGCCCCGTCACCCAGATGGGATAGCCCCGCTCGCGCTCCTCCACCAACAGCCGCGCCATGTGCGCGTAGTCGATGGGCTTCTCGCGCGACACCTCGCTCGTCATGAACTTGAACTCGCCCTCCCCGCCCGTCGCCAGGTAGGCCATGTTCACGAACACGCCCTCGCTGCCGTCCTCCGCGCTGCCCACCACCACGCGCTCGCCCGCGCGCACCCGCCGGCCCTCGCGCACCCACAGCTCCCCCTGCGCGTCCAGCACCAGCGCGCCGTCCATGCG
>NZ_RAWB01000506.1 GCF_003612055.1 Corallococcus llansteffanensis
GGGCGGGCCGCTGGCAGTACCGCTACAGCGAGGCGCACACGCAGCGGCAGCAGGACGCGAAGTTCAAGCGCATCGTGGGCTTCGCGCGCGCGCTGCCGAAGATGCGGCGGCGGGTGAACGCGGATCTCCGCAAGCGGGGGCTGGGCCGGGAGCGCGTGCTCGCGGGCATGCTGCGCATCCTGGGCACGTGCTTCATCCGTCCTGGCAGCGAGCGCTACGCGGAGGAGCACGGCAGCTTCGGGCTCGCCACGCTGCGGGCCCGCCACGTGAAGGTGAAGGGCGACACGCTGGTGTTCGATTACCCGGGCAAGTCGGGCGTGCGCCAGCACCGCGAGCTCAGGGACCGGAGCGTGGCCACGCTCGTGCGGCAGTTGCTGAAGGTGCCCGGGCGCGACGTCTTCAAGTTCGTGCTGGACGACGGCGCGGTGGTGGACGTGCGGCGCCGGCACCTCAACGAATACATCCAGGAGGTGATGGGGCCCGGCTACAGCGCCAAGGACTTCCGCACCTGGGCCGGCACGCTCATCTGCGCGTGCGCGCTGGCGCGGTCCCGCGAGTCGTTGAAGGCAGAGGGGGATTGCGCTCCGGTGAAGCAGAAGACCGTGCTCAAGAAGAGCATGGTGTCCGCGGTGCGCGAGGCCTCCGAGCACCTGGGCAACACGCCCGCAGTGGCCCGGGCGTCGTACATCTACCCGTCGGTGCTCGCCCTCTTCGAGCGGGGCCAGGTGGTGGACCGCTACTTCAAGTCCGTGGACGAGCTGGCGGCGCACGCGGGCGAGGGCATGCACTGCTCGGAGAAGGCGCTGCTCCACATGCTGGGCAGGCCGAAGGGCGGCTCGAAGCAGGCCGCCGTGTAGCGCGAGGGGGACGCCCGGAAGGGAGGCGACCGGGACGGGCCCATTCTCCCCGCCCCCCGGAAGGCGTTAGCGTCCGGTCCGTGCCCGAGTACGTCACCCACCGCGACGCCCTGCCGCGCGCCGAACTGGAGTCCCTCGGGGACGCCCTGCTCGGCTCCCGCTTCGTCGCGCGCAGTCCGCTGATGGGCACCTTCCGCGCGAGCCGGGGCTTCTCGTTCATCTTCACGCAGGCGGGCCGCGCGACGCTGGAGGAGCGCTTTCCGTTCCTGTCCGCGTACCTGCGCTGCATCCTCGATGGCGACAGCGCCTGGGAGCTGGTGCCGCGGCCGAGGTGGCGCTGGTTCGGCGCCCGCGCGCCCAGCCGTCCGAATGCCTTCTACCTGAACCTGTTGCTGCTGGACGCCGGGACGCCCGTGGGGCGCCACATCGACGCGACGTTGCAGGAGCCGAGCGGCCTGCGGCACGCGACGCCCGCGCACGTGAGCGTGCTCTACCTGCGCGTGCCCCCCGAGGCCCAGGGCGGAGCGCTGCGGCTGTTCCGTGAAAAGGAGTCCCAGGGGGAGATAGCGCCCGAGCCGGGCCTGCTGGTCCACTTCCGGGGCGACCTCGCGCACGAGGTGCAAGCCTTCACGGGCGGCCCCGAAGGGGCACAGCGGGCGAGCCTCGTCTGTGAGCAGTACGCGTTCACGGACAAGGTGCTCGCCCGCATCCCCGGGTTCCGCATCCAGTCCAAGGCGGGCTTCTCCGCCTACCTGCAGGCCCAGCGTGAGCGCGAAGGCACCTCCCCTTCCGTGGGGACGCTGGAGGAGTGACGCCCGGCCGGAGCCCGTCCCAGGGGCGTCCAAGCACTCAGGCAGGTCCCCGCTTGCGGCCCCCGCGCGCCGTAGCGACTGTTGAGATTCACGCTTGCGAGGGAGCACGGACATGGCTGGAAAAAAGCTGCAGGAGGGCTACGGCGGCACCAGCGAGCAGCGTCAGCGGCACCTCGAAAACGACAACTTCTCCGAGCGCGCGCCCCGGAACCCGGAGGAGCTGGAAGAGGTCCGTCCCCCACAGGCGGCGGACGGTCACCGGGTGGTGACGTTCAACCCGTTGGAATCGGAGCCGCCGGAGGACGACGACCCCCGCTGAACGCGGGCCTGTTCCGGCGTCCGGGCCTGCTAGGTTCCGCGCCCGCGATGAGTCAAAGCCTCACCCTGCTGGCAGGTCCTGACGCCCTCCGCATCCTCCGGGAACGCGGGCTGCGCGCGGAGGACGTGGACATCCTTCCCGGCGCTTCGGGCGGCCCCAAGTGGCTGGCGCTGGAGGGAATCGATCGCGTGCTGTTCGGGGAGCTGCTCCAGCAGCCCCGCAGCCGCCCACTGCACCTCATCGGCAGCTCCATCGGGAGCTGGCGACTGGCGTGTCTGGCGCAGAAGGATCCGGTGGCCGCGATGAAGCGGTTCGCGGACGCGTACCTGGATCAGCGCTACCCGCCCAAGCCCCCGCCGTCGCTCGTCAGCGAGACGAGCGCCAGCATCCTTGAGGTGCTCCTGGGGCCGGACGGCGCGGAGGAGATCCTCACGCACCCGTGGGCGCGGCTGCACGTGGTGACGACGCGGTGCAAGGGGCTGCTCGCGGTGGAGCAGTCCGGAGCGCAGCTCACGGGCTTCGTGCTCGGGGCGCTGGCGAACGCGGTGAGCCGCCGGACGCTCGGGCTCCAGATGCAGCGCGTGCTCTTCCACACCGCCGGGGACAGCAGTCCGTTCGCCGGGCTCAAGGACCTGCCGTCGGCGCACCTTCCGCTCACGCGCGACAACCTGCGCCCTTCCCTGCTCGCGTCCGCCTCCATCCCGCTCGTCATCGCGGGCGTCCACGACATTCCCGGAGCCCCGCCGGGGACGTACCGGGACGGCGGCGTCGTCGACTACCACCTGGACGTGGACTACGGCACGGGGGACGGGCTGGTGCTCTACCCGCACTTCTACCCGTACGTCGTCCCCGGCTGGTTCGACAAGTCGCTGAAGTGGCGGCGCGCGGGGCCGCTCAACTTCCGCCGCGCACTGATCATCGCGCCGTCGCCCGCGCACCTGGAGCGACTGCCTGGAAAGCGCATCCCGGATCGCGCGGACTTCACCCGCATGAAGGACGACGACCGGATCCGGGCCTGGAAGCAGGTGCTGACCGAAGGCGAGCGCCTGGGCGACGAGCTGCGCGAGCTGATCGCCACGGGCCGCATCGCGGAGCACGTCCAACCGCTGTAGCTCACCCCTTCAGGATGCGAGCCAGGTCTGGAGCGCCGCTTGGACCTCCGCGTGGTTGAGCAGGTCCAGGTGGTTCGCGCGGAGGATGATCCGCTGATTCGCTTCGGGGAACCGCAGCGTCAGCTCCGGCTGCGGGTGCCTTCCGAGCGCACTGTCCACGGGGACGAGCCCGTCCCCGGGAAGCCGCTCCGCCAGCTCCTGCGCGGAGGTCGCGGCGATCGCGTAGCACGCCACGCCCTCTGGCAAGGCGAGGTGACGGCGGACATCGCCACCCCACCCGAAGCGCTCCCGGCCCTCCCAGTGCTCATCGAGCACGTTGCCGAAGCGCAGGTCGGTGACGCCCGCCCCCCGGATCTGCCCGAGGCGCGCGAACGGTGCGCTGTACGGACTGATGCCGAGCAGCACATCGACCCAGCTCCCGGTCCGCTCCAGCGGTGAGCCATGGTGCGGCGTGCCGAGGCAGACGAGCCGGCGCAGCTTGTGCCGCCAGGTCTGTCCTCCCGCTTCCGCGGCGAGGCAAGCGCTCCGCGACACGAGCCCACCCATGCTGTGTCCGAGGAGCGTCAGCTCTTCGAGCGGCACGGGCCACGCGGCCACCAGCTGCTCCAGCATCTCCGAGAGCGCGCGCCCGTTGCGAGAGACGTGCAGGCCGCTGTTGTAGTGGAGGTAGACCGGCGTGTACCCGAGGTCGCGGGCCAGCGCGGCCCCATGGTCGTGTCCGAGCCGGCTCCACTGCAGATCATTCATCGAGGAGCCGTGGACCAGCACGAGCAGCCTGCCGGTCGCCGTGGGCAGGGCCTCGCGCAGGGCCCAGGGCTCCAGTCGCAGCGGCTGGCCGTTGATCCGGAACGCCATCGGGATGGCCAGCGCGTTGCCGCTCGCGTCCAGAGCGTCGCCCAGCACCCCGTTCAGCGCGGCGATCACCGCCTCCCGCTGGGGCCCGGGCGCGCTGTCACCCAGCCACGGCGAAAGCTGCGCGAGCACGGCGTCGATCCCCGCCCCGACCTGCTGCGTGACGCCCTGGAGCGTCGCGTAGAGCAGCCCCGTCAAGGCGCGCACCGGTCGCTCCAACGGCCTGCCCAGAAGCGCGGGCCCGCTCGCGATGGTGCAGTGCATCTCCTGGACGATTCCAATCACGCCCTGGGTGGCCTGCACCGCCAGCCGGCTGGCACCTCGCAAGGCATCCGCGTTCTTCCGCTCACCACGAAGGGAATCACTCGTCATGGCCTCACACCCCGCAGGCAGCTTCCCCGCAAGCAACCTACCGAACCGTAACCTACCCGTGAGTAGGTCCAAGGTCAACGCAGGCCCGGGCGCACGCGACGAAGCAGCCGCAGGGTCGTGCTCAGGGATGCGTGGGGAGGAGGGAGACGCAGCGGGCGGTGCGCAGCCAGGCTGCGAAAAACAGAAAGGGCCCCGGCGTTTCCACCGGGGCCCTCTCCAGAGTTGCGGGGGCAGGATTTGAACCTGCGACCTTCGGGTTATGAGCCCGACGAGCTACCAGGCTGCTCCACCCCGCGTCACCGTGCTGCCTTTGCTTCTGAAGCTAAACACCAGGGGTCTGGTCTTTCATTTCAACCAGACCCCTGGTCTTTCAAGTTGCGGGGGCAGGATTTGAACCTGCGACCTTCGGGTTATGAGCCCGACGAGCTACCAGGCTGCTCCACCCCGCGGCGAGAACGAGAGGGTAAGTACATCTGCCTCTCGTCACCGTCAACTCTATTCTCGGCGCCCCACCGCATTGCGGCGAGGGAGCGCCGAGAGCGAGTGACGCACTACTTGCCCAGCTTGCTCAGCAGATCCGCGAAGGTGCCGAAGCCCTTCTTGCCCGAGCCCACCGGCTTCTGCGTCTTCTGCCACGCCTCGACCTCGGCGCGCTCCTCGGCGCGGATGGCGCCGGGGATGGACAGGCGGATCTTCCCGGCCGGATCCATGTCGATGATCGCCGCCTTCAGCTCCTGACCGATGGAGAAGTGCTTGCGCATGTCCGTGCCGCGGTCGGTGCCCGTCTCGCTGGCCGGGATGAGGCCCTTGCCGCCCGGGAACGCGAGGAACACGCCGTAGGGCTCCAGCCGATCCACCTTGCCGACGACGACGTCGCCCACCTTCGGGCGCGGCGCCGGGGCCTGCGCGGGAGTGGCCGTCGTGGCCGCCTTCGCCGGACGCTCCTCGGGAGGACGCTGCGCCTCCTCCTCGGAGATGCGGCGCAGGCCGATGCGCTTGTCGTTGGGGTCGATCTTCTCGATGGACACCCAGATGACCTCGCCCTCCTTCACCGCGTCGCGCGGGTGGGCGATGCGCCGGTCGCTCAGCGCGGAGATGTGCACCAGGCCATCCACGCCCGGGCGCAGCTCCACGAAGGCGCCGAAGGGCTGCAGCCGGACGACCTTGCCCTGGAGGCGGTCGCCTTCGTGCAGCTCCTCGAGGGCCTTCTTGAACGGATCCTCCTGGCGCGAGCGCAGCGACAGGGTGATGCGCTCCTTCTGCTTCGCCTTGTCGGAGGAGTTGGGCTGCCCCTCCTCCATGCGGATGATCTCCACCTCCACGTCGTCGTCCTGCTTCACGACCTCGCTGGGGTGACCCACGCGCGTGTAGGACAGCTCGGAGACGGGGATCATGCCCTCCACGCCGCCCAGGTCCACGAACACGCCGAAGTCGCGCACGCCGGAGACCTTGCCCTTGACCGTCTTGCCCACGGCCAGCGTCTTGCGCGTCTCCGTCGCAAGCTTCCGCTGCTCGTCCTCCAGCAGGGACCGGCGCGACAGCACGATGTTGCGGTCCCGCACCTCGGTGACGCGGAACTGGAGCTTCTCACCGATGAACTGATCCGGCTTCTCCACGAAGCGGATGTCCAGCTGGCTGATGGGGCAGAAGGCGCGCATGTCGCCGATGGCGACTTCCACGCCGCCCTTGTTGACGCTGAGCACCATGCCCTCCACCGGCATGCCGGTGGCGCGGGCCTCGGCGAGCATCGCCATGGACGCGTTGCCCTTGGCCAGCGCGCGGCTGAGGAGGATGCCCCGGGCACCCATCTCCACCACGTGCGCCTCGATGCGGTCCCCCACGCCGAAGCGCAGGATGCCCTCGTCGTCCTTGAGCTCGCGCAGCTCGATCATCGCCTCCGACTTCGCGGAGCCGTCCAGCGACACGAACGCGGTGTCCGCGCCGAGCTGGAAGATGGCGCCGGCGACCTTCTCGCCCACGCGCACACCCCGGCGACCGGGAGCCCCACCGTCCTTGACCTGCGCCTCGAACATGTCGGCGAAGGACTCGGACTCCTGGACCTCCTCGTACAGGGGGCTCGGCGGCGCGGGGGTCGGCGTCACCGGGCGCGGCGTCGGGGTCGCGGAGGAAGCAGAGGCCTGCGCCTCGGCGCCCGTCTGCTCCGCCGTCGCGGTCGCGTCAGTGGGCTTGTCACCCTCCAGCGCGCGCGTCTCGATGGAGCCGGAGGCCCGCTTCACGACGACCATGGGGCCGGACGGACGGCGCTCACCGCCGCCACCGCCCCGCTTCTCGCCGCCGCCGCCACCACCGCCGGGGCGCCCACCGCGAGGAGCACCCGCGTCGCCCTGGGGACGCGGCGCCTGAGCATCGCGCGCCCCACGCTCCCGTCCCGGACCGCGCTGCTCGTCACGGCCTCCGCCGCCACGGCCACCGCCGCGCTCGTTGCCCTGGCCCCCCGAAGGGATGCCCAGCATCACGTCGCCAAACGTGGCCTTCGGCTTCTTGGGACCGAAACCGCCAGGACCGCCCGAATTTCCGCCGCTCTTCTCGTCGCTCACTGCCGAGACCTTCCGTTGACGATTTCGACCCCGGACTCCCGTGAAGTCAGGGCCTCTTGAAAAAGGCGGCGCACTCTACACGCGCGCCATGTCGGGAGGAAGCCGCATACGGACCTCCCCCCACAATCGGCCTCCTATCGCAACCGAAAGGGGCCTGTCCTGCATTCCGTTCCAGCCCCCCAGCATCGCCTGGCGGGCAGCCGTCCCACCGGGCGCCGCACCGCGTCTAGCGCACGAGCTTCAGGCGCCGGCCGACCTTGCGAAAGACAGCGCTCGCTTCCGGGATGCCCAGCCCGGCGGCCACCGCGAAGTAGACGACCCCGAAGGGCACCGCCACCGCCACCAGGCCCACCACCGGGTGC
>NZ_RAWB01000507.1 GCF_003612055.1 Corallococcus llansteffanensis
CGGAGGGGCAGCGTCCCACCGCGGCCATGCCGTCCATGGTCCCGCCGCGCATGGGCGTGACGACGCCCTCGAATGGCAGCCGCCCGCTGCCGTCGCACGTCGCGCCCACCATCCAGGTGCCCTCCATCCAGTCCGGAGGGCCGCTGTCCACCGAACCTCCGTGGTCCACCGCTCCCGAAGAGCCGGACGCGCTGGACGACCGGAGCCTCTCCGGCCCGGCCCCCCGGCCCACGATGCAGGACACCCGGCCGTCGTCCGAGTCGGTCTCGGTGGACGCCCACGCCCTGGAGCCGGACGCCGGCCTGCCGTACATCACCGCCGAGCCGGAAGATGCCCAGGTCGCGCGTCAGGGTGACGCGGATACGCATCCGCGCATCGCCATGCCGCGCGCGCCGCGCCGCGAGGAGCCGCAGGCCCGCGTGGTGCTGGACGAAGCCCTGCTGCGCGAAACGAACCCGCCGGCCGGTCGCAAGGAGCCCGACACCGGCCCTACCGGCCCGACCCGCAGCCGCACGGGTTCGCGCCGTGCGCGCGGTTCGTCACCCGGTACGCCCGTGCGCTCGAACACCGCGTCGAGCATGCGCGCCGTCACCGCCCCGCGCGCGGCGCCCGCCGTGGACCCGGACGAGTCCTCCACCTCGCGTGCGTCGCGCGACGACACCCGTCGCAAGGCCATGCCCGTGCGGCCGGCCGACGCCGCGGAGTCATCCCGCCCCGCGCACCGCGAGCCTGGCCCCTCGCGCGGTGTCCTGCGCTCGGTGCTGCTGTTCACGTCCCTGGCGGTCGTGGCGCTGCTCATCGTGGGCCTGGGGCTCTACTTCGTCCCCGAGCTGCGCGTGGCCGTGGGCCTGGAGCATTCGAAGACGCTCAAGCCGCCTCCGCCCACCCGGGTCCAGCCACCCAGCCGTCCCGTGACCACCGCGGTGCCGCCCGCGCGTCCGCCAGAGAACACGGCCTCCGACGTGTCCCCGACCGCCCCCGTGGTTCCTCCGCCCGCGGCCGTGAAGGAGCAGGCCCCCGTCGCGCCGGCGGTGGCCCCCGTGAAGGCGCCTCCCACCGACGATTCCGACCTGCTTGACCCGGACGTGCCCACCGCGCCTTCAACGCCCGCGCTCACGGCGAAGAAGGCGCCGCCGGCACGTCCCGGCAAGCGCGGCGCCAATGTGCGCGGCTCCGCCAGGGTCAGCGAGCTGGAGCAGCAGTGGCTCAAGACGAGCAAGCTCTTCGAGACCCTGCAGGACAAGCACACCTGTGCCGCGATGGGCATGGAGTGCAACCAGTTCTACGACCTGGAAGAGGCCGTCAGGAACGGTGGCGACGACGCCGCGCTTCTGAAGAAGGTGCGGCGGTTCCACGCCCGTCTGGAGCAGGTGCAGATCAAGCAGGGCTCCAAGTAGGAGCCCCGGCACCGCGACAGGCGGGGGGGTGAAGCCAGCCTGGCGCTAACGGCCCGCGTCCATCCGGGTGCCCGCGTCCATCCGGGTGCCCGCGTCCATCCGGGTGCCCGCGTCCATGCGAGTGCCCGCGTCCATGCGGCTGCCGGCGTCCATCATCCCCGCGTCCATGCGGGTGCCCGCGTCCAGGCCCGCGCCGCCCGTGCCCTCCGTGGACGCCGGGCCGCGATAGCTGTCCGCCAGCCCCGTGCCCAGCTCCAGGGTGCCGCCTCCGGGCTGGCGTCCGGAGCCGCCCGTGCCCTCCAGGTCCGAGCTTCCCGCCCGGTCGCTGTCGTAGGCCCTGCCGGCCTGCCCCGGGTCCTCCGCATCAGGGCGGTTGCTGTTCTGCGGCATCGAGGCCTGCGCCTCCGGGGGACGGTGCTGCGTCTGCACGGGGTCCTGGAACCCCCGGCTCCCCTGCGAAGCCACCTCGCTGTTGCAGCCCCAGAGGCCCATCGCCCCACCGACGAGCACCCCCACCGCACCGCGCATGAAGCCCTTCATGGTTGTCCCCTCTCGCGGAATCACTCCGCCTGCCCGTCCGGGAAAGTAGGTCCGATGCCCCGCAGGGCCACCCGCCTCGCCGGATGCCTGCCCGGTCGCCCACCGGGCTTTGAGGGTCCCAGGGTTGACAGGGAAGTCCCACTGGCTTGAAACACTCCCAGCGCGGGTCCCTCCGCTGCGCCTCTCCCCCTGCCTCGAGGCCGCATGGTCCGTTACGCCCTCGCCATCTTCACCAGCGCGTTCCTGCTCTTCGGCGTCCAGCCGCTGGCGGGCCGTTACGCCCTGCCGTGGTACGGCGGCACGCCCGCGGTGTGGACCGCGTGCATGCTCTTCTTCCAGGCCGCGCTGCTGGCGGGGTACGCCTATGCGCACGGGGTGGCCTCGCGGCTGCGCCCTCGCACGCAGGCCCTGCTGCACCTGGGGCTGCTCGCGGTGGCGGTGGCGGCGCTCGCGGCGCGGGCCTTCTGGACGGGCTCGCCGCTCGCGCCCGGAGACGGGTGGCGCCCCGCCGTGGACGACCACCAGCCCGTGCTCCGGTTGATGGGGATGCTGGCCGTCACGCTGGGCCTGCCCTTCTTCGTGCTGAGCACCACCGGCCCGCTGCTCCAGTCGTGGTTCGCCCGCGCGCGGCCGGGGCGCTCGCCGTACGTGCTCTACGCGCTCTCCAACGCCGGCTCGCTGCTCGCGCTCCTGGGCTATCCCTTCCTGGTGGAGCCCTGGGTGGGCCGCGGCGCGCAGGCGTGGGGCTGGGCCGCGGGCTTCGTCCTCTTCGTCGTCCTGGTCCTCGCCTGCGCCACGGACGTGCTGCGCCGCACGACGGCGGTGCAGGCCTCCGTGCCCGATGCCCCGAACACCGCCCCGGTCGACGCTCCGGCCGCGGCTCTGGCCGCCGCTCTGGCCGCCGCGTCCACCGAAGCGTCCGAAGAAGCGACCGCCGAAGCTCTGGCCGACGCGCCGCGCCCGGGCGTGGTCCGCACGCTGACGTGGCTGGGGCTGAGCATGTGCGCGTCGGTGCTGCTGCTGGCCACGACGAACAAGCTGTCCCAGGACGTGGCGGCGGGCCCGTTCCTGTGGGTGATGCCGCTGGCCGTCTACCTCGTCACCTTCATCCTGGCCTTCTCGCGCGAGTCCTTCTACCGGCGCGGCCCGTACTCGGTGGCGCTCATCGCCGCGGTGGCCATGGTGTCGTACGCGCAGAAGGAGGGCCCCACGCTGGGCCTGGGGTGGCAGGTGCTCTTCCACGCCTTCGCGCTCTTCACCGGCGCCATGGTGTGCCACGGGGAGCTGTTCCGCTTCCGCCCGGCGCCGCGCCACCTGAGCGCCTTCTACCTGTGGGTGTCCGTGGGCGGGGTGCTGGGCGGCGTGTTCGTCAACCTGGTGGCGCCCGCCCTCTTCAACGTCTACTGGGAGCACCCGCTGTCGCTGGGCGCCTGCTGCGCGGTGTCGCTCGCGGGCATGATGCGCCGCCCGCCGGAGGAGAAGCTGACGGCGCGCGTGCAGCGCACCCTGCGCGGCGCGATGCTGGTGCTGGTGGCGGTGAACCTGGGGCTGCTCGTCTCCGGGGCCCAGGGCCGCGTGCGCTTCTCCGAGCGCAACTTCTTCGGCATGGTGCAGGTGCTGGAGCAGGGCCGCAACAACCCGAAGCAGCACCAGTACACCCTGCGCCACGGCGCCATCACTCACGGCTGGCAGTACATCGAGCCGTCGCGCCGCAACGCCACGACGTCCTACTACACGCCGCAGAGCGGCCTGGGCCTGGCGCTCACGGAGCAGCGCCGGTGGCGGCGGGCCCTGGGGCTTCCCACCGAATTGCGCGTGGGCATGCTGGGGCTGGGCGTGGGCGGCAGCGCCGCGCTGATGGAGGCGGGGGACCAGGTGCGCTTCTATGAAATCAACCCCGTCATCATCGCGCTCGCCCAGGGGCAGGGCGGCTACTTCAGCTACCTGAAGGACTCGGCCGCGCGGTCGGAGGTGGTGGAGGGCGACGCGCGCATCTCGCTGGAGCAGGAGCTGGAGCACGGACAGCCGCAGGGCTTCGACGTGCTGGCGCTGGACGTCTTCAGCTCGGACGCCATCCCGGTCCACCTGCTGACGCACGAGGCGGTGGCGCTCTACCGCCAGCACCTCGCGCCGCACGGCGTGCTGGCGCTGCACATCAGCAACCAGCACCTGGACCTCGTCCCCATCAGCGTGACGCATGCGCGCGCCTTCGGCATGTCCTCCACGCTGGTCATCACCGAAACCAAGGACGACGCGCTGGCCAGCATCTGGATCATCCTGAGCCCGGACAAGGAGTTCGCCTGGGGGCCCACCTTCACGCGCTCGCCTTCGTACGTGCGGAGGCTGGCCCTCCACGGCGAGCCGGACTACGCCTGGACGGATGAGCGCAGCAGCGTGCTCCAGGCGCTGCGCGGCCCGAAGCTTCCCCGGGAATCGGTGACGGAGAAGATCCGGGACGCCGCCCCGCCCACGCCCTCGGTGGCCCAGCCCGCGTCCCCCTGACGCAGGGCCCTGAACGCCCGCGCTGGGGCCCTCAGCGCCCCGGCCCGGTGGGGGCTGGCGCGGGCAGGGCGGACAGGCGCACGTCCAGCGCCGCGAGCACGCCCAGCGCCGCGCACGGCAGCACCAGCGTCACGGCCCCGTGACGCAGGAACAGGAAGGGGCCCAGTGTGGAGCCCGCGAGGAACGCGAGCGCCAGGCCCAGGTGCAGCCGCGTGCGCTCGAACTGTACGGCGGAGGGCAGGTCGCGCAGGCGGTGCCACAAGCCCGGCGCGCCCTCGCCCCGGACGCCGTCGCGCACCCACGCCATCAGCTGCACCAGCTGGATGCCGATGTCGGTGAGCAGCCCCGTCACATGCGTGGTGCGCACCACCGCGCCGGACAGTCGGGTGACGAGCGCGTTCTGCAACCCCATGGCGAAGGCCAGCCCCCACAGGAACACCGGCGCGCGCACGCCCACGCTCGTCGCCATGCCCACGCCGATGCCGCCCAGCACCCCCGCCTCCAGCAGCAGCGCGGAGACGTGACGGCCGCGCGTGCGGTGGCGCGAGGCATCCAGCAGCATCGCCGCGGACGTGGCGCCCGCGATGAACATCCCCATCAGCTGCGCGGACAGCCACCCCACGTCCGCGCGTCCCAGGGCCAGCGACTCGCCCAGCGTCGCCATGTGCCCGGACATGTGGGACGTGTGCGAGCCCAGGGCCACGAAGCCCACGGCGTTGACCGCCCCGGCGACGGCGGCCAGCAGCAGGGCGAGGCGTGAATAGGCGCGGCGTGTCTGCGGCGACGACTGGGCACTGAACATGGGCGGCGGGCCCGCCCGGGAGAAAGGGGGGCCACGCAGCCGCGAACGCTAGCACCCGCCCCCTGGCGCCTGTCACGGCACCGGAGGGCAGGGGGCCCCCGGGGACCGCTAGCCCGGCGGCCAGTGGAGGGGTCGGCCCGCGAGCAGGTGCAGGTGGATGTGGAACACCGTCTGCCCCGCGTCGCGCTGGGTGTTCATCACCACCCGGTAGCCGCTGTCCGCGTAACCGCGCTCGCGCGCCACCTTCGCCGCGCCCAGGTAGAGGCTGCCCACCAGCGCCCGGTCCTCCTCCGTGAGGTCGTTCACCGTGGGGATGTGCTTGCGCGGGATGAACAGGACGTGGGTGGGGGCCTGGGGGTTGATGTCCTCGAAGGCCAGGCAGTGCTCGTCCTGGTAGACGACCTTCGCCGGGATGGCACCTTCGCGAATCTTGCAGAAGAGACAGTCGGACTCGGGCATGGGCCGTGGCTTACCAACGCGCCGGGTGGGGCGGAAAGGGCCTTGCCCCCCATTCGTCCGCTTACGGCAGCAGCCACGAATAGCCGGGGTCCGGCACGCAGCCCGCCCCTGACAGCTTCACCAGCGCCAGCGGGCCATCCCGGGCCATCGTCGCGCCCGCGCCCTCGTAGCCCGCCGGGGTGATGACGTGGCTGAACAGGCCTGAACCCCGCCCCGGCCCCGAGTGGGGGTACAGCGGCACCTTCCGGTGGAAGTAGCTGTAGCCCCCCGCCCACGCCAGATGCACCGACTCCACCTTCAGGCCGCACACGTCGTCCTGGCGGCCCGCGAACTCCAGCAGCCGGTTGACGGAGCCCTGGTCGTCCCACGCGCTGTCCCCGGGCCGCACGCGCTCGTACTGGCCCAGCTCCCCGAACGTCAGCGCCCCCGCGCCCGCGCCGGACACCAGCGCCGCCGCCACCACCGCCACCGCCACCGTGGCCCGCGCGGGGAGGCCGCGAAGCACGCCCAGCACCGAATCCAGCCCCACGCCCGCGAGCGCCGCGACCAGGGGCAGCACCGGCACGAGGAAGCGCAATTCCTTGTGCGGCTGGTACGCGTGCAGGACGACGAAGCCCGCCGTCAGCGCGGCCAGCCCCCACGCTCGGGGCAGCGCCAGGAGCGCCAGCGCGCCCGCGAGGATGGACAGGCCCGGCATCGCCCGGCGCAGGATGCGCGGGTAGTAGTCAAAGGCCTCCGTGCCGAACTGGGCCGCCTTGCCCTGCACCAGGTTGAAGTCCAGGTAGACGATGGCGGAGTGGAACCAGCGCCCCCAGGTGAGCTTGTCCAGGAGCCCGAACGCCAGCGCCCACCCGGACAGCACCGCCAGCGCCACGCCCGCCTCGCGCCACTGGCGCCGCGCCGCCAGCACCCCCAGGAAGCCCACGCAGAAGACGCCGTTCTGCAGCCGCAGCAGCACCGCCAGCCCCAGCAGTGACGCTCCCGTCACGAGGGCCCGCCGGGACACCCCCCGGGGCAGCGCCAGGGCCAGCCCCAGCGCCACCGGCAGCGCGGAGGCGTTCTCGCTCATCGCCCGGGGGCCGAAGTACAGGGGCACCACCGCCAGCGCGAACAGGGACGCCCCGGCGGACGCCGCCAGCGACGAGGCCCCGGACGCGCGCGAGAGCCGCCACGTGGCCCACGCCGTCGCCGTCCCCACGAGCGCGAAGAAGCCCTTCACGAGCCCCAGGTAGCCCGCCGGGTCGTCGAAACCGAGCAGCCGGCCGAGCCCCAGCACTCCCGCCACCAGTCCCGGGAGGGCCCAGTTCCGGGCGCCCTCCACGAACTCCCAGGCGATGAGCCCGTAGCCGTAGACGAGCCGGTGGGCGGGCTCCAGGCTCTGGTAGACCTCGTCTGGCCAGTAGATGCCGTCGTCGTGGAGCGCCCGGTACAGGCGGAAGCCCGCGCCCAGCGCCAGCGAGACCCCCAGGAGCACCAGGCCCAGGCGGCGCTCGGCCGGAGCTTCGACCAGAGCTCCGACCGGGGCCACGGCTGGAGC
>NZ_RAWB01000508.1 GCF_003612055.1 Corallococcus llansteffanensis
TAAGAGACAGCCTCGAATGGAAACGGGCGGGGAAGTAGCGCCTTCTGCGTCTCCACCAGAAGCTGATCTGGCCGCAGTCCTGCCACCCCGGGTGGCGGCTCCTCCTGTGGCCGTCGCCCCCGAGGTGACGCATCCGCTGAAAGAAGAGACGCCCGTGACGAAGACTCCTCCCCCTCCCGTCCGCACCACCCGAACCCGGACGGCGGTGTCCCGCGCCGTGCTCGCCGCCGTCACCTGCTCCGCCCTGGGCTGCCCCGCCAGCGGGCCCCAAGTGCGTCCTTCGCCACCGCCGGAGGAGTGCCCGCCGGGCGCCCTGGAGGCTATGAAGGAACTGGGCATCCGCACGGGACGCACGGAAGATGCGTCGTTCCTGCCGTTTGGTGGGGGAGAGCGGGCCATCCCAGTCCGGGAAGGACGGTCGCCTCCCGTCAGGATCCCGCTTGGGATGGGCAAGCTCCCGCAGCAGACCGTGGTGCTCGGAACCCTCATCCGGGGGGAGTACCTGTTTGGCCGCTTCACGGAGGCCCGCACCCCGAAGGGAGAACGCTATCCGATCTGCATGGAGATGCTGGATGGGAGCGGCGTCGAACATGGGATGCCGCTCCTGGAAGGCAGCACGGATGACAGGGTGATCATCAGGAGCTCGGTCTACCTGCGGGCCGTGGACCATTTCGAGTGACCTTCTTCCCTCGCCCATCGTTGAAGGTCGCCCTGCTGGTGGCCCATGCCTTCGCGTCGGTGGCGGCGGCCCAGGCAATGCGTGTTCCGGACGAGGAGGGCGCGGGCCGCATCGAATGGTCCGCCGACCGGGAGCAGCCACCGCAAGAACTGCGTATCAGCCCGGGCCTGGCGACCCTCCTGTTGAGCGACTCGCCCGTGGCGCGGTGGGAACTGTCTGGACGGGAGAACTTCCGCCGGGTCATGGAAGGCACGGACACCCTCGCGCTCCTGCCTCGCCATGACCTGAAGGAAGGCACCCGGCTGAAGTTGACCCTCGTCTTCGCGGACGGGGAGGCCCCCTTGCGCGCGGAGCTGGTGCTGGTGGTGCATCCCGTCCTGGGGCAGCGTCAGGTGGAGTTGTATCGCCATCGGCGCGGTGTGGAGTCGTATCAGGAGGAGGTCCGGCAGTTGCGCGCGGAAGTCGGGCGCGCCCGGGCGGAGGTAGAACGCCTGCGCACGACGCAGGTGCGGCCCGACGGGCTGACCGGCCTGCTGCTCTCCGGAGTGATGGGGCTTGAGGGCGTGTCCTCCCGCGACCTGCTGCGCGACCCACAAAGCGCGCAAGGGTTGGTCTTCTCCGTGGCGCGGGTGCGCACTTTCCGCGCCTCCACTCGCGCCGCAGTGCAAGCCTCGTTGGACAACCAGGGAGTGGTGCCCTGGAGGTTCATGGGCGCGGCGCTGGTGGATGGGGCCGGGCACACCGTGCACGCGCTGACCGTCTGGCCCCAGGAGCCCATCGCACCGAAGGAAAGCGTCACGGGCATCATGGAATTCGAGCTGCCTTCATCCACGGCGCGCGGTCCCTATACCCTCAAGCTGTGGGCGGAAGGCGGAACGCAAGCCGTCACGGTGCGCAACATCTTCTTCCCGTGAGAGGCTTTAGGGGGAGCCGTTGCAGTACAAGCTTCAAGAGTCGAGATCTCAATGCGTTGGATAAGGACTCCCTGGCGGCGCAAATGAATACGGACGCGAGGAGCGCACTGCTGTATTACGGGGGGGAATTGAACATCCTCCGAAAAGGGATGCGGCAGCAGGCACAAGTTCAGAGGGTTCGCCTTGTTTATGAAGGGACTCTCAAGCCCACGAAGCCGGAAGTTTGGGAGCTCGCATTGAGAAGCACGCAGAAGAAAGTTCCGGGCGTGGAAGTGCTGGTCGAATGAGTGCACCGAAGACTCCCAGCACGAGCGAAGTCGATCACCTTCTGCTCACCCTCGAAGGCACGTTCAGCGACCCAACTGAAATGGAGGCTGAGCTGGTTCCATTTCTCAGTGCACTTGAAAAGTGCGCAGGGGACTGGGCTCCCGATACCGTCAAGGGGGCAAGGAAACGAAAGTATGCCCGCGCTAGCTTCTGGCAGGCACTGAAGGAGCGCCGCGACGAGGACAGTGCGTCTGTCGCGCTTTACCGCGCGGAGTCTCCTGCCGTGGAGTTGACGGTTGAACTCTGGCTGCCTCCCCACCCTTCTGAGATCAATATCTGGCTCGACGTACATTCGCTCGCGTACTTCGCGAACGAGGGGGACTGTAAAGGGATCGTCGAGATGGTCCGAGCTTGGGCGACTCACTATCCGGCTTCTCATGCTGCGGCACACAGTATGGCTGACCGTGAGTTGGCGGGCTTCCCCCATTTCGGCCGCGAAACTGAGGTGTCTCGGAGGGATGGATTCGACAAGGTCTACGAGGTGTGTTGGCTGAACGTCTTCGGCCCCAAGCTCGTAGAAAGGGTGGGCCGCGAGCGGATGCTCTCGACTCCTGCGCACCTCGTGGAGGAACTTCCCAATGGCTCCGTCCTCCTGGTGCTTCGGCCCACCGCCGCGGACTTCGCGAGCGATGAAGCGCGCGTGGCGCAGGCTCGTGCCCATGTCCACCTGCGGCCAGACCTCGACTTCGACACGGTGCTGCGCACACTGCGAGAGCGCAGCGCCGCGCTCGCCCCCGTGGAACCTCGCTTCCACCCGGACCTGGCGCCGCTCCTCTCGCGGCTGCCGGACGCGTTCGCCATCAGCGAGCGGCAGCAGAAGATTGCCGAGCTCAACGCCTTCCGGCCACCCGAGCCCGAGGAGTGGCTCCCGGTCGCACTTCCTTCGGACGTGGAGAATCCCGAGCGCGCCCGCAGCGACTACAGCGACCTATCCGAAAGCCTCGTGGCGGCGCTGCACACCCAGGTGCCCTCCCTCGTGGAAGAGACACCTGAGTCCCTTACGGACCTCGATTTCTACTTCTGGAGGGAGAACTTCCCGGAGAGGTACACGCGGGGCCTCATCGACGAGCACACCGCTTTGGCCCTGGGGGCCTACCTGGGCGGCATGCTGGTGCGGCGGCTGGGCGGGACGTGGGTGCCGCGGCAGAAGCTGGAGGAGTCCCAGGTGCGTGTCGACAAGCGCGTCTGGCTGCCGTTCCTCCGCGCCCGCCGGTACATGCAGTCCCGCCAGTCGCTGCTGGACTACTCGCTCACCCAATTTTTTCGGGAGGCGGAAAGGCACCGGGCCTGACCTGGCGCTGCGGCTCCGCATGCGCCAGACGGTGTCGGCCGGCGCGCGGTTCGCGGCGCGGTCTGGGGGCGCTGGGAGAGGGTGTCGCCCTGGACAGCGCCAGCCAGCCTTCGCACCCGCCTGGTGCGTTCACTGCTTGAGACTGCCCTTGAAGACGTGCTCCCGGTGCCACTTCAGATAGCTGGGGTGGGGCCGCCATTCGGGCCGTTCGGGGAGACGCAACCGCCGGTGCGGCTGGACGAGATGGCCCAGCTCCTCGGGCATGTCCCGCTTCGCCAACAGCACCCGGTGGTCGTCATCGACGGAGATCAACCCGCGGTCGAACATCCAGTGGACGGTCCCGGTCAGGGCCAGCCCGTTGCGCACGGAGTCGGGCCCGTGCGCCGCCACGGGCTGGATGTGGGCCGCCTGGACCTCCGGGCGGCCTCCTCCATTGATGAGCCTCAAGCCGGAGATGGCGCAGGTCTCTCCATAGGCCTGCCGCACGTTGTGGCGGAAGGCTTCATCCCGGAAGGGACGCCAGAGGACCTGTTGCTCCAAGGGCCGCGCCGCGTAGGTGGGCTCTTCCGCGACGTGCTGCTCCCAAGGCTTGAACTCCCGACGGAAGCCCAACCGGACGATGAGCTCGAACTCCGCGTCCTCCAGCAGTCGGACTGCGCGACCAAAGGCTCCCTTGTTGGTGGTCCCATCCGCCTTGCGCAGGGCGGACTCGTAGTAGTTGTCTCCCTCACGGAAGGGCACCGCGTGGTCGAACTCGAGGTAGTCCTCGACGAGCGCGTAGTAGTGGTCGCGCCTGGACTGGTCCTGCTCCACCGCGCTCACCCTCGCGACGGCGAAGTAGGCCTGTCGCCCGGTGGAGCTGGTTGCACCCGTGGTCCTGCGTGGTTCGTAATAGAGGAACAGCCCGCCCACGGCGGCTTCCACCTGCCGCAGGTACGTGCGCGGGAAGTGATAGCGCGCCTCGGGCTGGTCGTCATACGCCGAACTCTCCGAGGTGGTGAAGACGGCCTTCGCCATGCGCTCCCTGTCCCTGTCAGCAGGGCGCCAGGCTACGGCCCGGGGGCCAGGATGTACATGCGCCGCGATTCCATCTTCATTTGATACTTTCCGCTATGGCGGCTTTTCCTTGATTAATCCCATCCACGGTAGGCTGGCGGCCGGTGCAACCCTCTTCTCGAAAGGAACGGACATGATGCTGGAGGCACGGTGGACACGCCTGCGGGCGCTGATGGTGGGCGTGGTGCTCGCGGGCAATGTGGCTTGCGGAGGACCGGAGGAGGCGCTGGACGCGGCCGCGCTTGCCCAGGTGGAGGCGGAGGCCACGGCGCTGCCCACGGCGGGCGGTGGCATCTTCATCACGGCCGCGGAGCTGACTCGCGCGCGTCAGCGGGCGACCGCCACGACGGAGCCCTACGCGGAGAACGCGCGCATCCTCAAGGGCCGCGCGGACGCGGCGCTGACGGCGACGCCCCGGCCCTTCCGCATCACGGACGTCTCCACCATCACCTACCACTGGTGCTCGCCGGACACGGACGGCATCGACAACTCGCTGGCGGACGCGACGGGCAAGTTCACGGACGACTCGGACCGGATGCGCACGCTCGCGCTCCAGTACGCCGTGGGCGGTGACGTGAAGTACGCGGCCCGCGCGCTGCTGTTCCTCAAGACGTGGGCGTCCCAGCACACGCCGGTCAACCTGCACGACCTGCATGTGGACTACGCGGCGGCGAAGCTGGATGGACAGACGGTGGAGTACTGCTCCAACCGCCCGTGGAACTTCGCGCTGGATGGCCTGTTCCAGGCCTACGGCCTCATCAACGCCAGCGACGCGTATGTGCTGCTCAAGCGCAATGGCTATCCGCTGAGCACCACGGATGACGCCGCCGTGCGCGAGTGGCTGCGCAAGTCCGCGGAGGCCGTGAACTCCAGCTTCCAGGCGTGGACGCGCTGGGCGGACGCGCACCCCACCTCCAGCGCCTTCGCGCGCTACCGCTCCGACAACCACCTGTCCTGGGGCCTGGCCGGGCTGCTCGCCGCGTCCGTGGCGCTGCAGGACAGCGCGCTCGCGGGCTACGTGCTGGACGGCACGTCGTGGACGGACCGCCGCAACGGCGCCTACGCGAACCCGTCCCACATCAAGGACGTCATCAACCGCGCCATCGAGTCCGGCACCGGCGCCGCCAACGAGGGCCGCCTCTACGAAGAGAAGATCCTCCGCGACCCGCCCATCGGCTATTCGCTCTACCACCTGTGGGCGATGTCGCTCGTCGCGCGCAACGCGGAGGTCAACCACGCGCGGCCGGGCTTCTGGGACTACGTGGGCCCGAACGGCGGCGGCCTCCACAAGGCCTACACGCGCTACGCGGCCTTCATCCTGGGCGAGCGCCCCTCGCCCCAGGCCTCCGAGGCCGCGCCCACGGACTACCGGTGGCTGTATGAGCTGGGGTACGCGCAGTGGCCGGAGACGCGGCTGAAGAGCGTCATCCAGGTGGGCCCGCGCAACCGCTACATCGTGCAGAGCATCGGCCCTGTCACGCTGGCGGTGGGTGAGACGTTCTAGTCGCGGAGGTTGTCAGCGCCCCCGGGCAGTGCAGGCCCGGGGGGCTTCAGGCGGCCTAGCTGGACTCGGCGATGCTCGCGCGCCGGCTGGCGCCGCCGTTGCCCTTGCCGAGCACGTTGGCGCGCTCCACGTTGCGCTGGGCCAGCGCCTCGAGCTGCTCCGGCGTCTTGGTCTTGCGGTCCTTCTCCTTCTGGATCGTCATCACGCCGCCGCCGTCGTGATTCTCCTTCGCGGAGGAGACACACTTCTTCAGGTCCGCGGCCGTCATCCAGTAGGCCCCGTTGACGGGGTCGCGCACGTGGTAGAGGTCGTCGTCCGCGCTGTCCGTCAAGCCCGGGTTGACGCCGTCGATGGTGATCCAGTGCAGCTCGCCGGGCTCCTGCTTCTGCTCATCCGGCTCCAGCGTCGTGTTGAGCAGCGCGTTGGAGTCCACCTGCGCCAGCGCGAGCTCCCCCTTCTGGAGGGCGTTGCTCAGCATCTTCGTGTCGCAGTCCGCGGAGCTGCGGGTGACGGCGATGCCCATGGAGCCCAGGACGGCGCCCATCTCCGCGGGCGTCGCGCCGTCGTCCAGGTTCACGTCGACGCCCTGCTCCTTCACGCCCGAGGGGGAGGTCGCGAGCGTGTCCGCCTTGTTGCGCACCTGCTCCTGGGCCTGCTGCTGCGTCAGCGGCGCCGGGGCCTCGCTGTCGGACTGCTCCAGGAAGGTGAGGGTGGCCTCCGCGCAGCCGGTCTTGCTGGTCTGCACGACGGTGGGCTGGGTGGACTTCCAGCCATTCTCCTGCTGCGCCTCCTTCGCCTCGTTGACGGGCAGCGCCGTGGCGGGCGCGGTCGAACCCGGAGGGGGCGGCGCCGCCAGCTCCACCAGGCCCTTCTTCGCGGCGCGCTCGGGCTCGAAGGAGTCCAGGTAGACGCCCTGGTAAGGGTCCAGCGGCTTCGCGTTCGGAGCGTCCGCGAGCGGCTCCTTCACGGACTGGGCGGCCGCGGCCATGTTCGTCCGGACCTGCTCCGTCGCCTTTCGCACCCGCGCCATGACCGAGTCAATCTGCGAGCCGATATTGAAGCCCATGGTCGTCCCCTGTTTCTTCCGTGGTCTGCTCGCATTATCCGCGGACGACTCCGGAGGTTGCTTCGGAATTCCAGGATCTGACGGAAGCGCCCGATTTCCGACGCAACCGGGCAGCCGTCCCGGCAGAGAAACATGGGATCCAAGAATGAGGGGTACACTGGACCCATGGCGAACCGGAATGACAGGGATGACGGGGCTTCTGCCCCCGGCTCCGCACCGCGCGTTTCAGCCTCGCGGGAATCCTACGGTACGGGTCGCGCTGGAGCGGCTGGGACAGGGCGCCGGGAGTCGGAGAGCACGCCCTCGGCCGGCGCGGGCCGCGAGTCGCAGCGGCTGTCGTCGCGGCAGGTGGGCCGCTTCCTGCCCCTGAAGGTGCTGGGGCAGGGGGGCATGGGG
>NZ_RAWB01000509.1 GCF_003612055.1 Corallococcus llansteffanensis
CGCGGGGGGCGTGAGCGGCGGGTGCCTGGAAGGGGACCTCGTGCGCAAGGCCTTCTTCTGGACGGCGGAGGGGCCGCGCGTGCTGCGCTACGACACCACCGGCGACAACGCCGAGGACGAGGGCGGCCTGTCGTTCGCGCTCGGGTGCAACGGCGTGGTGGACATCCTGCTGGAGCGCTGGGAGCCGGGCTCCACAAACACTGGTGACGCGCTCACCTTCGCGGCCGAGGCGCGCCAGCGGTCGCTGCGCGCGGTCGTCGCCACCGTGTACCGGGGGCCTGAGGAAGCCGTGGGTTCGCGGTGGATGCTGCGCGAGGACGGCGTGGAGGCGGGGAACCTCACGGGCCCCCTGCGCGATTCGGTGCGCGCGGCGGCGACCGAGGCGCTGGTGCGCGGCGTGCCCTGGAGCGGCGCGTGCGGCGGCGCGGAGGTGCTGGTGGAGGTGGTGGACCCGGCGCCGCCGGTGGTGGTGTTCGGCGGCGGCTTCGACGTGGCGCCCGTCGTGTCGCGCGCGCAGGGGCTGGGCTGGCACCTCACGGTGGTGGCGGACCGACCCGTGGAGCTGCTGCGCCGCAGGTTCCCGCAGGCCCAGGCGTTCATCGCGTCCCGGTCCACCGAGGTGCTGCAGAAGGTGCCGCTGTCCGCGCGCAGCCTCGTGCTGGTGATGACGCACAGCCTGCCGCAGGACCGCGAGCTGCTGGCGCGGCTGGTGCCGCTGCCGGTGCGCTACCTGGGCGTCCTGGGCCCCCGCGCCCGGACCGAGCGCATCCTGCGGGAGCTGCCGCAGGCCCCCACCCCCGCGCAGCTGGAGAAGCTGCATGCGCCCATGGGGTTGGACCTGGGCGCGGAGGGGGCGGATGAGATCGCCCTGTCCATCCTCGCGGAGGTGCAGACGGTGCTCGCGGGACGTGACGGCGGACGGCTGCGGGAGCGTCAGGCGCCCATCCACGCGGAGGCCACCGCGCCCGAGCGCAGGTCGGCCTGACGGCGCGCGTGCCACGAGGGAGACGGACATGACCGTGGGCGTGGTGCTGCTCGCCGCCGGGGGCTCGTCGCGGCTGGGCCAGCCGAAACAACTCCTGCGCCATCAGGGCGCCTCGTTGGTGCGGCGCGCGGCGGAGGCGGCCATCGCCGCGGGCCCGGTGGTCGTGGTGCTCGGGGCCCGGCGTGAGGACATCGAGGCGGAGCTGCGCGGGCTCGCGGTGCGGTGCGTGGACAACCCGGACTGGGCGCTGGGCCAGGGCGCGTCCCTGCGCGTGGGCCTGCGCGCCCTGCCTCCGGACGTGGACGGCGCCCTGCTGATGCTCTGTGATCAGCTCCGCGTGGACGCGCCCCACCTGCGCGCGCTCGTCGCCGCGTTCGAGCGCACGCACGCGCCCATCGTCGCCTCCACCTACGCGGGCACCCGGGGCGTCCCCGCCCTCTTCGCTCGCGCCCTCTTCCCGGAGCTGGACGCGCTGCCGCCCACGGACGGCGCGCGGAAGCTCATCGCCCGCGACCCGTCGCGCGTGGTGGAGGTGCCGCTGCCCGGTGGCGAGGAGGACGTGGACACCGTGCAGGACCTCTCACGGCTCACCTGACGCGGTGGGTGATGCCGTCCGGCCCAGCCACCACGAGGTCGGTGGTCAGGTTCAGGAACAGGCCGTGCGCCATCACTCCGGCGCGTGAGTCCAGCCGCGCGGCCAGCGCCGCCGCGTCGTTGATGGGACCGAAGTCACAGTCCAGCACCACGTTGCCCTGATCCGTGTGGAACGGCGCGCCGTCCAGCGCCAGGCGCACCGTCACGCGCGCGCCCAACGACTCCAGGAACAACGACTGCGAGCGCCAGCCGAACGGAAGCACCTCCACGGGCACCGGCCACTTCGTGCCCAGCCTCGGTGACAGCTTGGGCGCGTCCACGATGATGACCTCGCGCCGGCTGGCCTGGGCCACGATCTTCTCGCGCAGCAGCGCGCCGCCTCCGCCCTTGATGAGCGACAGGTCCGGGGCCACCTCGTCCGCGCCGTCGATGGTGAGGTCCACCACCGGGTGCACGTCCAGCGTGGTGAGCGGCACGCCCAGCGACGTGGCCAGCGCTTCGGTCGTGCGTGACGTGGGCACCCCCACCACGTCCTTCAGCGTCCCCTCCGCCAGCAGCACCGCGAGCTTCCGCACCGCGAACGCGGCCGTGCTGCCCGTGCCCAGCCCCACCACCATGCCTGACTGGATGAAGTCCACCGCGCGCTCCGCCGCCGCGCGCTTGAAGGAGGACACAACGCTCTCATCGGGAGTCATGGCGGGCTCGGGTCAGGAGTGAGGCTCAGTGCGGCGTCCCAGGATGCCCGGAGTCGGTCGGCGGCGCACGCCGCGCGTCACTGCCCCGCGGGGCGAGCGGACCGGCCAGAAGTGCCTCATCCGCGTTGCCGTGCGGGGAAGGCGCCGCGGTGGCGAGGCGGCGCTCCCGCTTCCACATCTTGCGACGCTCGCGCTGCACTTCCGTCACCAGCACCTGCCCCGCGGCCCCCGCCGGCACCGCGAGGATGACGCCCAAGAGTCCCGCCACGGAGCCGCCCACCAGGGCCACCAGCGAGATGAGCAGGGGGTTCATCTTGATGGCGCGCCGCTGCACCAACGGGCTGAGCAGGTGCGATTCAATCTGCTGGTAGACCATGAACAGCGCCAGCGCGATGAGCGCGCGCCGCGAGCCCACCGACGCCAGCGTGGTGACGCTCACGAGCAGCGCGGTGACGACGCTGCCGATGTACGGGATGAGCCCCAGCACCATCGCCACCAGGCCGAGCGGCAGGAAGTACGGCACCCCCAGCGCCAGCGACATCAACGCGGTGAAGGCACCGCCCACGCTGACGATGAGCAGCGTGCCGACGAGGTAGTTGCCCACCGCCTCGCGCATCCGGCCCACCACCCGGCGCACGCGGGAGCGGCTGCGCGGGCGCACCCAGCCCAGGATGCTGGCGTAGAGGTCCTGGCCGAACAGCAGCCCGAACACCGCCAGCGCCAGCACGGTGACGCCCGCGCCCATCAGTTCCAGCGTGGAGGACAGCACGGTGATGAGCGGCCGGGCCAGCACGCCGGCCTCGATGTTGAAGGCGTCCCGCGGGTGCGACAGCACGCCGGTGTGCTCATCCAGCTTCTTGAGCCACGGCACCTGGTTCAGCTCCGCGAAGAAGCCCGGCGCCGCGCGCACCAGGTTCTCCAACTGCTCCACCAGCAGCGGAACCAGCGTGAGGATGAGCAGGCCGGTGACGCCAAGCAGCGTCAGCGCGATGAGCGCCACGCCCAGGCCCCGGCGCAGGCCCCAGGCCTGCAACCGGCGCACGACGGGCTCCGCCGCGAGCCCCAAAAGCAGCGCCACCGCCAGCAGCGTGAGCACGGGCCCCAGGCGTTGCAGCGCCGTCCCCAGCAGTACCAGCAGCACCACCTGGAGGCCCACCGACCACACCGTCCGGGGCGGCACGTAGACGGGCACCCCTCTGCGCGAAGCCTTCATGCCCTCAAGGTAGGGAGTGCCCCCCAGGCAGGCGATGGGCACCCGAAGGCGACCCCTTTCCTGTCACCTGCTGGACGTTGCCCACGCGGGCGGCAGCCCTCGCAGCAGGCAGGCAGACGGGGCGGCGGCTTCACAGGGAGCGGCCTACCAGGAGTCGCTGCCGCCACCGCCGCCGGAGGAGCCGCCACCGCCGCCCCAGTCCGAGGAGGAGCTGGAGGAGTCGCTGCTGGAAGACGAAGAAGAGGAGTCGTAGCTGGAAGACGAAGAAGAGGAGTCGTAGCTGGACGAAGAGGCGCTAGAGCCCCAGTCCGTCGAAGAGGAGCTGGAGTTCCAGTCCGACGACGTGGAACTGGAGGAGTTGGAGCTCCAGGACACCGAGCCCTCCCTGGACCAGGAGCCGCTCCCATGCCGCGAAATCCAGCGGATTCCCTTCACCAGGAGCAGGAGCCCACCGGGGCCCACGACGGAAAAGAAGGAAGGGATGGCGGCCTGCAGCAGCAGGTCCCCCAGGTCGGTGGAGCCGTCCAGCAGGGACACTCCCAGCAGGGAGCCGAACACCGTGCCCCCCAGGAGGATCACTCCCAGCCCCCACTGTCCTCGCCCGCAGGCGAACCACCCGACGAAGAACACGATCAGCATCCCGCCATACCCGAAGAGGATGGACCCCGCGGTCAGCTGGGAGGACCCCGCCACCAAGACGAGCACGACCGGAGGCACGGCCCCCAGCAGCGCCGCCGCGACCAGGAGGCGCAGGCCCTTCATGTCCAGGAGCAGGCATCGGTTCAGCAGCAGCGCCGCCACGAAGGCCGTTGCGAGCATCGCGAAGAAGAACGCGCTCACCGCGGCCGGTAGCCAGGAGTTCGCGGGCGGGGACAGCGCCCCCTGCCCCGGGGCCTGCTCGTGGACGCCCGCGATGATGGCCACCAGCGCGTCCGCGATGCGTCCCTCGCGCATCAGCGGCCCCTGCGCGTGCAGCAACGTCGTGGCTTCACCGTCCGTCAGGTACGGCTCCAGGCCATAACCCACCTCCAGGCGCGAGCGCCGGTCGCCCTTCGCCACCACGAGCAGCAGGCCGTTATCGCGTCCCGCCTCCCCACCCTTCCAGGCGCTGAAGGCCTCGTGCGCGAAGTCCTCGAGGGGCTGACCGTTCGTGGTGTCCACCAGCAGCACCGCCATCTGCACCTGGCGCTCGGCGCGCAGTTGCACCAGGGCCTGCGCCACGGACTCCATCTCCTGCGCGGTCAGCATCCCCTGCGGATCCGTGACGGGCCGGGTGATGGAGGGAACAGCGCCCAGGACCAACGTGGGGATCAACAAAGACAGCAGGACGGCCTTCACCATGTGGAGACCTCCGAGGACAGCGGAAGGACGGGAGGCAGGCCGGTCAGGCGCACCACCCATCCGGTGGGAAAGGAGGCAGCGGAGGCGTTGTAGTCCGCGGCCCGTTCGTCATAGCGGCGCTGTTCGATGGCCACGCGGTTGTCCGCGCCAGCCAGCTCCGCGTCGCGCGCCAGGCCGGGGGTGAGCGTGTCCTGGCGTGCGCGCAGGGACTCGCGGCGCTCCACCACACTGCGTACCTGCGCCCGCTTTTGCGCCACGTCCGCCAGCGTGGTGGTGAGGCCGTTGCGCACGACGAGCCCCGACACGGCCAGCAGCCCCATCACGGCAGCGCCCACCCAGGCGCTCCGGCGCAACCGGACGCGGCGCAGCCGGGCCAGTCGCTCCTGAGCCTGGGCCTCGCGCGCCTGCTCCTCACGGCGACGCGCCAGGGCCTCCAGCGCCTGGTCCACGTAGCGTGCGGGGATGTCCAGCTCCTCGCCGATCTTGCGCACGTCGTCCGGGGTGAGCGTGTCCGGAGCGGCGTCCTTCTGCATCAGCCGCGTGGCGGTGGCGATGAGCTCGTTGACGTCGTCGTAGGCCACGTCCTTCGGGGGCCCGCCGGTGCGCGTCGTCGTGCTCATGAGGTGATCACCGCCGCGGCCAGCGACACGCCAGGGTCCTTCCCGGTTCGACCCATGCCTGGACCTTCAAAGCAGTGCTCGACCTGGGAAAAGGAATGGCCGTCTGCGCTCCCCCTACCGCTCATGCCCGGACCATATGCCATCCCCCGGACGCCGGGTACGGGGGGCCCAGAGTGCACTTGGCGCACGTCCACCGACCTGGGCAGACTGCCGCGCCCATGGACAAGCCCCAGACGATGCGGTCGTTCGTGAAGCTGCTGGTGACGGATACCCCGGCCTCCGTGCGCTTCTATGAAGGCCTCGGCTTCGAACGCATCGCGTCGGGCCCCCCCATCCTCCGCCTCCAGTGGGGCGGCGAGTCGGACATGTATCTCATCAGTTCCCCCGCGGGCCTGAAGCTGGAGGGCCGCAAGGGCCTGGGCGTGCTCGTGGGCTTCCGGGCAGGCGAGGCCGGCGTGGACGCGGTGGCCCAGAAGGCGCTCGCGCTGGGAGCCCCGGTGGAGGGGCCCACGGTGCAGCCCTGGTACACGCGGGAGATCATCGTCACGGACCCGGATGGCTACCGGCTCAACTTCATCGAGCCCTCCTGAGCCGAGGGCTGAGCCTCGGGCCGAGCCCGTCGCCGCTTTCGTCCCGCGCCCCGCCCGCTTAAGGCCAGCGGAACGAACGATGGAACCGACGCCGCTTCCCGGACCCCGGGCCGCAGCCCCTCCCCTTGATTGCCCCAGCGGCTTGCGCCAGCCTGTCGCGGCCTCCGTGAGCACTCCCCGCTACTTCGTTCCCCATGCCGCCAGCCCGGCGGAGCCCGTGCCGTGCGATGCGGCGGAGGTCGTCCACGTCGTGGACGCGTTCCGCCTGGAGCCCGCGTACCTGGGCGAGTCCGAGTGGTTCGTCTGCACCGACGTCGTGGGCCAGCTCCAGCTCATCCCTGGCAGCGACCGCGCGAGGCTGCCCGCGTCCGTGCAGGCGCAGCTCGCGCACCACGAGGTCGCCGCCGGACGTCCCCCGCGCCGGCTGGCCGCGACGGAGCTGTTCTTCTTCTCCGCGGAGATGGTGGAGCACCCCGCCGACGCCGAGGGCTTCAACGATCCCGTCTACCTCTACGGCACGCTGACGGGCCCGTGGCCGGGCAACACGGTGATGCGCGTGCCCGGACAGCTCACGGTGAGCCGCGGCGACGTGCTCGCGGGCTTCGCCCACGGCGCCCAGGACGCCTTCCGCTACGTGAAGGACGCGGAGAGCCGTGAAGCTCCCAGCGCCTACCACGCGCTGCTGCCGGGCGACCGCGCGGAGCACCTGGCCCAGGGCCGGGGCCTCGTCCTCACCTACCCCGCCGTCCCCGCGGAGCTGCAGGCCCACAACTTCGCCAACGGCGCCCAGGTCGCGAACGTGCTGCACGCGGTGCTCGCCCAGTTGCAGGAGGACGCGCGCACGCACAACGGGCCCCAGGCCATCGCCGCGCTGGACCTGCCCGTCGCCAGCCGCGCCATGGCCATCGCGGAGCTGGAGGTGCGCGGCTTCGAGGTGAAGGGCGACATCGCCATCCCGCGCCCCACGAAGGGCGGGCTGGTGGGGAAGCTCGCTGGCTGGTTGCAGAGCGAAGAGGTGCGCGTGCCGCGCGAGGCGCCGCTGTCGGAGTTCCTGGAGCTGGCGCGCCGCGTCCTCCCGATGCTGCCGGGCTGGCCCACCGAGACGGAGCGCACGCTGCGCGCCCACGTGCTCGCGGGCACGCTGTCCCCGGGCACGCCAGCGCCCCGCATGCCGCCCCGCGCGCCCCCCCAGAG
>NZ_RAWB01000050.1 GCF_003612055.1 Corallococcus llansteffanensis
GCCCAGTTCGAGCGCCCGGCCATGGCCCTTCCGCCTCCTGAACCCTCCTTCCAGGGTCGTGCCTCCCCGGAGGCGACAGCGGGGTATGCCCGGCGACTCCAGGGCGTCACGCACCCCCACCATTTCCGGGACGCCCGGGACCTCCAGGTCTCCTCGATCGGGATTGGTACCTACCTGGGGCCGGCCACCGCGGAGACGGACGCGTCCTATGTCGGGGCCATTGGCCGGGCGCTCGAACTGGGCTGCAACTTCATTGATACCGCCATCAACTACCGTCACCAACGTGGGGAGCGCTGCGTTGGCGCCGCATTGCGGACGGCCATCACACAGGGAGCCGTTCGTCGCGAGGAGGTCGTCGTCGCGACCAAGGCAGGCTACCTGCCTTTCGACTCGGAGCCTCCGCAGGACACGGGCCGGTACGTGCATGAGCACTACATCGCGACAGGCCTGGCCAGGGCGGAGGACATCGTGGGCAGCTCGCATTGCATCGCGCCTGCGTTCCTGCGCAATCAAATCGAAGTGAGTCGCGGCAACCTGGGACTTGGGACCCTGGATGTCTACTACCTCCACAACCCCGAAGAACAACTGCGCAGCGTGGACCGGGACACATTCCGGAGGCGGATGCGCGCCGCGATGACCACGCTCGAGGAGGCCTGCACCGCAGGTCATATCGGGAGTTACGGCCTCGCGACCTGGCTTGCCTTCCGCGAAACCGCCGAACACCCCCAGGCCTTGTCACTGGAAGAGGTGCTCTCCTGGGCATCGGAGGTAGGCGGTCCGGACCATCACCTCCGCTTCCTCCAATTGCCGCTCAACCTCAAGGCCATCGAGGCCTTCATGCTCGCGAATCAATCGCATCAGGGGCGCTGGGTCACCCTGCTCCAGGCCGCGGCAGCACATGGACTGCACGTCGTGACCTCCGCGCCGCTGCTCCAGGGGCGTCTGCTGGGCCGGCTTCCCGCGACGGTGATGAAGGCCTTCGCCCACCTGCCGACCGACGTGCAGCGCAACGTGCAGCTCGTGCGCTCCATGCCAGGGGTAGGAAGCGTGCTGGTCGGAATGAGCCGCCCGCAGCACGTCGAGGAGAATCTGGCCCTGGCGCGCCTAGCACCTGAAACCGAGACGGTTCACCAACTCTTCCGCCGAAGCGCGGGCTGAGCCGTCAAACGGTCATGAGGGCTCCGGTCGCATCCATCGTCATCCTGTCCTGGAACCGGCCAGCGTCGACACGAACCACCCTGCAGGCGCTCAGCGCCATTCCCAGTGGCGTGGAGCACGAGGTCATCGTCGTAGACAATGGCTCAGGGGTTCAGACCCTCGAAGTCCTGAGGGAGCTCCAGGCCCAGGGCCTGATGGACCGGCTGGTCCTACTGCCTGAAAACCGGGGGACCTCACCCGGTTACAACGCCGGCTTTCGCGCGGCGGATCCCCGCTCCGTCTTCTGCACCAAGCTGGACAACGACGTCGAGTTGCTCACTCCGAACTGGCTTGGAGCACTCATCGCGGCGCTGGAGGAGAACCCTGGCATCGGGATCGCTTCGACTGAAATCACCAACCATGAAGGAATCCAGCAACTGCCCATCGTCCACCTGGAGTCGGGGCAGGCCGCACGCGACTGGATTGGCTGTCCCGCGGGGGGCGCCGGAATGACCTTCCGTCGCGCGCTCTTCGACTCCATCGGGGGGTTCCGGGAGCGCTACAGCGACGGACTCCTGCTGATGCCCGACGACCTGGAGTTCTATTTCCGGATCCAGGAACGGGGCCTGCGGGCCTTCTACCTCCACGACATCCGGTCCCGCACGGTCGACCATCTGGAGCAGACGCCCCTTCCCTATCAGGCCTTCAAGAAGCGGCAGTACTTCCTCCTCCGGACCCGGCATTTCGGGGTGGCGCGCGATGCCCACTTCGACTTCCTGCCGCACCTCACCAGCATCGAGGTCCTGCCGGTAATCGTCACTCCCGGAAAGTCCCTCCGCGTCCGCTGCGAGCTCGCCGCGGCATCGCGCAGGGCCATGGCGCTTGGCTGCACCCTGGTCGCGGCGGACGACACCGTCGTGCCAGGGCTCCAGGTCATGACCACCATCGAAACGGCGGCACCCGGTTCCCGCCATGAGTGGGTCCTTCCCCTGCCTGGAGACCTGTCCCCGGGGTCATACCGGCTCAAGCTGGCGCTCTGGAAGGAGGCCTCGGCCCAGACAGCCTCGGAGCGGCTGGCAGATCTGGTCCAGATGACCGAGGCGATCGAAGTGGTCCCCGAGGGGAATCCTCCTGGAGACGAAGCCCCCCCCGAAGAGCGCCAGTCATCCCCCTGCCCCCGCTTCGCCACGCTGAGCCTGATCGCGCCTGGCATCGAGACGGCCCTCGCGCTCGACCTCCAGGCCCATTCGTGGCGAGCGGTCCTGGTCCCCTCGCGCTCCGCTCTGGAACAGGCGTGTGGCTGCGAGGAGGAGGTCTGGTCATACCTCCGACAGCAAGGGCATGACATCGCCGCCCAGGCCAACCTCCCGCCAGGGACGGGAGCATCGCTCACCCCGGATGCGGCCCCGCTTCCCGGGAGCGTCATCCACATGGACCCAACGCAGGGGGAAGGCGAGGCATTGGAGCGCGCGAAGCGCCTCCTGGCGGACGCCCCCGCGGGAAGCTGGATCCACTTCCGTATTCCAGCGTCGGATCACCGGAACGCGCTCAGCCTGACGTCAGTGCTGGCCCGAATCGCGACCGACCTTGGCGTCCGGGTGCGAAGCCTCTCCGAGGATGTCTCGCGTGCGCCCCTCCGGCTGGAGGGCGCGAACGCAAGACCCCAGCCCTCATGTCATTGGCCATCACCGCTGGGTGGCTCCCCGGCTGCGCGCTTTCCTCCGCGGGACAGGTCCCGGATCAAGGCGGCGCTCATCCCGCTCCTCCAGGAGCTGACCCGGGAGCGGAAGCAGGTCTTGCAGATCGGGGTCGGCACGTCGGAGCTGGCAGCGGCCCTGACGGGAACCGGTGTCCTCCTCCGGGGTATCGCCATCACCCAGGAGGAACTGCTCACCTCCCAGCCGTTCCAATCCGACGATTACCGTGTGAGCCGACCCGAGGACCTGCCGGGAATGGTGGGCTCGGGTGAACGCTTCGACCTCATCCTGGATCCCCACCTCCTGGGCCCTCACTGCTGTGCGCGCCACTTCCTGCAACGGCTGACGTGCTCGACCTCCCTCCTGGCGCCAGACGGACTCATCCTGGCGCCCACGGTCGACGCTCCGGCGACAATAGACAGTGGATTCCAACCGCTTCTGGAGGATCTGCGCCACCTGGAATCCAACGGGGCCCTGCGCATCGTCCACGCGCCCACCACCCACCTGATGCTGGCATCAGCACGGGGTGCTTCCCCGTCGCATCCCCCCATCGCGGTGCCAGCACTAGCCGACCTTCCCGGAGTCCTGATGCTGAACGGGGTGGGTGTGCAGGACGCAGCGCGGCCCCGGGCGATGACCTTCCAGGTGTGCCTTCCAGACCAGACACCGCTGGCCCTGGCGTCGTACGTGCTGCGACTGCCAGATGGAACGTTGCGCCTGGGACGGACGGATGCCTCCGGGCATGTCCGTCACAGCGCGGTCCTGTCTCGGAGGGTGGTGGGCAGGCAGGGCTCCAGGTCGGGCCACCTCTGTCTGGAATGTGGGCCTGGACGCCTGATCCTCCACGACGCGTGAGCGTGGGGGGCAGTCCTGCCAGTTCAGAACCCATGTGCGATGCTGGGACGCGGTGTCCCACAAGCGGACAGTCTTTTCGCTAGCGGCACAGGACAGCGGACACCTTCGGCAGGCCGGCGCAGTGATTGCAGTTCGCGTCTTCATTTCCCGGGGCTTCCACGATGCCTTCGCTCCTGCAGGACCTCCGCTTCACGTTGCGCATGCTCGGTCGCAACCGTCTGTTCTCCGTGGCCGTCGTGGTCACGCTGGCCATGGCCATTGGCGCTACGACCGCGGTCGCCACCACCGTCCACCATGTGTTGCTGCGCCCGCTGCCCTACCCCCAGTCCGACCGGTTGATGCGAGTCTCGGAGTCCCTGTCCCAATCCTCGCAACTGCCCGCCACCTATCCGGACCTGATGGATTGGCGCGCCAATGCTCGCGGCCTCGCGGGAGTGGAGGCCTTTCATGAGCAGGACCTCACGATCACCGGCGCCGGAGGGCCGCAACGGCTGAAGGCAACGCTGGCGACGTCCGGTCTCTTCTCCCTGCTGGGAGTCCAGCCGCTCCTGGGGCGTGGCTGGGAGCCGGCCGAGGAAACCTCGGGACACCGACTGGCCGTGCTCGACCATGGGCTCTGGCAACGCCGTTTTGGTGGAGCGCGGGACATCCTGGGCCGCACGCTCATCCTGGATGGAGAGCCCTTCACGGTGGTGGGCGTGCTTCCCCAGGGCTTCTCATTCGTCCCTGGAACCGAGGTGTGGATGCCGCTCACGCCGGATCCGGAGAGCTACACCCGGACCGCCCACTTCCTGAGGATCGTGGCGCGGCTGGCGCCTGGCGTCACCGCCGAGAACGCAGCCCGTGAGCTGACCATCCGACTCGGAGTCATGGATCAGGAGGCGACTGGCAGGGCAGGAGATCGCATCGCGCGCGTCGTTCCCTGGCACGAGGGGTTGGTGAAGAACGTGCGTGGACAGTTGTGGTTGCTGGGCGGGGTGGTGATCCTGGTGCTGCTCATCGCATGCGCCAACGTGGCCAATCTGATGCTCACACGGGCGACAGCGCGTCAGCGTGAAGTCAGCGTCCGGGTGGCCCTGGGCGCGCACCGCTGGCAGCTGATCCAGCAATTCCTCATCGAGTCGCTGGTGCTGGCCTTCATGGGGGGAGCCGCCGGGCTGCTGGTGGCGTCATGGAGTATGGGAATCCTGCGAAGCTTGGTGCCCGAGGGGGTCCAGTTCCAGGGCGAGCCCGGATTCGACGGCACCCTGCTGGTCATTGCCTTCGTGACATCGCTCCTGACGGGCGTGCTGTTCGGCCTCGTGCCAGCGCTCCGGGTCTCACGCGCGGAAGCGCGCGGCGCGCTGGGGGGGCTCGCGGGTCACAGCGCCACGATGCGCGGAGCTTTTGGCTCACTGCTCGTGGTCGCTCAGGTGGCCCTGGCGGCAGTGGCGCTGGTGGGCAGCGGGCTCATTCTCAGAACCCTGCATTCGCTTCAGACCGCCTCGCTTGGCTTCGAACCCCGGGATGTCATCACCGCGGAGTTGTCACTTCCGGCGGCACGCTATCCGGATGAGGCAGGGCGGCGGCAATTCGCCTCGGCGCTGCTCGACAGGCTCCGGGTCCTCCCGGAGGTCGAGGCGACAGGGCTCGTCAGCACCCTGCCCATGACGGGGCGCAACAACGGAATGAGGCTGAGCCTGCCCGGAGAGTCCGAGGACACGGCTCGAACCCGCGCGCCCATCTACGTGCGGGTCGCAAGTGCAGGCTATTTCAAGGCGCTGCGGGTCCCGCTGAGAGAAGGCCGTCCCTTCGTGGATGGCGATGGCCCGAGCGCTCCGCCGGTCGTGCTCATCAACGAACCATTCGCGCAGCGCTTCTTTCCGGGACGGACCGCCGTGGGACAGCGCGTGAAGCTGGGCCTGGGGGATGGTACCTGGCGTGAAGTCGTTGGCGTGGTGGGGGCCATGCATCACAACGAGGTGGATGAGCAGGTGAGCCCGGAACTCTTCCTGCCGCTCGAGCAGTCACCCCTGGAGGAGATGGCACTGACCGTGCGCATGAAGAATGCGTCCGGAGGCACTTTCTCCGCGGTTCGCGAGCAATTGCGCGCCCTGGACCCGGACCTGCCACTGGCTGCGGTACGCTCGCTGGACGAGGTGGTGGACGCTACCTTCGGAGACCGGCGGAGGCTGGGCTCGCTGCTGGCCGCGCTCGCGAGCCTGGGGTTGGGACTGGCGGCGGTGGGCCTCTACGCGGTCCTCGCGCTCGCGGTCGCCCGGCAGCGGCGGGAGCTGGGCATCCGGGCGGCGCTCGGGGCTTCCAGCGGGCATCTGCGAGGTTTGGTGCTGGGTCACGGAATGCGGCTCGTGGCGGGCGGAATCCTCGTGGGCCTGCTGGGAGCCGCCCTCGTCGCGCGGACCCTGACGGGGCTGCTGTACGGGGTCTCGGCAGCGGATCCCGTGACCTTCGCGGGGGTCCCCCTGCTGCTTGCCACCATCGCGCTGTCCGCCTGCTGGCTGCCCGCGCGCCGCGCGACCCGGGCCTCACCGCTTGAAAGCCTGCGACACGAGGGATGAGGGTGAGCGGAACAGCCCCCTGGTACTCCGGAGGGCCAGGCCCACCGCTAGCGACGCGAGACAGATCCCCGGGCTCAGCCCAGGTAGAACTGCTCGAAGGTGAAGGAGTGCGCCGTGGTTCCGGCGAAGCCGCTCAGCACGTTGCCCTCGCAGGTGGGCGACGTGATGGCGACCCGGGTGTTGCTCCAGCTGTTGAGGATGAGCGTCAACTTGCCGGTGGCGTCCAGCTCCAGCTGGATGTTGTCAGGCGCGAAGGCGGAGAAGTTCTGCCAGCGCGCCGGACTGGCGTACGTGGAGTAATAGCTCCGGTCGTTGAAGACCTGCCGGCCGCTGTTCACGGTGCTGGTGAGGCGGGCGGGGACCTGCGTGATCACGCCCGTGGTGGGGTTGTAATAGAAGCTCGCGGCCACGTAGCCCGTCAGCGACCCCGTGAAGTACGAGGCCACCGCCCCCACCGTGCCCACGGGCTGCTTCAGCGAGACGCCCGTGACGTAGATGTAGTTGCCACTGTTCTGCTGGATCCAGCTGAACTGGGAATTGACCAGGGTGGTGCAGCTCCCCGCGGCGGCCTCGGCGCCGACGAGGAGGGGCAACGCGAAGAGAAGACCTGCGAGCTGGCGGGACACGTTCATGGAAGGGACTCGGCCGGTGGAGGAGCATCCCCGCTCGCGCCGCCGGCACTCGGGCGTTCGGGCGTCATGTGCTCCGGGGCCTGAGCACGTCCCGTGCCGCCAGACGCTCCACTCGGGGGCCGGCACAGGTATGGCCCCCGGTGTAGCTCCCGGGACCACGCTCCCGTGGCCGCCGTGGCCCCGCGCACCACAGCAGGCCCCCGGACCCGGGTGCTCCTCCACCTGGCGATGGCGGATGGCAGGGCAGGCAACCTCCATGCCTGGGAGCCTGGTTCCCAGGCAGGGTTGTCTTGCGGATGACCCCGCCACGAGGTGGTGGCCGACCGGGCCCCCGGGTGCACTACTCTGGGGTCCATGCGAAGTCCCCTGGACGACCGCGCGGATCCCGGGTCCCCGAGCAATGGCGGCATCACCTACGCGCCCCACTCCGCCAAGAGCGGCGTCGACGTGGATTCGCAGCTGCGCCTGTTCATCGACAGCGTCAAGGACTACGCCATCCTGACGCTGGACCTGGAAGGGCGCATCATCAGCTGGAACGCGGGCGCCGAGCGCATCAAGGGCTACAAGTCCGAGGAGATCCTCGGGCAGCACTTCAGCCGCTTCTATCGCCCCGAGGACGTGGCCGCGGGCAAGCCCCAGGCGGAGCTGGAGCTCGTCGCCCGGGAGGGGCGCTTCGAGGAGGAGGGGTGGCGCGTCCGCAAGGACGGCAGCCTCTTCTGGGCCAACGTCGTCATGACCGCGCTCCGGGACGCGGAAGGGGTGCTGCAGGGCTACGCCAAGGTGACGCGCGACTTCACCGAACGCAAGCTCGCCCAGGAGCAGCTGCAGCAGAGCGACGAGCGCTTCCGACTGCTCGTCGAGCACATCCAGGACTACGCCATCTACATGCTGGACGTGGACGGCAAGGTCAGCACCTGGAACGCGGGCGCCGAGCGCATCAAGAACTACCGGGCCGAGGAGGTCATCGGGCAGTACTTCGGCCGCTTCTATCCCCCCGAGGACGTGGCCAACGGCAAGCCCCAGCGGGCCCTGGAGATCGCGGCGCGGGAGGGACGCTTCGAGGAGGAGGCCTGGCGCATCCGCAAGGACGGCACCCGCTTCTGGGCCAGCGTCATCATCACCGCGCTGCACGACACGACGGGGACGCTGCGGGGCTTCGCCAAGGTGACGCGTGACTTCACCCAGCGCAAGCAGACCCAGGAGCGACGCGAGCTGGAGATGCTGCGGGACGCCGTGCGGGCCCGGGACGAGTTCCTGTCCGTCGCGTCCCATGAGCTGAAGACGCCGCTCACCCCGCTGCAGCTCAAGCTGACGGCCATCCTGCGCATCGTGGAGAACAACCCCGCGGCCACCCTGCCCGTGGAGCGCCTGGTCCGGGACCTGGACGTGGCGCGCCGCCAGGTCCGCAAGCTCGCGGACCTCATCGAGGACCTGCTGGATGTCTCGCGCATCAGCATGGGCCAGCTGCGGTTGAACCGGGGGCCCACGGACTTCGCCGCGCTCGCGCGGGAGGTGGTGCTCCGCTACGCGCCACAGGCCGCCCAGGTGGGCTGCACGGTGACGCTGGAGGCGCCCGATCCCGTCACCGGCCACTGGGACCGGCCCCGGCTGGAGCAGGTCCTCACCAACCTGCTCACCAACGCGCTCAAGTATGGCGCCGGCAAGCCCATCCACATCCGCGTGCGCATGGACTCGGGGCTGGCCATCCTCGTCGTGAAGGACGAGGGCATCGGCATCGCGCAGGAGGAGCAGCCCCGCGTCTTCGAGCGCTTCGTGCGCGCCGTCTCCGAGCGAAACTACGGTGGGCTGGGGCTGGGCCTCTTCATCACCCAGCAGATCGTCGAAGCGCACGGCGGCATCGTCCAGGTGCGCAGCCTGCCCGGCGAGGGCGCCACCTTCACGGTCATGCTCCCCCTCCACCTGGTGGAGCTGAACGAGCGCTGACGCCGCTTCCACTTCAACCCGCGGGCTTGCGCTCCTCGCGCGCGGTGACGAGGTAGCGGTACGGCACCACGCGCGTCAATTCGTGCAGCGTGGTGACGCCGTCCGCCACCTTCGCCAGCGCGTCCTCCACCAGCGTGCGGAAGCCCCGGGCCCGGGCATGCCTTCGCAGCTGGACGACGGGCGCCCCGGTGGCGATGAGCAGTTGCAGGTCGGGGTCCACCACCAGCAGCTCGAACAGCCCCACGCGGCCCTTGAAGCCGGTGTGCCGACACGCCTCGCAGCCCTGCCCCGCCCGGGCCTGGACACCCTCCAGCAGTGGCCCCAGCAGCGCCACCTGCTCCGGCGTCGGCGTCGCGGGCGCGGAACACTCCGGACAGATCCTGCGCACCAGGCGCTGGGCCAGCACCGCGAGCAGCGCCTCCGCGATGTCCCCGTCCTCCAGCTTCAAGCCCCGCAGGCGGCTCACCGCGCCCACCGCGTCCGCGGTGTGCAGCGTGCCCAGCACCACGTGCCCTGTGGACGCGGCCATCAGCGCGGTGCTGCCCGTCTCCTGGTCGCGGATCTCCCCCACCAGCATCACGTTGGGGTCCTGCCGCAGGAGCGCGCGCAAGAGCGTCAGGTGCGGCAGCTGCGGCGACACCTGCTTCTGGTTCACCTTGGGGACCACGTACTCGATGGGGTCCTCGGCGGTGATGATCTTCTTGCGCCCGTCATTGAGCCGCGCGAGCGCCGCGTACAGCGTCGTCGTCTTCCCGCTGCCCGTGGGCCCCGTCACCAGCACCAGCCCCTCCGGGTTGCCCAGGAGCCGCAGCACGGTCGCCCGCACCTCCGGCGTCATGCCCAGCTTCTCCACCGGCACCAGCCCCACCGTGGCATCCAGCAGGCGGATGACCACGTCCTCGCCCGCGGGCGACGGCACCACGCTCACGCGGAAGTCCACCGCCTTGTCCCCCGCCGGCCCCTGGAAGAGCGCCCGCAGCCGGCCGTCCTGGGGCCGCCGCCGCTCGGAGATGTCCAGCCCGGCCATCACCTTGATGCGGCTCACCACCTCCGGGAGCGTGTCCGGGGAGATGTCCGTGTACGTCTGGTGGAGGATGCCATCGACGCGGTAGCGCAGGTCCACGTCATCCGGGTAGCTCTCCAGGTGGATGTCGGACGCGTTCTGCTCCACGGCCTGGGTGAGCACGTGGTTCACCAGCTCCACGGGCGTGGGCGTCTCGGACAGCGGCGTGCCCGCGCGCAGCACCACGTCCACCGTGGAGTGGGCTCCCGCGCCAAACCCCACCTCCAGCGCGGAGTCGATTTCGTAGCGGTTCAGCCGCACCGGCTGCACGGGCCGCCGCAGGAAGTCCGCGATGCGGTAGCGCACGGACAGGTCGTCCGGATGCAGCATCGCCACCGTCACCGGCGCATGGTCGTTCGCCGGGTCCACCCGCCCCATCACCGCCACGCTCAGTCGGCGGCAGAAGGACTCGGGGAGCAACCGCAGGGATTCGCGGTCGAGGGTGAACTGGGACAGCTCGGAGAAGGCAGGCACATCCGGGGGAGCCATGGGCCGGCGGATTTTATCACGGGCCCCCTCGCGCCCGGCGGGCTGGTATCCTCGCCCGCATGTCGCGGCCTCCCGCGGAACCTCCCGCCATGCCGTCACTGCTGGTGTTCGCCGTCGCGGTGCTGCTGTTCGGCTCGCCGCTGCGCAGGCTGTGGCTGGCGGAAGGCGCCCCCGCCTACCTTCCCTTCGTCGTGTGGCTGGGCGTCATCGCCCTGGGCGGCTGGGTGGCGCACCGGAGCCTGCGCCCATGACGCTGGGCCTGGGCCCGCTCGTCATCGCCTCCGTCGGCTACCTGGGCGTGCTGTTCCTCGTCGCCTACGCGGCGGAGAGAGGCCGCATCCCGGCCCGCATCACCCAGCACCCGCTGGTGTACGCGCTGGCCCTGGGCGTGTACGCCACGTCCTGGTCCTACTTCGGCAGCGTGGGCTACGCGGCCCGCCACGGCTTCCGCTACCTGGGTATCTACCTGGGCCTCACGCTCGCGTGCCTGCTCGCCCCCGTGCTGTGGCGGCCGCTCTTGCGGCTGACGCGCGAGTTGCAGCTCACGTCGCTCGCGGACCTGCTCGCGTTCCGCTACCCCGGGCAGGTGACGGGCACCGCGGTGACGCTGTTCGCCCTGGCCGGCAGCCTGCCCTACCTGGCGCTCCAGATTCGCGCCGTCGTGGAGTCCGCCCGCCTCTTGAGCCCCGCCGCGTCCCCCGCCCTGGTGGGCCCGGGCTTCTGCGGCGTGCTCGTCGTCTTCTCGCTCCTCTTCGGCGCCCGCCACCCCGCCCCGCGCGAGCGACACGAGGGGCTGATGCTGGCCATCGCCTTCGAGTCGGGCGTGAAGCTGCTCGCGCTCGTCATCGTCGCGGGCTGGTGCGTGGTGTCCGTCTTCGGCGGCGTGGGCGGGTTACAGGACTGGCTCACCCTCCACCCCGAAGCGGTGGAGGCGCTCCAGCGCCCCGCGCGCGACGCGTCCTGGGCGCCGCTGCTGGTGCTCTCCTTCGTCGCCGCGTTCCTGACGCCCCGGCAGTACCACGTGGCCTTCACCGAGGCCCCCGAGCGCGACGGGTTGGCCACCGTGGCGTGGGCCTTCCCCCTGTTGATGCTGCTCATCAACGCGGCGGTGCCGGTGCTGCTGTGGTCCGGAGAAGCGCTGGGCCTGCCCTGGCCCGCGGACTTCCACGTCCTCTCCGTGCCCGCCGCGAAGGGCGCCCCGGCGCTGGCGCTGCTGGCCTTCCTGGGCGGCGTGTCCGCGGCGAGCGCCATGGTCATCGTCACCACACTCGCGCTGGCGCCCATGTGTCTGACGCACCTGGTGCTGCCCCTGAACACCGTGCGCGGCCGCGACGACCTCTACGGCTGGCTCTTGTGGGCCCGGCGCGTGCTCATCGCCGCCATCATCCTCGCGGGCTATGGCTTCTACCGGCTCATCGACACGCGGGCGACGGGGCTCGTGGACCTGGGACTCGTGTCCTTCGTCGCGACCGCGCAGTTCGCGCCGGGCGTGCTGGGCCTGCTCCTGTGGCCCAAGGCGACGCGCGCGGGCCTGCTCGCCGGGCTGGGCGCGGGCGCCGCGACGTGGCCCGCCACGCTCGTCGCCCCGCTGTGGGAGCCGCCCTCGCTGGTGGCGTGGACGAATCAAGTCTCCGTCGCCATGGGCTTCTCCGCGGAGGAGCCCTGGGGCTTCGCCACGTTCACCTCCCTGGGCCTCAATGCGCTGTGCTTCGTGGCGGTGTCTCTCGCCACGCGCCAGTCACTGGAGGAGACGGAGGCCGCGCGGGTGTGCGCGCGCGAGGCGCCGGGCCTGTCCGAGGGCAGCGTGGTGGCCAGCTCCCCGGACGAGTTCCGCCGGCAGTTGGAGCCGGTGCTGGGCGCGCAGGTGGCGGCGGCGGAGGTGGACCGCGCGCGCGAGGCGCTGGACCTGTCCCTGGACGAGCGCCGGCCCGCGGAGCTGCGCCGCCTGCGCGACGGCGTGGAGCGCAACCTGTCCGGCCTCATCGGTCCGGTGCTGGCCCGGCTCGCGGTGGGCGAAGCGCTGCGGCTGGACCCCGGCGCGCGCACGGCCCTGGCGGATCAGCTCCGCTTCGTGGAGGAGCGGCTTCGCGACGCGCGCGACATCCGGGGGCCGGTGCGTGAGCTGGAGGTGGTGCGCCGCTACCTCTACCGCATCCTGGAGGACCTGCCGCTGGGCGTCTGCGCGGTGGGCCCGGACGGAGAGGTCGTCCTCTGGAACGCCGCGCTGGAGGCGGTGTCGCGCGTGCCCATGGACGCCGTGCGAGGCCACCCGCTGGCGCGCCTGCCGGAGCCCTGGGGCACGCTGTTCTCCGGGCTCGCCCAGGCGCATGACGGCGACACCGAGGTGCGCGTGCCGGTGGCGGGACAGACGCGCAGCCTGCGCCTGCACCGCTCCCGATTGGCGCCGTCCGATGGGGACAGCTCGGGGCCCTCCGAAGGCATGACGTTCCTCGTGGAGGACTGGACGGAGCGCAAGGCGGTGGACGCGCGGCTCGCGCACCAGGACCGGCTCGCGTCGCTGGGCCGGGTGGCCGCGGGCGTGGCGCATGAGATTGGCAACCCGCTCACCGCCATCGCCAGCATCACCCAGAACCTCAAGTACGAGCTGGAGGACCCCGAAGCGGTGCGCGAGCGCGTGGGGCTCATCCTCCAGCAGTGCCGCCGCATCGACGCCATCGTCCGGGCGCTCGTGGGCTTCGGCCACGCGGGCACGGTGGGCGGCGAGTCCCGGCCCTTCACGCGCGTGGCGGTGGGCCCGCTGCTCGCGGAAGCGGCGGAGCTCGCCCGGCTGTCGCGCAAGGCGCGCGACGTGGCGTGCGCGCACCAGAGCCCGGACGGGCTGGAGGTGCGGGGCGACGCGCAGCGGTTGGAGCAGGTGCTGGTGAACCTCTTGACCAACGCCATCGACGCGTCGCCCACGGGTTCGTGCGTGGAGCTCCGGGCGGACGCCACGGGAGGCGAAGTGCGCATCCAGGTGGAGGACCGGGGGCACGGCATCGCCCCGGAGCTGTCGCAGCGCATCTTCGAGCCCTTCTTCACCACCAAGCAGCCCGGCGAGGGCACCGGCCTGGGCCTCGCGCTGGTGGAGGGCATCGTGCGCGAGCACGGGGGCACGCTGCGCATCGAAGCCCGCGCCGAGGGCGGCACCCGCGTGACGTTGAGCCTGCCCCGGGCCCCCGCGTCCGAGGCCCCGTCCCGTCAGGAGGTTTCCGCGTGAGCCGCATCCTGGTCATCGAGGACGAACCCATCATCCGCACGGAGCTCAAGCGGCTGCTCACCCGCGCGGGCCACGACGTGTCGGAGGCCGGCGCCGTGCCGGAGGCCGCGGCCGAGCACGCGCTGGACGCCTTCGACCTGGTGCTCTCCGACCTGCGCCTGCCGGGCCCGCCGGGTACGGACATCATCGCCCTGTGTCCGGGCGTGCCGGTGCTCATCATGACGAGCTACGCCACGGTGAAGTCCGCCGTGGACGCGATGAAACAGGGCGCGGTGGACTACATCGCGAAGCCCTTCGACCACGACGAGCTGCTGCTCCAGGTGGAGCGCGTGCTGCGCGAAGGAAGGCTCACCCGGCAGAACGCGGCCCTCAAGCGCGAGGTGGAGCAGACCTGGGCCCCCGGCGGCATGGTGGGCACATCCGCCGCGATGCGCGAGGTGTTCGAGCGCGTGCGCAAGGTGGCCGCTTCTTCCGCCACCGTGCTGGTGCTGGGCGAGTCCGGCACCGGCAAGGAATTGGTGGCCCGCGCCGTCCACGCGCAGAGCCCGCGCGCGGAGGGGCCGCTGGTGGCGGTCAACTGCGCGGCCATCCCGGAGGGCTTGCTGGAGAGCGAGCTGTTCGGCCACGAGAAGGGCGCCTTCACCGGCGCGCAGGCCGCGCACGCGGGGCTGGTGGAGGCCGCGCACGGAGGGACGCTCTTCCTCGACGAGATTGGCGAACTGCCCGCGCCCGCGCAGGCGCGCCTGTTGCGCATGCTCCAGGACGGCGAGGTGCGGCGGGTGGGCGCCACGCGCTCGCGCAAGGTGGACGTGCGCATCCTCGCCGCCACGCACCGCGACCTGCCCCGCCGCGTGCAGGAGGGCCTCTTCCGGCAGGACCTCTACTTCCGCCTGCGCGTGGTGGAGATCCGCCTGCCGCCCCTGCGCGAGCGCGGCGAGGACCTGCCCGCCCTGGCGAAGCACCTGTTGGAGAAGGCCAGCCGACGCCTGGGCCGTCCGCCTGCGTCCCTGTCCCCGGAGGCGCTGGCGGCCATCGCCGCGCACCCATGGCCGGGCAACGTGCGCGAGTTGGAGAACGCCCTCGAGCGCGCGGTCATCCTCGCGGACGGGCCGCTGCTCACGCCGGACCTGCTCGCGCTGGAGCTGCCGGGCTCGGCGGCGACGGACGCGGCGCCTCCCGCACTGGAGGAGCTGGACTTCCCGCCGCTCGTCGCCAGCGAGGACCCGCGCTCACCCGATTCGATGGAGGAGTACTTCCGCCGCTTCGTGATGGAGCACCAGGACCGCATGGGCGAGACGGAGCTGGCGCGCAGGTTGGGCATCAGCCGCAAGACGCTCTGGGAGAAGCGCCAGCGATTGGGCATCCCCCGCACCCGCGCCTGAAGTCCGACGCGTCGACACCCGCGTGTTTCGACGCGTCGAAATGCGTCGAAGCACGTCGATTCCGCCGCTCCCCACGGGCCCCCAGAGGGAAGCGGCATGCGGCACACCGCTTGCTCATGGGTCCTGGCATCCACCGGATGAATCCCTCTCCCGGTGGCCCAGGAGTCCACGACCATGTGCAACCACAACAGCCTCGGCCCGGATGGCCAGCTCAAGTCGGGTTACGACACCCGCCTGAACCCCGACACGACCCGCACCGCCGCGAAGGGTGCCGCCCCCCTGTCGACGGAGCAGACCGCCAACTGCGTCGTCGTCAACCAGTGGGGCGGGACCATCACCAACGTGCAGCTGCGCCACCGCTACAGCAACAACCCCAGCTATCAGCAGCAGGGCAACTGGCCCTCGCTCGCGGAGAACGTCACCAGCTCGTCGTTCCAGGCCATCTTCTGGACCGGCGCCACGGGCCACGACTACTGGTGGGTCCAGTTCGAGGATGACAACGGGAAGATCTGGTCGTGCAAGCAGAACTTCTACTGCACGCTGAAGTCCTCCGACGCGAACACCACCGTCTACTTCTTCCTCAACGGCTCCTCCGAGGAGATGCAGATCCAGATGATCAGCGGAAGCTGCGACACGTCCCTGTCGGATTAGCAGGTCCCAGGCTCAAGCCAGGGCGGGCCTCACGGCACCGCCCCCCTTCCCCTCTTCCGGATCCATTCCATGACGACCCAAGCGCAGGACCCCGCGCGACTCAAGCAGCTCGTCGCGGCGGCCATGAAGGACTACCTGGGCACGCAGACGGAGATCGGCGTGTCGGCGGCGGTGGCTGTCGGCGACGTGCGTGCCAGCTACGTCGCGGGCCTGTCGGACCGCGAGGCCCAGCGACCGGTGTCCGAGGACACACTGTTCCTCATCGGCTCCGTGCAGAAGGTCTTCACCAACACGCTCGCCGCCGCGCGCATCGTGGAGGGGAAGCTGGCGCTGACGGATCAGATCACCCGCTTCCTCCCGGGAGAGGTCCGTCAGCAGGGGACCGTCATCCGGCAGGTGACGCCCCAGGCGCTGGGCACCATGACGGCGGGCATGCCGTCCGCCAACGTGCCGGGCCACCCAGCGGGCGCGCTGTACCGGGGAGAGGTGCCGCCCCCGGAGATGTTCGACTTCTGGACGCGCTTCAACCCGGAGACGCGCGTGGGCACGCACTACAGCTACTCCAACGTGAGCGAGGTGACGCAGGGCTTCACCACCACCTTCGCCGCGCGGCGCAGCTACCCGGAGCTGTTCGCCACGGACCTCCAGGAGCCATTCGCGATGCGTGACACGCGCGTGGACCTCACTGGCATCCGTCCCGAACGCATCGCCCAGGGCTACACGACCAGGGGCAAGCAACTGGGCTACCGGGGCGTGGGCTTCAACTCCACCGCGTCGGACATGCTGCGCTTCCTGGAGGGCAACCTCTTCCGCGTTCCCTCCATGCCGCTGCTCACCTACCGCGCGATGAAGCTCGCGCACACGCCCCACTTCGAAATCTCCGCCCGTCAGTCCATCGGCCTGGGCTGGTACATCACCGACGCGGGCGGCGGCGCGAAGGTGGTGAGCAAGGCCGGCGGCAACGGAGGCTTCGTGGCGTGGGTGGGCTTCCTGCCCGGACACGCCGCGGCGGTGGTGCTCCTCACCAACGGCCACCCGACGACGGGCCTCAAGCTGCCCGCCATGGGCCGGCGCATCCTCCTGGAGGCCGCGGGCCTTGAGGCGCCCTTCGGTCCGCCGGACACGGACGCCGACGCGGGCATCGCCCCCGAGGACAACCCGGAAGCCTGAGCCCCCGGAGCGCGGGGGCCACGCTGACGCGCGGCGTGGCCCCTGTCCCCGTCGTGGCCCGGTGTTACCCGGGTGTTACGACGCGCTGCACGAATCGTTACGGGCGGTAACGCCCTGTCACCTTCCGCCACATCCTGACGCGACGAGCCAACCTGTAAGGTCCTGAAACCCGGAGCGCACGCGGGTGGAACGGGCGTTGCTCTTGCGCTGGGGCCTATGCCCCCCGACCTACGCTCGCTCGCCCGGTGGATGGTGTTCGTGGCCCTGCTGACCGCGCTGCCCGCGGCGGCCGGGAAGATTCAACTGGGCGACGACGCGGTCCTCAACGTCAACGTCCTGCTGCATCCCCAGATGCAGCTCGTGAAGAACGGCGCGCCCGTGGGCGGCGTGGGCACGGACTTCTTCCTGCGCCGGGTGCGGCTGCTCGTCTTCGGATCCATCACCAAGCGGCTGTCGTTCTTCATCGACACGGATCAGCCGAACTTCGGCAAGAACGGCGACTGGAACCCGGCCTTCTACATCCAGGACGCGACGGTCGCGTACGAGGTCGCGGACAAGACGTGGCTGGAGGCGGGCTTCATCCTCGCGCCGCTGTCGCACCAGGCGCTGCAGGGCGCCATCGCGCTCAACACGGTGGACTACCACTCCGACCTCATCCGCTACCCGCTGGGCGTGGGCAAGGTGTGGCGCGACGCGGGCATCCAGGTGCGAGGCTTCGCCGGGCCGCTGACCTACCGCGCCGCCATCCTCAACGGCGTGGAGGGCTCCCGGCTGGAGAACGGCCAGGTCGTCAACCCGGACGACCTGCCGCGCTTCGTGGGCCATGCGCGCTACAACGTGCTCGGCCGCGAGGAGGACCTGTTCCTCCGGGGCATCTACTTCACCGACCATCCGCTGCTGTCGTTCGGCGTGGGCGGTGACTACCAGTACTCCGCCATCGCCACCGCCTCCGGCGTGCACGACGCGGTGGCCCTGGCGGCGGACGTGTTCCTGGACCTGCCCATGGGCGCGGACCAGGAGCTCATCTTCCAGAGCAACGTCTTCTCCTGGCAGCAGGGCTTCGACAACCCGCGCAGCGGCACCGGCTTCTTCGTGGAGCTGGGCTACCGCATCGGCATCGTGGAGCCCCTCATCTCCGGCGAGTACTTCAACGGCCGCGTGGACGCGCAGGACCTGCTCACGCTGCGCCCCGGCTTCAACATCTGGTTCCAGAAGCACACCTTCAACCTGAAGACGGAGGTGGCCGTGTCCCGCGCGGGCGACATCTCCCACGCCACCACCGGCATCACCGGCACCGCCCAACTCCAGCTCTTCTACTAAAGGACCTTCCCATGGCCCCCGCCCAGGACCTGCTCGTCGCGCCCAAGGAAGCCTTCCGCCGCACCGCCCACGTGAAGAGCCTGGAGGACTACCAGCGCCTCTACCGCCAGAGCCTGGACGCCCCGGACGCCTTCTGGGGCGAGCAGGCGCGGCAGCTCACCTGGTTCCACCCGCCGGACACCATCCGCGAGGTGAATGAGAACGCCGCGGACTTCACCTGGTACGGCGGCGGGAAGCTCAACGTCACCGTCAACTGCGTGGACCGCCACGCGAAGGCGCGCCCGGACAAGGCCGCCATCATCTGGGCGAAGAACACGCCCGGCGAATACGAGGTCATCACCTTCAAGGACCTCCAGCACCACGTGGGCCGCGTGGCCAACGTGCTCAAGGCGCACGGCGTGAAGAAGGGCGACCGCGTCATCGTGTACCTGCCCATGGTGCCGGAGCTGGCGTACACGATGCTCGCGTGCGCCCGCATCGGCGCGGTGCACTCCGTGGTGTTCGCCGGCTTCTCCGCGGACTCGCTGCGCGAGCGTGTCCTGGATTGCGGCGCGAAGGTGGTCGTCACCGCCAACGAGGGCCCGCGCGGCCCCAAGAACGTGGCCACGAAGTCCATCACCGACGAGGCCCTGGAGGGGCTCACCCAGGTGACGTCCGTGCTCGTCGCGCGCCGCACACCCAAGGAAGTGCCCATGCGCGAGGGGCGCGACCACTGGCTGGACGTGGAGGTGAAGAAGCACCGGGGCGTCTGTCCCGCCGAGTGGATGGACTCCGAGGACCCGCTCTTCATCCTCTACACGTCCGGCTCCACCGGGAAGCCCAAGGGCGTGATGCACACCACGGCGGGCTACCTCGTGTACGCCGCCACCACGTTCCGCTACGTCTTCGACACGCAGCCGGACGACGTGCACTTCTGCACCGCGGACGTGGGCTGGGTGACGGGGCATTCGTACCTCCTCTATGGCCCGCTCTCCACCGGCACCACCACGGTCCTCTTCGAGTCCACGCCCACCTGGCCCGACGCGGGCCGCCTCTGGCAGGTGGTGGATGACGTGAAGGCCACCACGCTCTACACCGCGCCCACCGCGCTCCGGTCCCTCATCAAGGAGGGGGACGCGTTCGTGACGAAGTCGTCGCGCAAGTCGCTGCGCCTGCTGGGCAGCGTGGGCGAGCCCATCAACCCGGAGGTCTGGCGCTGGTACCACGACGTCGTGGGCGAGGGCCGCTGCCCCGTGGTGGACACCTGGCGGCAGACGGAGACGGGCGGCATCCTCATCGCGCCCCTGCCGGGCGCGACGCCGTGCAAGCCCGGCAGCGCCACCCTGCCCTTCTTCGGCGTGGAGCCGGTGCTCGTGGATGAAGAGGGCAAGGTGCTGGAGGGCAACGGCGTCAGCGGCAACCTGTGCCTCGCGCGCTCGTGGCCGGGACAGGCGCGCACGCTGTACGGCCACCACGAGCGCTTCGTGGAGACGTACTACGCCCGCTTCCTGCCGCTGTACTTCACCGGCGACGGCTGCCGCCGCGACGAGGACGGCTACTACTGGATCACCGGCCGCGTGGACGACGTGCTCAACGTGTCCGGCCACCGGCTGGGCACCGCGGAGGTGGAGAGCGCGCTCGTGGCGCACGAGGCCGTCGCCGAGGCCGCCGTGGTGGGCTACCCGCACGACCTGAAGGGCACCGGCGTGTGCGCCTTCGTGACGGTGAAGCCGGACTTCGTGCGCACGCCGGACGAGCAGATGATGGGCGCGCTGCGCGAGCAGGTGCGCCACGTGATTGGCCCCATCGCGTCCCCGGACCGGGTGGTGCTGGTGTCGGGCCTGCCCAAGACGCGCTCGGGGAAGATTCTGCGCCGCATGCTGCGGAAGATCGCCAGCGGCGAGACGGAGAACCTGGGGGATGCCAGCACGCTGGCGGACCCCGCGGTGCTGGAGGAGTTGCTCACCAAGGGGCTGCCTCCGGCCCCGCGGCGCTGAAGGCTCGCGGTCCCATTCCTTACGCTTCCCAAGGAGGCACACCGATGTACGGCAATTCCAAGGACGACGTCCTGAAGGCACTCGCCGCCGCGCGCTGGCGCGTGGCGGGAGCGCTGACGGTGGCGATGCTCGTGACCTACCTGGGCTTCATCCTGCTCGTGGCGTTCAACCGGCCGCTGATGGGGCGACAGCTCATCCCGGGGCTGTCCATCGGCATCGTGCTGGGGGCGGTGACCATCCTCGTCGCCTGGGTGCTGACGGGCATCTACATCCTGTGGGCCAACCGCAAGTACGACCACATCCTCGACGGACTGCGCCGCTGATCCGAAAGGCCACGCCATGAATCCTTCGACCGCGGGCACGCAGCTTGGCCAGCCCAACACGACGGCCATCGTCTTCTTCCTCCTCTTCGTCAGCATCACGCTGGCCATCACCTACTGGGCCGCGCGGCGCACGAAGACGACGTCCGAGTTCTTCGCCGCGGGCGGCAACATCAGCGCGGTGCAGAACGGCTTCGCGCTGGCGGGCGACTTCATGAGCGCCGCGAGCTTCCTGGGCATCGCGGGGCTCGTGGCCACGTCGGGCTTCGACGGGCTCATCTATTCGGTGGGCTGGCTGGTGGGCTGGCCGGTGGTGACGTTCCTCATCGCGGAGCCCCTGCGCAACCTGGGCAAGTACACCTTCGCGGACGCGGTGGCCTACCGGCTGAAGCAGACCCCGGTGCGCCTGTCCGCCGCGGTGGGCACGCTCACGGTGGTCGTCTTCTACCTGATTGCCCAGATGGTGGGCGCGGGCAACCTCATCCACCTGCTGTTCGGCCTGTCGTATGAGATGGCCGTCGTCATCGTGGGCGCGGTGATGATCCTCTACGTGCTGTTCGGCGGGATGATCGCCACGACGTGGGTGCAGATCGTCAAGGCGGTGCTGCTCCTGGGCGGCGCGTCCGCACTGGCCATCGCGGTGCTGTGGAAGTTCGGCTTCAGCCCCGCGGCCCTCTTCAACGAGGCGGCGACGATGTACGGGCCGGAGGTGCTGGCCCCGGGCAAGCTGGTGGCGAACCCGCTGGAGACCATCTCACTGGGCGTGGCGCTGATGTTCGGCACAGCGGGCCTGCCGCACATCCTGATGCGCTTCTACACGGTGCCGGACTCGAAGGCGGCGCGCACCAGCGTGTTCTACGCCACGGGCCTCATCGGCTTCTTCTACCTGGTGACGTTCATCCTGGGCTTCGGCGCGGCGGTGCTGGTGGGCCGCCAGGGCATCACGGCGGTGGACAAGGGCGGCAACATGGCCGCGCCCATGCTGGCGGAGGTCGTGGGCGGCACGGGCTTCCTGGGCTTCATCTCCGCGGTGTCCTTCGCCACGATTCTGGCGGTGGTGGCGGGCCTGACGCTGTCGGGCGCGGCGGCGCTGTCACATGACTTGTGGTCGCACGTGGTGCGCAAGGGGCAGGCGCCGGAGCACGAGCAGCTCAAGGTGGCGCGGCTGGCGAGCCTGCTCCTGGGCGTGGTGGCCATCCTCCTGGGCGTCGTCTTCAAGGGGCAGAACGTGGCCTTCATGGTGGGTCTGGCGTTCGCCGTCGCGGCGAGCGCGAACTTCCCGGCGCTGCTCTTGTCCATGCTGTGGAAGGGCTTCACCACGCGCGGCGCGGTGGCCAGCATGCTGACGGGCGCCTTCAGCGCGGTGCTGCTGATCTTCCTGTCGCCCACGGTGCAGGTGGAGCTGCTGGGGCACGCGTCCGCGCCCTTCCCGCTGAAGAACCCGGGGCTCGTCACGATTCCGCTGTCGTTCTTCGTGGGCTGGTTGGTGTCGCTGCTGTCGCCGGAGGCAGAGGCGTCGCGGCGGTTCGCGGAGGTGCAGCACCGCATGCACGTGGGCGCGGTGCTGCCGCCCCCGGTGACGGTGCCCACTGGCGTCGCGGGCTCGGTGCCGCCCGGGACCCCGGAGGCTCCGCAAAAGGTTTGAAGGCTGCTCGGCGGCCCTCCACGGTTTCTCCTCGACGTGGAGGGCAGGGACGGAACCCGGGTGTTTCCAAAGGGGCCCGGGTTCCGTCCTCTTTCATCCCATGAGCGTGAGCCCGGGCGCAGTGGAACCGCGGGGCATGGGACTGTCTGTTATTGCCCGTGCCTTCGGGCCCCGTTTGCACCCGGCGGTCTCTTGAATGGGATGGTGTCCCCAGGGGGGAGCCTTCCATGCGTGACGTGCCGACCGGGAGCCTGAAGCTCGAGGACACCGCGTTCCTGTCCCCGCCGCTCGTCGGTGCGCCGCTGTACCAGGGCGCCAAGGCGCTCGTCGTCCACGGCTTCAACCCCGGCGCGACACTCGACCTGGAGCGCAACGGCGTCATCGTGCTCACGGGGGTGCCCGGAGGCTTTCCCCAACCGGTGGGGGCCCTGCTGCACCTGTCCGCGCCGCTGGTGTCGGGCGACGTCGTCCGCGCGCGACAGCACGCCCATGGGGCCACCAGCGGCTGGTCCCCCAGCGTGACCGCGCGCAAACACACGCAGGACCTTCCCGACGGCCCTCCCCGCCCCCGCGTCGACCCGGCTCCCGTCCATCGCTGCGGGTCGCGGACGGGCGTCGCCAACCTGCTCACCGGCAGCGAGGTGTGGCTGACCGCGAACGCCACCGAGGTCGCCCGGGTGCAGGGCGCGGCTCCCCAACAGGGGCTCGACGTGACGCCGGACCACGGCCCCAGGCAACAGGTGCGCGCCTGGGCAATCCTGGATGGGGACCCGAGCCCGCCCTCGTCTGTCTACACCACGGTCGCGGCGCCGCTCCCCTTGCCCGGGCCGGGCTTCTACCTGGCCTTCGAAGGCACCCGGCAGGTCCAGGTGACGAACCTCGTGAACGGCGCCCGCTTCGAGCTGTCGCGCAACGGAGCCTCCCTGGGTACCTGGCGCACCTGGGGAGACAGCCATAGGGTCGACCTGCCGGCGCCGCTCGCGGCAGGGGACCTGCTCTCCGCCGTCCAGTGGCTGTGCCCGGGCACGCAGAGCGAACCTGGCGGGCTCCAGGTCTGGTCCTGCGGGGAGCTCTTCGCGCCACAGGCCGAGCCCCTCCAATGCGGCGACACCTCCATCACCCTCACGATGATGGCGACCGGCGCCACGGTGAAGGTCTACCGCAACCTCGTGAAGGCCGGCGAAGGCGGCGGTCCGGTGGTGCTGCTGGACGCGCCCGTCGAACACGGCGATGTCGTCCACGTGGTGCAGACGCTGGGAGCGTGCGTGAGCCATTCCGCGCAGCAGCTCACCTGCCTGTGCGTCGCCCCGCACGTGACGTCCGACCCCTCCGGGCTCGACCTGTTTCCGGTGGGCCAGGCGGACTACGACGGAGGCACGACGAGCATCGGCGGGCAGACGCTGCACGTCCGGGGCACGGTCTGCTACCCCGCCCAGGACGACGGTGCGAACGCGCCCTTCAACAAGCGGCGGAGCAAGCGGGGACCGGTGCCCCTCGTCTTCATGGCCCACGGGAACCATGCGCCCACCGACCCGAGCCATCTCGGCTACGACTACTTCCAGCAGGCGCTCGCGCGGATGGGCTTCGTCGCGGTGTCGGTCGACTGCAACGAGCTGAATGGGTGGACCGGCGGGCCGGGAAACATCACCGACCGCGCCGACCTCATCAACGCCTCCATCGCGCACTTCCAGACGCTCAACGCCAGCGGCCAGGTCTTCGCGGGTGTGCTCGACTTCGACAAGATCGGACTCATGGGGCACTCGCGCGGAGGCGAGGCGGTGGTGATTGCTCCGTCACGCCTCAGCAGGCCGAGGGCCGTGAACATCCGCTGCGTGCTGTCGCTCGCCCCCACCGACTGGGGCGCGACCCAGGGCGCGCTCGAAGGCTGCGAGTTCCTCACGCTCCTTCCCGCCGCTGACGGAGACGTGTTCGAGAACGACGGTGCGAAGTACTACGACCGCTGCCGGCCGCCGACGTTCAAGTCGCAGCTCTACGTCCACAACGCCTGCCACAACTTCTTCAACCGGCGATGGCTTGAGAATGACAACGGCGGGAATCTGCCGACGATGACCCGCTCCGCGCACGAACGGGTGCTGTTGACCTACGGCTGCGCGTTCTTCCGCTCGGTCCTGGCGGGGCACGACACGCTCGGGTTCCTGGTGGGAACGGAGCTGCCGCCCGCGACGCTGACCTGGCTGGTGCACCTGTCCTTCAAGTGGTCCGCGGCGCTGACGGTGGATGACCATGAGCAGGGCAACACCATTGGCAAGAACTCGCTCGGGCAACCCACGACCCAGAGCGGGCTGGTGGCGGGCGAGTACAGGTTCAATCAAGCCACGGCCACCCAGTACAACGACTCGTTCTACGGCGACTCCATCGGCATGGTGGCGGTGCCAGGAGCGGCTCCCGGGACGTTCCGCTCGCAGCTGGATCCGCCGGTGACGCTCAGCGGAAAGGAGCTGTGGATCCGCGTCGCGGATGTCTTCATCGAGGACATGCCCCCCGCGGAGACGGGCTTCCAGCTTGGAATCGAGCTGACCGACGGAACCCTCGAGTGGGTCGACTCGGATGCGGTGGGCGGCGTTCCGCTTCCCTTCGACACGGTGTTCCTGACGAAGAGCATGCTGTCGACGCTCCGGTTCCCCATCCGTTGTTTCGGGTCGTCGAAGATCCTCCGGGTGGCCCGCGCCATCCAACTGCGGCTCAACCGGAAGAACGCCCGGCCCCTCGCGTTCGATGACCTGCAGATCATCGGGTAACGGAGCACGACATGGCGACTCAGGATGGTGGTTCGGGGCCAGAGAACCCACGCGCGAAGCGGCCCGCGGTGCCTGGAATCAGGTCAGCGGTCGCACGTCGCGTCCGGTACCCGAAGCCCCGGCGCTTCTTCACCGCGGGCCAGGAGCACGCCGAAGTGGACGTGCTTGAGGTCGACGTGGAGACCGACGCCGACTTCCCCATCGCCGGGACGGGGCCGGCCCTCTTCGTGGGGGACGTGGTGCTCGTCGACAGTGAGCGCCTGGGTGAGCGCCGCTACCGCTTCTTCGCCCCAGCCTCCACGCCCCTCGCGAAGGACGCGTCGGTCGCACTGGGCCGAGCGGGCTCCGGCATCCCCAAGCCGGAGACGCCGAAGGACGTGCTGCGCCTGGAGTGGAGCGAGGATGGAAGCAAATGACGCGCGGCCTTACTTCACGCGAGTGAGCGGGAGCACGTCCTGCACGAGTCGCAGGAGCACCTTTCCGGGCTCCTCCTCGTGCACCATGTGGGCGGAGTCCTCGAACCAGACGAGCTTCTTCGAGGGCGCTTCGAGCGCCGCGTACCAGGGGTCGATGAGGCGCGCGGACGTGGTGAGGTCGTGCCGGCCGTGGAAGAAGAACACGGGGCAGGCGAAGCGCTTCACCGGGGTGAAGTCCAGTTGGGAGAGGCCCCCCCAGAGCGCCACGAAGCTCAGGTCCAGGCCCGCGTCGCGTGCCTCCATGTCCTTGTCCGAGACGTCCGGGCTGAAGCGCCAGACCTCGGCGCCGTGCCAGCTGCGGTCGCGCCAGTTGTAGCTCTCGTAGCGGGTGAGCCACCGGCGCTCCTTCGGCAGGTTCACCAGTTGGCGCGCGGGGTCCTTGGGGTCTGGATAGGGCGCGAGCGCTTCGAGCTCCGCGACGGCCTTGGCGTTCCCATCCGCGCGCGCGGCCTGGAGCGTGGCCTCGTAGCCCAGCGCCTCGTTGCGGGGGAGGTCGACGACCTGGCTGATGCCGACATAGGCGTCGAACCACTCGGGATGCCGCTGCGCGAGCTTCACGCCGAGCACGGTGCCCCAGCTGTGCCCCACGAGCACGATGCGCTTCTTGCCGTAGGTCTTGCGCAGGTGGGTGACGACCTCTTCGGCGTCCGCCACCATGCGCTCGATGCTCAGCGTGGGGCGCACCTTGTCCGGCGGGTTGAGGGCGTACGTCTTCCCCGCGCCCCGCTGGTCCCAGTGCGCGACGGTGAAGAACTCCTCCCATTCGCCCTGGTAGAAGTAGGCGGACGGCAGGGACGTGAAGCCCGGACCTCCGTGCAGGAAAAGGAGCAGCGGGTTGTCCCGGTGGCGTCCCCGCACGGAGATCCACTGGTCGATGCCACCGATGCGGACCGCTTCGGCCTTCTCGATGCCGTCCGGCAGCACGCTCCGGCGGGCCTCCCGCATGACCGCCTGGGGCGTCGGAGGGGCTTCTTCCGCCGTGGCCGTGTCCGCCATCAGGGACAGGCCTAGCAGGGACAAGGCAGGGAGCTTCATCGCGGAGGTCAGGGTCGGCATTCCCTGTCGAACGGATGATGTCCGTTTCGATTGCCTGGGGGGGCCTCAAGGGCTGGAGCGCAGCTGGTCCCGGAGGTCCATCAGGGGCTGCTGGCTCGTACGGATGCGGCCGCGATTGGGGACGTCGAGATCCAGGAGGGTGAACATGACGGCGGTCGTCAGCAGCGCGAAGATTCCCCAGAGGAACCACCCGCGCGCGTGTGTTTCCGGCCGGTAGCCGAGCAGCAGGCCCGAGCCGAGAATCCCGATGAGCAGCAGGACGAAGATGGTGTCCGGGATCTGGTTCCGCGCTGCCGACAGCCGCTCAGCAGAGACGTCAATCACATCATTGAGGGCCTGGGTGGTGAGGATCAGGACCCCGGCCGGGAGCTGGAGCGCGACCGCATCCAGCCGTGACCAGAGCTCTGCGTGAAGCTGAACCGATTCCTGCAGGAGGGGTGCGAAGCGTTCCGGGTCCGACGCGGCCGCGTAGGCCTCGAGTCGAAGGTCGACGTAGCGGCGCAGCCGGGTCCGCATTTCGCCGCGCGTGGGTTCGGGAAGGAAGCCAGCGCGCAGGTAGCAGGTGCCGATGGCGTTCGCCTCTTTGGTGACGAGCTCGCGGCGCAGGGTGAACCGGTCCTCGGCCATGGAGAAGGCGAAGGCCAGCAGGAGCGCCACCAGGCCGAGCATCGCGGCATGGAGCGGGGACGCATCATCGAGCCCCGGTTTGCGGTGGCTGAGCCGGAAGCCCACATCCAGGGCCAGGAAGATGAGCGCCGTCATCCCCAGGGCGAGCAGCCAGACAGGAACCGTCCCGATGATTTGCATCCCCCTGCCC
>NZ_RAWB01000510.1 GCF_003612055.1 Corallococcus llansteffanensis
AAAGGAGGGTGGGGCGCGGCGGGGGGGTGCCGGAGGACAGGCCGTGGCTCAGCAGCGTCATCGCGGTGTCGAGCACGCGCTCCAGGCCCGGATCCTCCTCCCAGAGCACCCAGCGCATGCCCAGGAAGTCGCCAATGCCCATCAGGCAGTAGGCGAGCGCCTCCGGATCCATGCGGCGCACCTCGCCGGCGTCCATCGCCTGGGTGAGGCCGCGCACGTAGCCCCGGGCGAAGCGGTCGTAGTAGCGGCGGTAGCAGTCCGCGTCCACGAACTCCGCCTGCCGCACGACGCGGTAGAGGTTGGGGTGCTGGCGCACGAACTCGAAGAAGGCGCGCAGGCCCTCGCGCTCCACCTCCAGGCGCGTGGTGCACGTGGCGGTGGACTCCGCGATGAGGCGGCGCAGGCGCGCCCCCAGCTCGTCCACCACCTCCACGAAGATGGACTGCTTGTCCGGGAAGTACACGTAGAAGGTGCCCAGCGCGACGCTGGCCTTGCGCGTGAGGTCCGCGATGGACGCGCGCTCGTAGCCCTTCTCCCCGAACACCGCTTCGGCCGCCTTCAACAGCTTCTGCCGCGTCCGCTGGCCACGCGGCGTGACGGGGACACGTTCTGAAGTTGAAGGTCGATTCATCTTTCAGGACGGGTAACACCCGCCCGACAGCCTTGTCAAAAGCCGACGGATGGCTCCTTGCGTCAACGCCAGACAGGAACGCGGAGCGTCAAACCGCCCGCGCCCGGCAGGCAGGGAGGCGCCGGAAAAGGACGCGGGAGGTTGGGAACCCGACCCTTGGAGATGCTTCATCCGTTTGCGTACAAACGGTGTTGCAATCCTGAGCGGGGGCATATAACTTCACCGTCGTTCACCCAAGGGACCTATAAAAATAAGGTTGGAAGCCGCATGGACACCCTGGATTACCGCCTGTTGGACATGCTTCAGCGTGATGGCCGGGCCACGCAGCTGGAGCTGTCTCGAGGGGTGGGGTTGTCCCAGCCGGCGGTGGCCGAGCGCATCCGCAAGCTGGAAGAGCGGGGCGTCATCAAGGGCTACACGGCGCGGGTGGAGGCGACGCGGCTGGGCAAGGACATCACCGCGTTCATCGGCGTGAGCATCGAGCACCCCAAGCACTTCGAGGGCTTCGCGCAGCAGGTGGCGCTGTTGCCGGACGTGCTGGAGGCGCACCGGGTGGCGGGTCAGGACTCGTACATCCTGAAGGTGAAGACGGCGAATACGCGGACCCTGGACTCCCTGCTGGTGGAGACGCTGCGCACCATCCCCGGTGTGACCCGCACGAGCACCACCATCGTCCTGTCGACCTTGAAGGAGGACACGCACGTGCGTGTCCCTGAAGCGTTGTTGAACGGAGAATGACCATGAGCGCGGACGCTATGAGTGCCCCCCTGCCCCCTCCTCCGGCCTACCGGCTGTCCCAGCGCATGTCCCGGATGAAGACCTCCGCGGTGCGGGAGATCCTCAAGATCGCGGAGCGCCCCGACATCCTGTCCTTCGCGGGCGGCCTGCCCGCCCCGGAGCTCTTCCCGCTGGAGGCCATCGCGAAGGCCTTCGAGGAGACCTTCGCCCTGGAAGGGCGCCAGGCGCTCCAGTACAGCACCACGGAGGGCTTCGGCCCGCTGCGCGAGTGGATCTGCGCGCACCTGGCCCGCAAGGGTCACCACACCACCAGCGACCAGGTGCTCATCACCAGCGGCTCGCAGCAGGGCCTGGACCTGGTCGGCAAGGTGCTGCTGGATCCGGGTGACCTGGTGGTGGTGGAGGACCCCAGCTACCTGGCGGCGCTCCAGACCTTCGGCGGCTACGAGGTGGACTTCGCCACCGTGCGCAGCGACGACGCCGGCATGGACACGGATGACCTGGCCGTGCTGGTGAAGAAGCGCCAGCCGAAGCTGCTCTACGTCATCCCCAACTTCCAGAACCCCAAGGGCACCACCCTGTCCCTGGAGCGCCGCAAGGCGCTGGTGCGGCTGGCCCAGGAGCACCGCTTCATCATCCTGGAGGACGACCCGTACGGCGAGCTGCGCTTCCGCGGCGAACACCTGCCGTCGCTGGCGTCGCTGGACGACCAGGGCGTGGTGCTGTCCCTGTCCACCTTCTCCAAGACGCTGGCCCCCGGCCTGCGCCTGGGCTGGGTGACGGGCCCGCGGCCGCTGCTCAAGGTGCTCACCATCGCGAAGCAGGCCACCGACCTGCACACCGCCACGCTCGCGCAGCGCGCCACCGCGCGGCTGCTGGCCACGTTCGACTACGCGGGCCACATCGCCGCGCTGATGCCCGTCTACGGCGAGCGCGCCCAGGCCATGCTCTCCTCGCTGGAGCGCCACATGCCCCCGGGCACGAAGTGGACGAAGCCGGACGGCGGCATGTTCCTCTGGATGGAGCTGCCCGGAGGGCTGGACGCCGCCACGCTGCTGCCCCGCGCCGTCGAGCAGAAGGTCGCCTTCGTCCCCGGCGCGCCCTTCTTCGCCAACGCGCAGCAGCCCCAGTTCATGCGCCTGAACTACTCCAACCGCCCGCCCGACCTCATCGACGAGGGCATGCGCCGGCTGGGCGCCGTCATCGCCGACGCGCTGTAGGCCGCGACGCGACGCGTCGCGGGGCGGGATGAAAGAAGTTGAAGGTTGATTCAGGTTTCAGCCTCCTCGGCGCTGGAAAGCGCCGGGGCGGTGTGCGTACCCTGCGCGCCGTTTCGCGACGCTCAAGGAGAGGCACATGCAGCTGAAGGACCTGAAGATCATCGTGACGGGTGGCGCGCAGGGCATGGGCGCGCACTTCGCCCAGCGCATCCACGAAGCGGGCGGCCAGGTGGCCGTGGGTGACGTCAACGAGGAGCGGCTGGCGGAGCTGCCCCAGGGCATCCACCGCCGCAAGCTGGACGTGTCCAACGAGCAGGACGTCACTGACTTCGTGCAGTGGGCCCACGGCGCCATGGGCGGCCTCAACGGCCTCATCAACAACGCGGGCATCCTGCGCGACGCGCTGCTCGTGAAGAAGGACCGCACCACCGGCCAGGTGAAGAAGCTGTCCACCGCGGACTGGAACGCCGTCATCGGCGTCAACCTCACGGGCGCCACGCTGATGGTGCGCGAGGTGGTGACGAAGATGGTGGAGACGGACCAGCGCCCCGGCGTCATCGTCAACATGTCGTCCATCGCCCGGCACGGCAACCGCGGTCAGTCCAACTACGTGTCCGCCAAGGCCGCGCTCGCGGCCAACACCGTCACCTGGTCGCGCGAGTTCGCCCCCTTCGCCATCCGCGTGGGCGCCGTTGCCCCGGGCATGATCGAAACGCCGATGACGCAGGGCATGAACCAGAAGGCCCGCGACGCGCTGGTGGCCTCCATCCCGGTGGGCCGCATCGGTCTGCCCGAGGACATCTGGGTGGCCGTGAAGTTCATCATCGAGTGCGAGTACTTCAACGGCCGCACCATCGACGTGGACGGCGGCCTCAACTTCTAGGCCTTGCCCCCCGCCCTGCTCCGGAAGCTCAGGCCGTCTTGCGCTTCCGGGGCGCGGCCCGCGCGGCCTTCGCGGCCACGCTCTTGCCGGACACGGACACGGGCGCGGGCTTGAGCTCCACCCAGCGCTCCGCCCACTTGCCCAGCTCGTCGATGACCTTCCAGAAGTCCTGACCCTTCTGCGTCAGGCGGTACTCGGAGCGGATGGGCGGGCCCGGGTCGACGTGGCGCTCGATGATGCCCTCGGCCTCCAGGTCCTTCAGCCGCTCCGACAGGACGCGCTCGCTGATGGTGCCAATGCCCTGCGCCAGCTCCCCGAAGCGGCGCGGCCCATCCAGCAGGATGCGCAGGATGACGCCCGTCCACCGCCTGCCCAGCAGGTCGGCCGCCGCCAGGAACCGTCCGCAGAGCGGGCTCAGGTCGTCATGCATCGTGTCGCCTCCTGCCCGAGTATAGCGACGCCCCTCCCCTCCCGTCAGGAACACCTGGGGGTCTTCACTTACTTTTAGGAAGTTGCTTGCAAAATAAAAGCGCCAGCGCTACCCCTGGGCCATGAGCCCAACGAACACCGCCCTGGATGCCGCCGCCCTGGAGCAACTCTTCACGGAGGCGCGCACGCACGGCGCCTGGCTGGACAGGCCGGTGCCGGACGACACCCTGCGCCGCCTCTACGAGCTGGCGCGCATGGCGCCCACGGCGGCCAACACCCAGCCCATGCGCCTGGTGTTCGTGAAGGGCCGCGAGGCCAAGGAGAAGCTCAAGCCCACCCTGGCCCCGGGCAACGTGGACAAGACGATGCAGGCGCCCGTCACGGTCATCGTGGCGTACGACACCGCCTTCCACGAGCAGATGCCCAGGCTGTTCCCCTCGCGCGACATGAAGAGCGTCTTCGCGGCGCAGAGCCCGGAGGCGCGCGAGCAGACCGCCTCCATGAACAGCTCGCTGCAGGGCGCCTACCTCCTCCTCGCCGCGCGCGCGCTGGGGCTGGACTGCGGCCCCATGGGCGGCTTCGACAAGGCGAAGGTGGACGCGGCCTTCCTCGAGGGGACGGGCTGGAAGTCGAACTTCCTCATCAACCTGGGCTACGGCGACGCCCAGAAGCTCTTCCCGCGCAACCCGCGTCTGGCTTTCGAGGACGCTTGCCGTATTGATTGACCCCATCCGTCTCATTCCAGACGGCTGAATCCCACTCCGGTCCAGTGGCCGCTAGACGCCACAATCCCGAGTTTCTAGGTTAATCAGGAAGAAGCAGCCTCCGTCGTCGGTTCCACCAGGACGAGCGCGGCGTGGGACTTCTTCCCCAGCGAAAGCGCCCTCCCCCCACGCGGGCGACCTTTCGCGACGGCGGATAGACCGCCGGAAGGCCGCCTTCCGTTACAAGGGAAGCGGGGCCCGGACCTTGCGACAGGAGGCTTGCGACAGGGCTCTCTAGTAATTGCGTTCGAGCGGCATCATCGTGCCCGCCTCGAACTCCGGCGCGCGACGAAGCTGATCCAACACGCGCGGAGCACAGCGCACGTGCAGCATGGGCAGGGAACCGCCCGGCTCGCTCATGGCGCGGACGGCCCCCACGAGCTGGTGGGCTTCCAGCCAGCGCATGAAGCTCTCGCGAAAGCGGGCATGTTCGGCCTGGCCGTCCCGGAAGACCTCCGCGCGCGAGCGCAGGGGGGCCCGAGCGGGCGCCGGACGTCCGGGGGGCTCCGCGGCTTCCCGGGGCATCACCGTGACGTCGATGTCCTGCTCCGACGCACGACCCGCCCCCGAGCCACCGGAGTACCCGGAGCCGGGGAGCGCGCGCACCGAACCCCCGCTGCCCGGCAACGGACGCACGGCGGCGACGGAGGCCATCCGAGCCGAGATGTCACCAGGATTGCCCGGCACGCCTGTCTTCCTGCTCATGGCCAACACCCTCCCCCGGGTCCGGTGCTCACCTGGCACCGGCCCCGGCAACTACCGCGTCACCTGAAAACAGCCAGGCCCTTCCCCGTCCGGTGGTTGCCCGAGCGAGGGAGCTTGATGGCGTTGGTCAGAATCAAATCCCTCACTTCCAACGCCGTCAAGTCAGGGGCACGGCAACGATACAGCGCTGCAATACCCGCGACATAAGGCGCCGCCATGCTCGTGCCGCTCATTCGTTCATAGAACGCCTGATTGTTGCAGCGGCGTTCAGTAGACGAATACACATTCACCCCGTAGCCCATGACGTCCGGCACGACGCGACGTCCCACGGCGCCGCTGGCGGAGAAGGTGGCCACGGTGCGCTCGAAGTCGACTGCCCCCACGGCGAGTGCTTCGGGAAAGGCTGCTGGGTAACCAACCGTGTCCGGGCCACTGTTACCTGCCGCGACAACAGGCAGGACATTGCTGTCCAGCAGTCGACGCAGCATGGTCTGCAGGGCGCGCTGATTCAGCAGGTAGTCCGCTTCGGAGATGCCCGGCGGCGGCTGCAGCGGAAAACCCAGCGACAGGTTGACCACGGCGGGACGCGAGGCGTTCTCCGGACGGCTGAACTGGTGGAGCAGCCACTCCATGCCGGCGGCGACGCGGCCGAGGCTGGTGCGGATGGTCTCCGATTCGATGACGGAGGCGGCGTACAGGTCCACCTCCGGCGCGACGCCGTGGTGCACGCCCGCGGCGATGCCGCACACGTGGGTGCCGTGGCCGTCCGGATCGAAGCCGCGCACGTCGCGCGCGGGGTTGTGGGGCGAGTTGGGGAAGAGCGAGACGTAGCGGAACTGGATGGTCTTGCTCGCGTGCTCCGGGTGGTCCGCGTCCACGCCGGTGTCCAGGATGCCCAGCATCACGCCGGCACCCCGGATGCCCTGGGCGTGCGCCAGGGGGACACCGGACTCGTCGGGCCACTCGCGCTGTGCGAGCGAGCTCATGCCGCGGTTGCGCGGCCCCGTCTGTCCGGCCGACACCGGGCCCGGGAAGGACAGGGGCACCACGTCCGGGATGAACTCGAACTCCTCCGCCAGCTCTCCGCGGGCCGCGTTCTCGGCGTCCACGGAGTAGAAGTGCGCCATGGTGGCGCCGATGAGGGGCATGTACCGGTAGCTGCCCGCCTCGGAGCCAGTCTGCTCCGTCACGGGTGCGCCCGGCAGGGGGACGGTGCTGGCGCCAGCGCCGCGGGTGCCGGCGCTCTTGCGGCCTCCGGCGCCCTTCCGGCCCCGGGGCTCCTGACCGCTGATGGCCGGCTTCATGCCGGGCAGGGTGGCCGAACGCAGGCCGAGGGCCGTGAGGGCGTCCGGGGCCTTCTGCGCGCCGCCGAAGCGCAGCGCGGTACTGCGCACGAGGACGCGCTCGCCCTGGGCCGTGCCGCGAACACCCGGCCGGGCCTGCGTCTCGATGGACTCCTTGGGTACCAAGAGAAAAGACTTCATGGGTGGTGTGCTCCTTGGACTACCAATCCGCACCGGGGCCCCGAAGGAGGGGAGCACCCGCGTAAGGACCGCGCCCACCTGGGAACCCTGACAAGCCCCTTCGGGTCCGGTGGATTGGGCTCCGGGCGTCGCCCGAAAGCCATGTCATCGCCTGCCCTCCCCTCTCCCCTTTCGCGGGGTCAACCGTGTGATTTGACCGCGGCCCCCTGACAAAAGTTCACGGGGTTTCCTCAATAGACACCTCTTCTCTGGGGTCTCGGTCCTCACTTGGCTTCCTCGAACGTCCGGAAAGGCAACGGATTCCCTCCGGGGGACGATACGAGTGCCCGGGGGCGTACAGCCGCTCTGTCCGCCAGCGGATGTGGGGAAGGGG
>NZ_RAWB01000511.1 GCF_003612055.1 Corallococcus llansteffanensis
CCTCACGCACACCTACGGGAAGATGACCGGCGACACGAAGCAGGGCTGGGTCCTCTTCGCCGCCATGTCCGTCCTCTTCCTCGGGGGCGTCGCCGCCAGCTACGCCGCCGAGTCCCAGCCCAACCCCGCCCTCGCTTCCGCCCAGGTCGTCCAGGACGGAAACCTGGAGGGCAAGGAGGCGAGATTCGGCGTCGCGGCCTCCGCGCTGTTCGCCACCGTCACCACCGACGCGTCGTGCGGCGCGGTCAATGCCATGCACGACAGCTTCACCGCGCTGGGCGGGCTGGTGCCGCTCGTCAACATGCAGCTCGGCGAGGTCATCTTCGGGGGCGTGGGGGCTGGCCTGTACGGCATCCTCGTGATGGCCGTGCTCGCGGTGTTCATCGCCGGCCTGATGGTGGGCCGCACCCCGGAGTTCCTCGGCAAGAAGATCGAAGCGCGCGAGATGAAGCTCGCGATGCTGTACGTGCTCGTCTTCCCGCTGGCCATCCTGGGCCTGTCCGCGGTGGGCGTCGTGCTCCCGCAGGGCACGTCGTCCCTCAACAACGCCGGGCCGCATGGCCTGTCGGAGATCCTGTATGCGTTCACCAGCGGCGTCGCCAACAACGGCAGCGCCTTCGCTGGCCTCAACGCCAACACCCCGTTCTGGAACGTCAGCCTGGGCATGTCGATGCTCGCGGGCCGCTTCCTGATGATGGTGCCGGTGCTGGCGCTGGCGGGCTCGCTCGTGGGCAAGAAGGTCGTGGCCCCCGGGCCCGGCACCTTCCCCACCGAAGGCGTCCTCTTCACCGGCCTGCTCGTGAGCGTCGTCCTCATCGTCGGCGCGCTGACGTTCTTCCCCGCGCTGTCACTCGGTCCCATCGTCGAGCACTTCCTCGGCGCGGCCGGAAAGGTGTACTGACCATGGCCCCCGCTTCCAGGCAGGCGTCGCTGCTGGACCCGACGCTGCTCAAGCCCGCCGTGTGGGAGAGCTTCAAGAAGCTCCACCCGCGCGACGTGGCCCGCAATCCGGTGATGTTCGTGGTCTGGGCCGGCAGCCTCCTCACCACCGTGTTCGTCTTCAAGGACGCGGTGGCCCCTCGGCACGACAGCGCACCGTTCTGGTTCACCGTGTCGGTGATGCTGTGGCTGTGGTTCACCGTCCTCTTCGCCAACTTCGCCGAAGCCGTGGCGGAAGGCCGCGGCAAGGCCCAGGCGAGCGCCCTGCGCCGGATGCGTCAGGACACCCAGGCCCGCCGGCTGAAGGACGACGGAAGCGAGGAGCGCGTGGGCGCGCCTGCCCTGCGCAAGGGTGACTGCGTGGTGTGCGAGGCGGGCGACGTCATCCCCGGCGACGGCGACGTGGTGGAGGGCATCGCCAGCGTGGACGAGTCCGCCGTCACCGGCGAGTCCGCCCCCGTCATCCGCGAGTCCGGTGGCGACCGCTCCGCCGTGACGGGCGGCACCAAGGTGCTGTCCGACCGCATCGTCATCCGCATCAGCGTGGACCCGGGCGAGTCGTTCCTCGACCGGATGATTGGACTGGTGGAGGGCGCGGCCCGGCAGAAGACGCCGAATGAAATCGCCCTGCACATCCTGCTGGTGGGGCTCACGCTGGTGTTCCTGCTGGCGTGCGTGACGCTGGTGCCGCTGGCGCTCTACTCCGGCGTGCCGCTGTCCGGGACGGCGGTGGTGGCGCTGCTCGTGTGCCTCATCCCCACGACCATCGGCGGGCTGCTGAGCGCCATTGGCATCGCGGGCATGGACCGGCTCCTGCGCAAGAACGTGCTCGCGCTCAGTGGCCGCGCGGTGGAGGCGGCGGGGGACGTGGACACGCTGCTGCTCGACAAGACGGGCACCATCACCCTGGGCAACCGCATGGCCACGGAGCTGCTCCCGATGCCGGGCGTGCGCGTGGAGGAGCTGGCGGAGGCCGCGCAGCTCGCGAGCCTCGCGGATGAAACGCCCGAGGGCCGCTCCGTCGTCACCCTGGTGAAGGACACCTACAAGCTGCGCCCCCGGGAGCTGCGCGCGCACCATGCCACCTTCGTGCCCTTCACCGCGCAGACGCGCATGAGCGGCTGTGACCTGGTGGATCCGCACCCGCGCAGCATCCGCAAGGGCGCGGTGGACGCCCTCGTGCGCCACGTGAAGGAGCAGGGCGGCACCGTGCCGGAGGAGCTGGCCCAGGCGTCGGGCCGCATCGGTGACGCGGGCGGCACGCCGCTGGCCGTGGCCGACGGCGCGCGGGTGCTGGGCATCATCCATCTGAAGGACGTGGTGAAGGGCGGCATCAAGGAGCGCTTCGACCGCTTCCGCGCCATGGGCATCCGCACCGTGATGATCACGGGCGACAACCCGCGCACCGCCGCGGCCATCGCCCGCGAGGCCGGCGTGGACGACTTCCTCGCGGAGGCGACCCCGGAGGCGAAGCTGGCGCTCATCCGCGCCGAGCAGGGCAAGGGCAAGCTCGTGGCCATGACGGGCGATGGCACCAACGACGCGCCCGCGCTGGCCCAGGCGGACGTGGGCGTGGCGATGAACACCGGCACCCAGGCCGCCAAGGAGGCCGGCAACATGGTGGACCTGGACTCCAACCCCACCAAGCTCCTGGAGGTGGTGGAGGTGGGCAAGCAGCTCCTGATGACGCGCGGCACGTTGACGACGTTCTCCATCGCGAACGACGTGGCCAAGTACTTCGCCATCCTGCCGGCGCTGTTCATGGGCGTCTTCCCACAGATTGCCCCGCTCAACGTGATGGGGCTGACGTCACCGTTCAGCGCCATCCTGTCCGCCGTCATCTTCAACGCGCTCATCATCGTGGCGCTCATCCCGCTGGCGCTGAAGGGCGTGCGCTACCGCCCGCTGGGCGCGGCGGCGCTCCTGCGCCGCAGCCTGCTCCTGTACGGGGTGGGCGGCGTCATCGTCCCGTTCGTGGGCATCAAGGTCATCGACGTGCTGCTCACCACCGTGGGCCTGGCCTGAACTGAAAGGAATTGGCAATCCCATGCTCTCCACACTCCTCATCGCCCTGCGCGCCAGCGTCGTCACGCTGGTCCTCACGGGCGTGATGTACCCGCTGGTCGTCACCGGCGTGGCGCAGGTGCTGTTCCCCCACGAAGCCAACGGGTCGCTCGCGAAGGACGACCAGGGCCGCGAGGTGGGCAGCACGCTCATCGGCCAGGGCTTCACGCGGCCCGGCTACTTCCAGCCGCGTCCCTCCGCCGCCGGCGCGGGCTACGACGCGGCGGCGTCCAGCGGCAGCAACATGGGGCCCACCTCCCAGAAGCTCCGGGACCGCGCGGTGGCGGAGGCGGACCGGCTGCGCCGCGAGAACCCCGAGGCCCCCGGCCCCGTGCCGGGCGAGCTGGTGACGGCGTCCGCGTCCGGATTGGATCCGCACGTGTCGCCGGAGTCCGCGCTGTGGCAGGTTCCCCGCGTGGCGCGGGCGCGCGGGGTGGATCCGGCCCGCTTGCACGCGCTGGTGGCGTCACAGGTGGAAGGCAGGACGTTTGGCGTGCTGGGCGAACCCCGGGTGAACGTGCTCACGTTGAACCTCGCGATGGACCGACAGTTCGGCGGACCCGTTCCCCCCTCCGCGGCGGAAGCCGCGGGCCCTTGAGGAAACCCCTGTCATGACGACGCGGCGCCCTCGCGCGGAAGACTTCCTGGAGCTGGTGGAGCGCGGACGGCGGGGCCGGCTGAAGCTCTACATCGGCTTCGCGGCGGGCGTGGGCAAGACGTTCCGCATGCTGGAGGAGGCGCATGCGCTCAAGCTGCGCGGCGTGGACGTGGTGCTGGGCTTCATCGAGACGCATGGCCGGCCGGAGACGGAGGCGCTGGTGGCGGGGCTGGAGCTCGTGCCCCGCCAGCGCAGCACCTACCGCGACGTCACGGTGGAGGAGATGGACCTGGACGCCGTCCTCGCGCGCAGGCCGCAGGTGGCCATCGTGGACGAGCTGGCCCACACCAACCTGCCCGTGTGCCGCCACCGCAAGCGCTACCAGGACGTGCAGGAGCTGCTGGCCGCGGGCATCAACGTCATTGGCGCCTTCAACGTGCAGCACCTGGAGAGCCTCAACGACCTGGTGGAGCGCAACACCGGCGTCACTGTCCGGGAGACGCTGCCCGACAGCTTCCTCAAGAACGCCGACCAGGTGGTGAACCTGGACCTCGCGGTGGAGGACCTGCACGAGCGGCTCAAGGCGGGGAAGATCTACGCGCCCGACAAGGTGCCGCACGCCCTGGAGCGCTTCTTCACCAGCGACAACCTCTCCACCCTGCGCGAATTGGCGCTGCGCGAGGTGGCGGAGAGCCTGGACCGCGCCACCACCGGCAAGCAGGCCCGCGCGGGCGAGGACCCATCCCAGAAGGGAGCCGGAGGCGCCTGGGGCCGCGTGCTGGTGGCCCTGTCCAGCCAGCCACCCCGCGCGGCGACGCTGCTGCGCCGGGGCTCGCGCATGGCGGGCCGCCTCAACACGGACTGGTTCGTGGTGTACGTGGAGACGCCCGGCGAAGCGCCACACCTCATCGACGCGGAGGCCCAGCGTCACCTGCTGACGAACATCGAGATGGCGAAGGAGCTGGGCGCGGAGGTGGTGCGCCTGCGCGCGAAGGACCCGGTGGCGGCGCTGCTGGACTTCGGCCGCTCGCATGGCGTGGGCCACATCATCATCGGACGCTCGAACCAGGCGAAGTGGCGTCAGCGACTGGGCCTCACCGCGGACGCGCGCCTGCTGCGCGAGGGGGACGGCTTCGACATCCACGTCGTGTCCTTCGAGGCCCCGCACGAGGAGAAGCGCCCATGACGCTGCGCTCCCGCCTGCTGCTGGCCCAGGCGCCGCTGGTGCTGGCGCTCCTGCTGCTGGGCACACTGGCCGTCGTCACCCTGGCGCGCGTGGGCCGCTCCGGGCAGCAGGTGCTGGAGGACAACTACCGCAGCGTGCTCGCCACCCAGCGCATCACCGAACACCTGGAGCGCATGGACAGCGCGGCCCTCTTCATCGTCGCGGGCGAGCGCGAGCGGGGAGCCGCCCAGCAGGCCGTGCAGCGCCCCAAGCTGGAGTCGGAGCTCGCCACCCAGCAGGGCAACATCACCGAGCCCGGCGAGGCGGAGGCGACGCAGCGGCTGCGCGCCGCGTGGAAGCGCTACCAGTCCGCGTTCGACGCGTTCCTCCAGGAGCGCGACCCGGAGGCGTCCCGCGCGCGCTACTTCGAATCCCTCTCACCGGCCTTCCAGGAAGCGAAGGCGTCCGCGTCCGCCATCCTCGCGCTCAACCAGGACGCGATGGTGCGCAAGAGCGACCGGCTGCGCCAGCAGAGCGGGCAGGTGAACACGCTGATGGTGCTGGCGGTGGCGGCGGCGCTGGGCTTCGGACTGCTCTTCACCACGTCGCTGGTGCAGCGGGCGCTGCGGCCGGTGTCGGTCCTGTCTCAGGCGGTGCGCCGGCTGGGGCAGGGCGACGTCGAGGCGCGCGCGGTGGTGGAGGGACGGGATGAGATCGCGCAGCTCGCCCGGGACTTCAACACCATGGCGGAGCGGCTGGGGCAGTACCGCCGCAGCAGCCTGGGCGAGCTGCTCCAGGCGCAGGCGGTGTCCCAGGCGGCCATCGACAGCCTGCCGGATCCCGTGCTGGTGCTGGGCGCGGACGGCGGGCTGCTCAACGTGAACGCCGCGGCGGAGGCGGTGCTGCGGCTCAAGCTGGAAGAGGGCGGGGACGCGCTGGGCCGCGTGGAGCCGGAGGTGCGCGCGGTGCTGGAGCGCGTGCGCGCGCACGTCGTGGGCGGCCGTGGTGCCTACCAGCCCCGGGGCTACGAGGAGGCGGTGCGCGTGGAGTCTTCCCCGGAGGGCGGCCGGTGGCTCCTGCCGCGCGGCAGCCCGGTGCACGGCGAGACAGGGGAGGTGGTGGGCGCCACGCTCATCCTCCAGGACGTGACGCGGCTGCGGCGCTTCGACGAGTTGAAGAACGACCTGGTGGCCACGGTGGCGCACGAGTTCCGCACGCCGCTGACGTCCCTGCGAATGGCCATCCACCTGGTGGCCGAGGGCGTCGTGGGCCCGGTGACGGAGAAGCAGGCGGACCTGCTCTTCGCGGCGCGCGAGGACTGCGAGCGATTGCAGGGCATCGTGGACGACCTGCTGGACCTGTCGCGCATCCAGTCCGGCCAGCTCCAACTGGACCTGCGCGAGGTGCGCACGGAGGATCTGCTGGAGCACGCGTTGGACGCCCAGCGCACGGTGGCCGAGGACCGGGGCGTGCGCCTGTCCCATTCCCTGTCGCCGGACGTGGAGACGGTGCACGTGGATCCGGACCGGCTGCAATTGGTGCTGGGCAACCTCGTGGGCAACGGCGTGAAGCACACGCCCCGGGACGGCGAGGTGGCGGTGCGCGTGCTGCGCGACGGCGCCCTCGTGCGCTTCGAGGTGCGCGACACCGGCGAGGGCATCCCCGTCCAGGAGCAGGCGCGCATCTTCGAGAAGTTCTACCGCGCGCCGGGCGCGCCCGCGGGCGGCGCGGGCCTGGGGCTGTCCATCGCGCGCGACATCGTCCAGGCGCACGGCGGCGAGCTGGGCGTGGTGAGCGCCCCCGGTCAGGGCAGCACCTTCTGGTTCACGCTGCCACGGCCCGACGCGGACTGACGGACGGCCACCGCCTCACGGCGGCGCGGCCACCGCAAGCTGGCGCAGCGCTTCCCGGCGCGCATCGGAGGCGGAGCGGGCCAGCTCCGTGCTGGACAGGCCGAACGCCCCCTCCTCCACCTTCCGGAGCCGGGGATACACATCCCGCTCCTCCTCCGCCAGGTGGTGCGCCACCACCGCTTCCAGCTGCCGCACCGTGGTCTCCCTGCGGCGCTCGTCCCAGCGGGCGTGCAGCAGCTCGGAGAGCAGCTGGGTCATCTCACCGTGCTCCTCCACCGAGAAGTCGATGCGCGAGCCGTGGACGACGCTCCGGGCGACCGGATACACCCACCGCTCCTCGATGGTGCTGTGCAGCGTGAGCGCCTCGGCCAGCCGCACGCACAGCTCCGGCCGCTCATCGTCCGGTGCGGCGCGGTAGGCCTCGAAGAGGGCCTCGACGTCCCGGTGCTGCTGGATGAGCACGTCGATGATGTCCATGCGCCCCCCTGCCAGGGCCCCCGGAGTGGCGGCCCTTCCGCAGGGTCTTCACGCGCGCGTGCGGGTGCAATCCCCGCCCGGGGGGCCGCGCCCCTGAGCGCCCCGTCCTCCAGGGCCGGGCGGGCG
>NZ_RAWB01000512.1 GCF_003612055.1 Corallococcus llansteffanensis
CCATGTGTTCGGGCTACTTCGAGGACGAGGCCGGCACGCGCGAGGCCATCGACGCGGACGGCTGGTTCCACACCGGGGACCTGGCGCGGGTGGACGCGGAGGGGTTCTTCACCATCGCGGGCCGCAAGAAGGACATGTTCATCTCCGGCGGGGAGAACGTGTACCCGCTGGAGCTGGAGTCGGTCCTCTACGAACACCCCGCCGTGCAGCAGTGCGCGGTGGTGGGCGTGCCGGACGCGAAGTGGGGCGAGGCGGGCCGGGCCTTCGTGGTGGTCAAGGCGGACGCGCAGGCGACGGCGGACGCGCTGCTGGAGCACCTGCGGGGCCGGCTGGCGCGCTTCAAGGTCCCCAAGCGGGTGGAGCTGGTGAAGGCCCTGCCGGTGTCTCCGGCCGGGAAGATCCTCAAGCGGGAGCTGCGCGAGGCGGCCATCGCCTCGGACGCGCGCGACGCTTCGTGACGCACGGTTTTCCTCTCTCAAGCAACGAACCAGGAGCGGCGCACATGGCTGACACTTCCAGGAAGGTCGAGATTCGGGACGTCCCCACGAAGCGGCTCAGGGTGCGCGCGCGGTTCGTGGGCGAGGAGGGCTTTCCGGTCATCTTCGTGCACGGCAACTGTTCCTCCTCCGCGTTCTTCGCGTCGCTCCTGAAGACGCTGCCGGCGGGCTACCGGGGCATCGCGCCGGACATGCGCGGCTACGGCGAGACGGAGCCCAAGACCATCGACGCGACGCGCGGCATGCGCGACTTCAGCGACGACCTGGCGGCGCTGATGGACGCGCTGTCGCTGAAGCGGGCGGTGTTCGTGGCGCACTCGGCGGGCGCGGGCATGGTGATGCAGCTGTCCCTGGACCACCCGGAGCGCGTGGCGGGCCTGGTGGTGGAGGCGCCCCTGTCGCCCTATGGCTTCGGCGGCACGAAGGACGCGGTCGGCACGCCGTGCTGGGCGGACTTCGCGGGCTCCGGCGGCGGCACCGCCAACCCGGACTTCGTGCAGCGGCTGAAGTCGAAGGACCGCTCCACGGAGACGCCCACGTCGCCGCGCAACGTGATGAACGGCTGCTACGTGAAGCCGCCGTTCCGGCACCCGGACGAGGAGCTGCTCCTGGACTCGGTGCTGAACACGCACGTGTCGGACGAGCTGTACCCGGGCAACTTCACCAAGTCCGACAACTGGCCGGGCGTGGCGCCGGGCACCACGGGCATGAACAACGCCATGGCGCCGCGTTACTACAACACGTCCTCCTTCGCGGCCCTGAAGAACGGGCCGGACGTGCTGTGGATCCGCGGCGCGGACGACGCCATCGTTTCCGACACGTCACTGTTCGACTTCGGCTTCCTGGGCAAGCTGGGCGCGGTGCCCGGTTGGCCCGGGGATGAGAAGTACCCGCCGCAGCCCATGGTGTCCCAGATGCGCGGCGTGATGGAGCGCTACGCCGCCAACGGGGGCCGCTTCCGCGAGGTCGTCCTCCAGGACACGGGCCACAGCCCGCACCTGGAGAAGACGCAGGAGTTCGAAGCCCTGCTCACGCCCTTCCTGCAGGAGCACGCCCGCTAGTTCCCACTGACGCGCGGTGAGGCGCGGAGGGCTTCCGGGACGACCCCGGTCGCCCTTGGCGCGCCCGCGCGGAGGTCTGTCGCACGTCTGCTGTCGCCGCACCCTCTTCACCCAAACGGAGGTCCGCATGCGAAGCACCTGGACGTTGTCGCTCACGGCTGCATTGCTGATGGCAGGTTGCGGGGCAGAACCGCCCTCGGAAGCACCCCCGGCGCAGGAGTCGCTCGCCACGGCGGAGGCTCCGCTGGACGCGGACCTGGCGCCGTATTTCGACGCCATCCCCACCTTCACCGGCAACTACCGGGTGGTGGGAACGCTGACGCCGCCCACGTGGTCCTGGGGGCAGATTGAGTTGCTGGAAGGCAAGCAGCGCTTCCGCACGGAGTACTACAACCCGCGCACGCTGAAGCTGCGTGCCTACGACACGTTCCAGTCCAGCGACTACCCGCTGAAGACGTACTTCGGTTCGCTGAACCAGCAGCTGGTGGACGGCTTCAACCTCTACTACGCGAACAGCTGTGCCACCTCGGCGACCGGGGCTGCCTGCCCCACGCCCGGCCCCACCAGGCCGGAGGCGCGCTTCGTCCTGCTGCACAAGGGGCGGGCCACCGCGGCGCGCACCTGTAACGTCAATCTGACGCCGACGCTGCTGGTGCACGGCGCCATCCAGGACGCGAACGTGTGGCTGTTCCCCAACGGCAACAACGGTTCGGGCGGCACCTACGGCGGCGCGGCGCAGCTGACGGGCATGGTGCAGGACCTGGAGGCGAAGGGCCGCTGCGTGTACGCGGTGACGTTCGGCTCGTTCCACGGCGACAACTTCAACCACGCCATCCACGTGGCCAACGCCGTCCAGCGCATCAAGGCGCTGCACCCGAGCGTGGCGCGGGTGGACGTGGTGGCGTGGAGCAAGGGCGTGCTGGCGGTGGACCCCTGGCTGGAGAACGCGGCGACGTGGGGCGGCTTCAGCACGACGCGCTTCTTCGAGCGTCTGGCCAAGGAGCAGGCGTCGCAGGTGCCGGCGTATGACGACTCGGTGCGCGTGTACGTGCCGCTGTCCGGCCCGCACAAGGGCATCGACCTGAACTTCCGCCACCCCATCCACACGCTGACCATCGCGAGCACGGCCTCCAACGCGCCGGTGGGCCGTGGCCCGATGCCGTGGACGTACTTCTCCGCGTTCCAGTGCGTGACGTTTGGATATGACGTGCCCTGGTTCAAGAATCCCTACGCGGAGAGCGTGTGCGCGGGTTCCGGCGGCACGTGGCCGGACTACTTCCGCCGCATCTACCTGTCGAACATCACGGGCCTGTCCAGCACGGGCACGCCGGTGTCCAGCACCACGCTGCAGACGCTGAACACGAACCAGGGGCTGTCCGCTTCGTCGTTCAAGTTCGACGATTACAACATGAGCCTCTTCGGCGCCGTGAACGACAGCGGCAAGTACGTCACGGCGTACCCGGGCCAGCTCCAGGCGGCGTACGACCTGCGCGGCACGTACCCGATCCCGGACCGCAGCGCGTCCTCGTGGGACAGCATCGACCCCGACGAGAACCGCTACTTCCCGTGGATGGACACGAAGCTCATCTACAACCCGCTCAACCCCTGGATTGCCGCGGGCTACATGCAGTCGAGCGACCACCGCGTGTGCCGCACGACGGCGTTCGACCCGGTGGGTTCGCCGTGCTTCGCGTTCCACGCGTACAACACGAACATGAACCGTGAGGCGTACGACTCGCTGAACTACGGCAAGTACCGCATCATGGACGGCCTGGGCATGGCGGCGGCCATGGAGATGGGCGGCAAGTTCATCACGCGCCTGGCGGAGCACGGCGTGGATTCGCGCCTGCCGTCGCTCTACGTGCTGTACGGCACGACGGGCGGGTCGCAGCCGTTCGAGACGGACGGCATGACGTCCACCACGTCCGCGCTGCGCAGCGACGGCGTGCTCTTCGAGACGAGCATCGCGGCGATGACCCAGCTCACCCAGGGCTGGACCACGACGAAGAAGACCGCGGATGCGAAGCAGGAGGGCATGGCCTATGACCACCTGAGCATGGGCATCACGCCGGCCGTGTGGAACAAGATCTCCGCGCACTTCGTTTCGCGGGACTGATGTGAGGTCGCTCCTTCCCCACCGTGTGAGCGGTGGGGAAGGGGTGTCACGGTGACTGCTGGGGTCGGGGAGGAACGCTGACGCCCAGCAGCGCGCCCATGTCGCGGAAGAGCTTGTCGAAGGAATCCGCGCGCCGCGCTGCTTCGAGGTCGAAGACGCTGGTGAGCGCGGGCTGGTCGAGCGTTTCGCTGTAGCCCTCTGTCATCCGGGTGCGCAGCCAGCCTTTCGCATCGCGGATGCGCTCCGGATCGGACGGGGCCCGCAGGTCGGAGGAGAGCCCGCGTTGGTTGCGCAGGGACTCCGCGGCCGCGAGGAACCACGCTTCGTATTCGCACTGCGCGACGACCACGGAGATGACCCGGTCCGAGCGGTGCTTCCGTGCCCACGTCAGGAGCCGGGGACCCAACACGCAGGGCAGGTCCTGGTCGGCGTCCAGCAGCACGAGGATGCGCCCATTGCCGCCGACCCTCCGGGCCGTCAGCTCGATGGCACGGCGCAGGTCGTCCTCCTTGACGAGTTGTCCTCGGGGAATGCGGTGGGGAGGCAGGACCTCCAGGTGGAGCGTGGGCGCCAGGTGCCGCGCCAGACGCCTGACCAGGATGGGCGCGGCGAAGACCTCTCCGTGTCCCTCCACGACGAGTCCCAGCTTCATCAGGTGTCGTGCTCCCAGAGCTTGAGCTGATCCGGCTGGGGAACAGCGCTCCTGTCAGGAGACAGCTGGTTGGCCTTCAGCAGCTCGCCCGCGGTGTAGAGGCGGTCGCGCAGCGCGGACCGGGTCTCTTCGTCCACTGGGGCGATGAGGCTCTTTCCCTGGTCAGCGACCACCGAGAGGATTTCATCTCCATGGATGCTGGGGTCGTCGAGCAGTTCGGGGCTGTGGCTGGTGACGATGACCTGGGTGTACTGGGAGGCGTCCCGGAGTGCATCGCGGAGGACGCCCGCTGCCGCTGGATGGAGCGAGACCTCTGGTTCCTCAATGCCCACGAGCTGGATCCGCTGATTGACCCGGGTCTGGAAAAGCGCCACCAGGATGCCCAGTGCGCGCAGCGTTCCGTCGGACATGGAGATGGCCGGAAACGCCATGAGCCCTTCGGTGCCCTCGATGTGCTGCAGGAATTTCAACGTCTCCATGTGCACGATGCTGGTGTTCTCCACCCCTTTCAGCCCTGGCACGATGGCACCGAGGTACTCCTCAATGCGCCGCTTCAGGGGCTCGTCAGTCTGTGTCGTCAGACGGGCCAGGACGCTGGGAAGGTTGGAGCCGTCACGAGCAAGGAACTCTCCCGCGTCAGGTGCCTGGGGCGCTCGGAGTTGATCCGGGCTGATGCTGTAGAGGCCCATGTCCGAGAGTGCGTCGAAAACAGGGCGGAACTCTGGGATGCCCGCGGCGTTGACCAGATAGAGGCGGTCGTCCGAAGCCGGCGGAGAAACCGGCGAGGGCTTGAGGAGAAGCTTGCCTGCGCGAACGTGGTACTTCGCTTCGCCCACGGCGCATTCCTCCTCGTGCACCACGTAACCCCTGGTACCTCCGACACTGACGGAGAAGTGGCCGATGGCTCCGTCATGCAACTGGAAGTCGAGGCGGATCTCGAACTGCCCCGTCCCCCCCGGTGCACGGCGCACGATGTTGAAGATCCCACCCCGCTCTCGGATTGCGTGGTCCAGGGAGGTCCGCAAGGCGTCCGCGATGAGCCTCAAGGCGTCCAGGAAGTTGCTCTTGCCCGAGCCGTTGGGGCCCACGAGAAACGTCAACGGGCCGAGGGCGACATCACAGGCTTCGATGCTGCGGTAGTCGCGCAGCACGACCCGTGTGATGAACGGTGCCCGGCTGGCAGGCTGCCTGGAGTTTTCAGCGGAAGGCATCAGGCTCTCTCCAGGGACACGACTACTGCTCCGGGTCGCCCATCGTGCCAGCAGGTCCGGGCTAGCGGTAGCGTCGTGTGAACACGCAACGTCTACCTCCGAATCCAACAGGCACGGCAGAGGCGTTGCTCGCGCTGGTGGGCATGGCGCTCACGGAGTTTGCGGCGAGTTTGCGACTACCCTACACAGTGAAGGGTCGCCGCAAACTCCGTTGAATGAATCCTCGCGTGGCGACCTAAAGTCACGGGTGCATGCCCATCGTCCATGACTGGCTGGCCCGGCGGGCATCGCTCGCCCCGGAGCGCACGGCGCTCATCGACGCACTCCATGGCGGACGGCGCATCTCGTGGCGCGAGTGGAACGCCACGGCCCACCAGACCGCGCTGCTGCTGCTGGCCCTGGGAGTGAACCCGGGGGACCGCGTCACGGTGCTCGCGCACAATGGCGTGGAGACGCTGGACCTGCTGTTCGCCTGCGCGAAGCGCGGCGCCGTGCTCCAGCCCCTCAACTGGCGCCTGGGCGTGGAGGAGCTGCACGGGCTGCTCGCCGACGTGGCGCCTCGCGCCGTGTTCTTCGGCCCGGAGTTCCGCGCGCAGGTGGACGCGCTGCGCTCCCGCCTGCCCGGCTTCGTCATCCACTGGGTCCCCCTTTCGGATCCGCTCCCTGGCGAGCGGGCCTTCGCCTCCCGCGAGGCCCTCACCGGCGTCCTCCCTTGCGTCGACGTGGAGCCCGACTCGCCCTGGGTGCTGTGCTCCACCGGGGGCAGCACCGGCCTGCCGAAGTCCGCCGTGCTCACCCATGGCTCCCTCACCGTCAACGCCGCGAACACCGTCGTGAGCTGGGGCCTCACCCAGGACGACGTGGCGCTGCTCAACGCGCCCCTGTTCCACACCGGCGGCCTCAACGTGTTCACCCTGCCCCTGGTGTACGTGGGCGGCGCGTCCGTCGTGTGCCGGGGCTTCGACGTGGAGCAGGCCTTCGACCTCATCCACTCGGGCACCGTCAGCGTCGTCTTCGGCGTGCCCACCATGTTCATCGAGATGCAGCGCCACCCGCGCTTCGACGCGGTGGACTTCACCCGCCTCAAGCTGCTCATCAGCGGCGGCGCCCCCTGTCCCGCCCCCGTCTTCGAGCGCTTCTTCGCCCGCGACATCCCCTTCCGCACCGGCTACGGCCTCACCGAGGCGGGCCCCAACACCTTCTTCCTCCCCGCCCACGCGGTGCGCTCCCACGCGGGCTTCGTCGGCGTGCCCCTGTTCCACGTCGAGGCGCGCATCGACGGTGAACAGCAGCCCGGTGACGTGGGCGAGCTGCTGCTGCGCGGCCCCCACCTGTGCGCCGGCTACTGGCGCCGCCCGGAGGAGACCGCGCGCGCCTTCGTGGACGGCTGGCTCCACACCGGCGACCTCGCCTCCCGCGACGCCCAGGGCTTCTTCCGCATCGAGGGCCGGCGCAAGGACCTCATCATCTCCGGCGGGGAGAACATCCACCCTGCGGAGGTGGAGAGCATCCTCGCGGCCCACCCCGATGTCGCCGAGGTCGCCGTCATCGGCGTGCCCGACCCGAAGTGGGGCGAAACCCCCCGCGCCCTCGTCGTCCCCCGGCCCGGCACCGCGCCCACGCTCGCGTGGCTCCTGGCCTTCTGCG
>NZ_RAWB01000513.1 GCF_003612055.1 Corallococcus llansteffanensis
CTATCGGGGCTGGCCCCTGTTCCAGGGGTGGCCCCTCCCGCAGCCGCCGGACGCGAAGCCGGCCCCGGAGCGCTGAGGACCCGCCCCCACAGGGGGGATGGAGGCGACCAGCCAGGCAGGCTCCGAGTGAACCCGCTTGCATGCGGGAGGCGCCGGAGGAAGATGGCCGCCGCCTTGGACGCCACTCCGTTCAACTTCGTCGCCATCGTAATGCTGGTCTCCATGGGCGCGGGCCTGTTGGGCTCGCTGTTGGGCCTGGGCGGCGGCCTCATCCTCATCCCCGTCCTCACGCTCGTGCTCAAGGTGGACATCCGCTACGCGGTGGGAGCGTCCATCGTGTCCGTCATCGCGACGTCCAGCGGCGCGGCGGCGGCCTACGTGCGTGACGGCCTGGCCAACCTGCGGGTGGCGATGTTCCTGGAGCTGGCCACCGTCGCCGGGGCCCTGACGGGCGCGATGCTCGCGGGCATGGTGAGCGGACGCGCGCTGTACCTCCTCTTCGGCGCGGTGATGGCGTACTCGGCGCTCGCGATGCTGCGCAAGCTGCGCGACGACGACGCGCCCCGCGAGGAGCCTCCTCCGGATGCGCTCGCGGATCGGCTGGCCCTGCACGGCAGCTACTACGACGCGTCCACCGAGCGCGAGGTGACGTACCGCGTGCACCGGCCGCTCGCCGGCCTGGGCCTCATGTACGTGGCGGGCACGGTGAGTGGCCTGCTGGGCATCGGCTCCGGCGCGCTCAAGGTGCCGGCCATGGACCTGGCGATGGGGCTGCCCATCAAGGTGTCCACCGCCACCAGCAACTTCATGATTGGCGTGACGGCGGCGGCCAGCGCGGGCATCTACTTCGCGCGCGGCGACATCGACCCGTTCATCGCCGGGCCCGTCTGCGTGGGCGTCACGCTGGGCGCGTTCGCGGGCTCGCGCTACCTGACGAAGCTCAAGAGCGGCTCCCTGCGCATGCTCTTCGTCGCCGTCCTCCTGTGGGTGTCCTTCGAGATGCTGTCCAAGGGAGTCCACGGATGAGCCTCCAGGCCCCCGAGTCCCGCCCTCCGCCGGACACCACCACCGCGGTCCATCCCGTGGTTCATCCCGTCGTCCATCCCGCCGTTCATCCGGAGACGATCCCCCTCACGCCGGAGCTGCTGATCAGCCAGCTGCTGCGCGGCGGCGTCCTCTTGAGCATGTCGCTCGTCACGTGCGGGATGGTGATGACCTTCTTCCGGCACCCGGACTACTTCTCGTCGCCGGACGCGCTCCAGCGCCTCACCTCGCCAGACTCCGCGCCCCACCGGCTTCCGGACGTCTTCGAGGGCGTCATGGCCGTGCGCGGGCAGTCCTTCGTCATGGCGGGCCTGCTGGTGATGATCACCGTGCCCGTGCTGCGCGTGGCCCTGTCGCTGGGCATCTTCCGCGCGCAGAGGGATCGCACCTTCGCCGCCATCACCACCGGCGTGCTCGCGCTGCTGCTGCTCGCGTTCCTCCTGGGAGGCGTGGAGTAGTTCACGCTGCACTGGCGCGGTTCGCGCATTCGTCACACGCGCGCGGAGGGAACGCCCTACAACGCGCCCTCATGGCCGACCAGGACCTGCCCCTGCTCTTCGTGCGCCACGCCGTGGCCGAGGACTCCCACGTGCTGGGCGACGAGGCCCGCGCCCTCACCTCACAGGGTCGCGCCGCCTTCCGCCAGCACGCGCGCAAGATTGCCCGGCTCACCCCGCTCATGGGCATCATCACCAGCCCCCTGGTGCGCGCGGTGCAGACCGCGGAGCTGCTCGCGGAAGCCCTCTGCCTGTCCCACGTGGAGGTCCATCCCGCCCTCATCCCCATGAAGGGCGCGGCCCGCCGGGTGCTGCGCCTGGCGCGCGACGTGGGCCCGGGCTGGGCGCTGGTGGGACACAACCCTTCCCTGGAGCGCGCCGCCGCGCACGCGCTGGGACAGGCGCTGCCAGACAAGCTGCGCAAGGGCTGCGCGATCGCCCTGCGACCCGAGGGACGCGACTTCACGCTGCAATGGATGGCGGCGCCGGGACGTTCCCTGCGGCGCCCGTGAGCCACCCTCGCGGGCCAGCGGCTGCGTGCGAGTGGACTCCGACCCGAAAGGACCAGCGGCGCGGACAGCCCCGTCCCCCTCTTCCCGGGGTGCGTCTGGGCCCGTGTCGTTCCTGAGCAGGCCTCACGCGCAGCGGACGTGACGCAGTTGTTGCCGGCGCGTCACGTCGCCGCGAACAGACCGGCGCACAGTACGCGTCGTCATGGCCCACGTTCTCATCGTCGACGACGAGCGCGACCTCGCCGAGCTCATCGACTTCAACCTGCGCGGCGCCGGCTTCTCCACGCGCCTGGCCTTCACCGGGGAGGCGGCGCTCGCGGCCGCGCGCGAGCAGTCCCCGGACGTGGTGCTGCTGGACCTGATGCTGCCGGACCTGTCCGGCATCGAGGTCTGCCGCCACCTGCGCGCCAACTCCCAGCTGCGTGACGTGCTCATCGTCATGCTCACCGCCAAGAGCGAAGAGGCGGACCGCATCCGCGGCTTCGAGGTCGGCGCGGACGACTACGTCGTCAAGCCCTTCTCCGTGCGCGAGCTGGTGCTGCGCCTCAAGGCCATCCTCCGGCGCTCCACCGCTCCGAATGACAGCCCGCCTCCATTGGCGCTGGGCCCGCTGCGCCTGGACGTCACCGCGCACCGCTTCTACGTGGACGGCCAGGAGACGTCGCTCACCGCGCTGGAGTTCCGCCTGATGGAGCACCTGATGGCGCGGCTGGGCCGGGTGCAGACGCGGGAGCAGCTCCTGGAAGAGGTGTGGGGCCTGTCCAGCGCGCTGGAGACGCGCACCATCGACACGCACGTCATGCGCCTGCGCGACAAGCTGGGCAGCGCGCGCGCCCTCCTGGAGACGGTGCGGGGCGTGGGCTACCGCATCGTTGACCCCGCCGCCGGCTAGCTCCCTTCCCGTTACCCATTTGTCACGAAAGGGCCGTCAAACAGCCACATGGGCCCCGTAGATCGTCACGCGTTCTCGACGCCGGGACCCGACGACCCCTCTATGCGCCCACTCCTCGTTGCCTTCTCCCTGTTGACCTCCAGCGCCGCCATGGCCCAGGCCACTCCGCCCCAGGAGCAGCTCCCCACGCCGCCGGCCTCCGAGCCGCGCGAGGCCGTGCAGCCGGCCTCCCCGGCCGACCCGGAGCCGAAGCAGCCCCCGGCCAACGCGTACAGCGTGCCGGAGGGCTCGCCCTCCATCGACGAGCGCCTGTCCGCGGACGAGCACCGCGTGGAGGCCCTGGAGGAGCAGAACACGGAGACGAAGAACGACCTGTCCGCGCTCAAGAAGCTGCGCTTCTCCGGCTACGTGCAGGCCCGCTACCTGTACCAGGAGCCGCAGGACGAGGTCACCGGCGCGGGCGGCTTCAGCCGCTTCACCATCCGCCGCAGCCGCCTGAAGGCGACGTACACCGGCGACCTCGCGCAGTTCATGCTGCAGATCGACGCGTCCCCCACGGGCGTGGCGCTGCGCGACGCGGAGTCCACCCTCTTCATCCCGGGCACGAAGCAGCAGTTGTCGCTCACTCTGGGCCAGATGAAGTGGCCCTTCGGCTATGAGGGCCCGCAGTCCTCCAGCGACCGCGAGTTCCCCGAGCGCAGCCGCGTGGTGCGCAACATGCTCCCCAGCGAGCGTGACCGCGGCGCCAAGGTGAACGGCCGCTACAAGTTCCTGCGCGTGTCGGCGGGCGTCTTCGACGGCGCCGGCACCGACAGCGGCACGACCCAGGACAACGACAAGGAGAAGGACATCATCGGCCGCGTGGGCTTCGACCTGAAGTGGATCGCGGGCGGCGTCTCCGGCTGGTACGGCCAGGATCTGGGCAAGCTGCCCACGGACACCTTCCGCCGCGCGTATGACCGCAGCCGCCTTGGCGCGGACCTGCAGGCCTACTTCGACGTGGTGCCCCTGGGCGGCACGTCGCTCAAGGGCGAGTTCATCGCGGGCCGCACCTACGGCGCCGCCAACAACGCCACCCACCTGGATGTGCCCGCGCACGGCTGGTACCTGCTGCTCGTGCAGAACATCGGACTCAACGACGCGGTGGCCGTGCGCTACGACACCTTCGACCCGCACAACGGTCAGGCGAACACCGCGAACGGGGAGACGCCCGGCGCCGACAACGCCGTCGATACCCTGGGCGTCGTCGTGCAGCACCACTTCGGGGAGAACCTGAAGGTCTCCGCCACCTACGAGCTGCCGATGACCCAGGTCGTCGCCCAGGCATCGGACCCCAAGGACAATCTGTTCACCCTCCAGATGCAGGCGCGTTTCTAGCGCTGTCGCTTCACTGAATCGCTTTCAAGGAGCCACTCCATGAAGAAGACCCTGCGCTCAAGCCTCGTCGCTCTCGGCCTCACCCTCCTCCCGCTCGCTGCCCAGGCAGGCACCGTGACGGTGAAGGGCTCGGACACCATGGTCATCCTCGCCCAGCGCTGGGCGGAGGCGTTCATGAAGAAGAACCCGTCCATGAAGATCCAGGTGACGGGCGGCGGCTCCGGCACGGGCCTGGCGGCCCTGCAGAACGGGACCACCGACATCGCCATGTCCAGCCGCGAGATGAAGGAAGCGGAGGAGGAGAAGCTGCGCGCCCGCTACAACACCCCGCCCACCCAGTTCTCCGTGGCGAAGGACGGCGTCACGTTCTACGTGAACGAGGCGAACAAGCTGGACGCGCTCACCGTGGAGCAGCTCAAGGACATCTACCTGGGCGACACCACGTCGTGGAAGGCCGTGGGCGGCGCGGATGCCCCCATCGTCCTGTACTCGCGGGAGAACTCCTCCGGCACCTACGTGTTCGTGAAGGACACCGTGCTGGGCGGGGATGACTTCGCCTCCGCCGCCCAGACGCTCCCCGGCACCGCCGCCGTCGTCAACGCGGTGTCCAAGGAGAAGAACGGCATTGGCTACGGCGGCGCCGCGTACGCCAAGGGCATCAAGGAGCTGAAGGTGAAGAAGGGCAATGAGGCCTTCGCCCCCACGGCGGAGAACGTGAAGAGCGGCAAGTACCCGCTGTCGCGCGACCTGTTCTTCTACCTGCGCAACAAGCCGTCCGGCGACGTGAAGGCCTTCATCGACTTCGCGCTGTCCGCGGAAGGCCAGGCCATCGTCACCCAGGTCGGCTACTTCCCTGTGAAGTAGTCGCCGTCACACGATTGTCACCCGGCGCGAGGGCTCCATGTTGGATAGACAGGCCGTCATGCAGGAGCAGGACCTCGCGCCCCCGGTGGCGCTGCCCATGCTGTCGCCCGCGGCCCGGCGGCGGCAGTTGAAGGAGAAGGTCATCGCCGGGGTCATCACGGCGGTGGCCTTCACGGGCATCGCCGCGCTGGTGCTCATCCTCGTCTTCGTGGCGAAGGAGGCCCTGTCGCTCATCACCGACGCGGCGGCCCGCGAGGAGGCGAGCTTCTCCAAGATGTTCCTGCCGCAGCTCGTGCGGAAGGGAAAGCCGCTGGCCTACGTGTGGCAGCCCGTGTCGGGCGTGCCCAAGGTCAGCATGATTCCGCTGTTCATCGGCACGCTGAAGACGACGGCGGTGTCCATGCTGGTGGCGGTGCCGCTGGGCATCTTCGGCGCGCTGTTCGCCGCGGAGTTCGCCCCCCGGCGCCTGCGTGAAGTCCTCAAGCCCACCATCGAGCTGCTCGCCGGCATCCCGTCCGTGGTGCTGGGCTTCTTCGCCCTCATGGTGATGGCCACCTTCCTCCAGGACACCTTCGGCTTCACGTCCCGCCTCAACGCGGTGGTGGCGGGGCTGGGGCTGGCGCTGGCCATCGTGCCGGTCATCTTCACGGTGACGGAGGACGCGCTCACCGCCGTGCCGCGCAGCTACCGCGAGGCGTCCCTGGCCCTGGGCGCCACGCCCTGGGAGACGGCGTGGAAGGTGGTGCTCCCGGCGGCGGCACCCGGCATCCTCGCCGCGTGCGTGCTGGGGTTCGGGCGCGCCATCGGTGAGACGATGATCGTCCTGATGGCCTCCGGCAACGCGGCCATCACGTCCGCGAACCTGGGCGACTCCGTGCGCTCGCTGTCGGCCACCATCGCGGCGGAGATGGGCGAGGTGGTGGTGGGCAGCCCCCACTACGCGCTGCTCTTCTTCATCGGCGTGGAGCTGTTCATCTTCACCTTCGTGCTCAACATGCTCGCCAGCGTCTGGACCAAGAAGGTCATCCAGCGACTCAAGGGAGGTGCCGGGTGAAGCACGCCACTCGCCGTGTGGTGGGCCTGTCGCTCGTGTCGCTCACGGGGCTGGCCGCGTTCGTCATCGTGGCGATGCTCGCCCTCATCCTCCTGGACGTGGTGAAGGGGGGCGCAAGCCACCTGTCCTGGAAGTTCCTCACCGAGGCCCCCACCGACGGGATGATGGGCGGCGGCATCTTCCCCGCCCTCTTCGGCACCGCGGCGCTCACGCTCCTGATGACCGTGGCGGTGATGCCGGTGGGCGTGCTGACCGCCGTGTACCTGCACGAGTACGCCCCGCCCAACGGCCGCATGGCGCGCCTGGTGCGCGTGGCGGTGGCGAACCTGGCGGGCGTGCCCTCCATCGTCTTCGGCCTCTTCGGCCTGGGCTTCTTCATCCTCTTCGTGGGCCGGGGCATGGACCGCGCGCTGGGCTACGAGGAGCTGCACTGGGCCCAGCCGGGCATCCTCTGGGCGTCGCTCACGCTGGCGGTGCTCACCCTGCCCGTCGTCATCGTGTCCACGGAAGAAGCCCTGCGCGCCGTGCCCCTGGACCACCGCACCGCGAGCCTCGCCCTGGGGGCCACCCAGTCCCAGACGCTGGCGCGGGTGGTGCTGCCGGGCGCGCTGCCGGGCATCCTCACCGGCGCGGTGCTGGCCATCTCCCGCGGCGCGGGCGAGGTGGCGCCCATCCTCTTCACCGGCGCGGCGTACTTCCTGCCGGACCTGCCCACGAGCCTCAACTCGCAGTTCATGCACCTGGGCTACCACACGTACGTGCTGGCCACGCAGTCGCCGGACGTGGAGGCCACGCGTCCGCTCCTGTACGCGACGGTGACGGTGCTGCTGCTGCTGACCTTCACCCTGAACCTCGTCGCGGTCCTCATCCGCACGCGCACGCGCCGCAAGGCCGCGAGCGGCCACTGACGCCCCCCATCCATGCCCCCTAC
>NZ_RAWB01000514.1 GCF_003612055.1 Corallococcus llansteffanensis
GTGTGAATCAGCACGGCAGGCGGATTGTTCCTGTCTTCTTCCGGCCTTCCGGGGAGGGAGGGGGCTGAAGGCGGGCCTCCCCTTGTCCGGCCGGCGGTGTTAGATCGCCGCGCCATGGCCAAGACCCCGACCCCGAAGAAGTCCTCTCTTCGCGCCGCCTACGCGAACGCGCGCAAGGCGGATCCCCGCCCCATCACCGGCAAGGAGAAGCCGGCGGAGCTGCTCGCGCACGCGTTCAGCGCCTACGTGGGCCGGCAGGAGCGCACCGCGTTCGAACTGATGCAGCAGTCGGTGCAGCAGGACGCGTCCATCTTCCTGACGCTGTCGGGCGCGATGACGCCCGCGGGCCTGCACCAGTCCTGCCTCATCCCGCTGGTGGAGAAGGGCATCATCTCCGCCATCACCACCACGGGCGCCAACCTCTACCACGACGCCCACCGCATCATCGGCCACGGCATCCGCGAGGTGAACCCCAACGCGGGCGACCTCCAGTACCGCCTGGCGCGCATCATCCGCATCTACGACCTGGGCTTCTGGGAGGAGGCGCTGCTCGACACCGACCGCCTCTTCTCCGCCATCCTCCGGCAGCCCCAGTTCCAGAAGAAGATGACCACGCCGGAGTTCCACTACCTGCTCGGCAAGGCCATCCACGGCATCGAGAAGGAGCTGGGCGTCAAGCAGCCGTCGCTCCTGTCCACCTGCTACAAGCACGGCGTCCCCATCTGGGTGGGCGCGGTGCAGGACGGCTCCATCTTCCTCAACGTCGTGAAGCTCAAGCGCCTGCTGGGCGCCGAGTTCAAGTTCGAGCTCGACATCAACGACGACGTCTTCTCCATGGCCGCGATGCAGCACTACTGCCGCCACAACGGCAGCGGGAAGCTGGCCATCTGGATCCTGGGCGGCGGCGTGCCCAAGAACTACACGCTCCAGGGCGAGCCCCTGCTGGATCAGATCCTCAACGTCCCCACGTCGGGCTTCGACATCGACGTGCAGTTCTGCGTGGACCCGGTGGACAACGGCGCGCTGTCCAGCTGCCCGGCCGGTGAGGGCCACACCTGGGGCAAGGTGTCCGTGGAGGCCGTGGAGACGGGCTCCATGTACGTGCACTGCGACGTGACGGCGGTGTTCCCCTGGCTGACGCACGCGCTGTTCAGCGAGCCCAAGAACAAGCGCAAGCCGATGCGGCTGATGGACAAGATGGACGACGCCGTGAAGTTCCTCGACGCGGACGTGAAGAAGCGCAGCAAGTCGCTGATGAAGACGCTGGACTGGAGCGTCGAGGAGGCCGAGCCCTCCACGAAGAAGGACGCGAAGGCCCACGACAGCTTCGTGCGTTAGACAGAAGTCCCTCAAGAGTCACAAGGAGGCGTGATGAGTCAGCAGCCCGCGGTGCCCGCTCCGGGCGTGGTGATGTCCCTGGTCAGTGCCCCCCAGTTGAAGACGCAGGTGACCCACGGCCCTTCAGGCGCGGCGTTGCCCACGGAGGCGCCGAAGGACAACGGCGGCACCGGTGGCAGCTTCTCCCCCACGGACCTGATGGGCGCGGCGCTCGCCTCGTGTGTGGTGACGACCATGCACCTGACGGCCAACCGCGAGGGCTTCACGCTGGGCGAGGTGCGCGCCACGGTGGAGAAGCGGATGACCCCACCGCCGCGCCGCATCGCGGAGCTGGTGCTGTCCATCCTCCTGCCGTCGGGCCTCACCCCGCCCCAGCGCCAGCTGCTGGAGCGCATTGCCCACGAGTGTCCGGTGGCGCGCAGCCTCCACCCGGACGTGAAGGTGACGGCGTCGTTCGGCTATCCGGATTGACGTCCGGGTAGCAGGGGCTCGGCAGGCTGCCTGCCTTCCGAGCCCCGGTAACGGCCTGCGGCAACGCGCCTGCGTGCCCACCCTGGCTGGAGCACGTTGAAGCGCGCTCCGGGGAGGGCATGCGGGATGAATCTGAAACGACTGGGCATCTACCTGAACGACCACCTCATGGGCTCCACGGTGGGCGTGGACCTGGCGCGCAGGACGGAGCGTGAGAACCGCAGCAACCCGGTGGGGCAGTACCTGGGCACGCTCGTGCCGCTCCTGGAGCAGGACCGCGCCACGCTGCTGGCGGTGATGGCCGCCCTGGACGTGAAGCCGGATCCGCTGAAGGTGGGCGGCGCGTGGCTGACGGAGAAGCTGTCGCGGCTGAAGCTCAATGGCTCCTGGCTGCGCTACTCCCCCTTGAGCCGACTGGTGGAGCTGGAGGGGCTGTGCGTCGGCTCCCATGGCCGGGTGTCCATGTGGAGGAGCCTGGAGCGGGTGGCGGCGAAGGATCCGCGGCTTCAGCGGTTCGACTTCGGCTTCCTGGCGGAGCGCGCCGAGGGGCAGCTCCTGACGCTCCAGAACCTGCGGCTGCGCGCGACGGACACCGCGTTCGCGGACACGTCCGTCGAGACCGGCGAGGCGCCGGTCCCGACGGAGGCTTGAGCCGTCAGGGCCTCAGGACATCAGGTCCCGGAGGGTGACACCGGAGGGCGCGCGGCGCCGTTCTCCGGCCCGGGCAGCAGGCGCAGCTGGCTGGCGGAGGTGAACGTCGCGTCCACCTCGCGCTCCAGGTACGTGTAGCCCGACAGGCCGTCCTCGTAGACGCGCAGCAGGTTGCGCGACTCGTCCAGGGTGATGCGCCCCTGGCGCAGCGCCAGCTCCGTGAACTTGCGCAGCTTCGCGACGAGGTCGTCCTTGTTGTAGCTCACGTAGTTGAGCACTTCCGTCACGGTGTCGCCCGCGACGACGTGGTCGATGAGGTAGCCGCCGCCCGGCGCCAGCGACACCTGCACCGTGTGCGTGTCCCCGAAGAGGTTGTGCAGGTCGCCCAAGATCTCCTGGTACGCGCCGACGAGGAAGATGCCCAGGTAGTAGTCGTCGCTGTTGAGCGCGTGCAGCTCCAGCGCGTCCTTCACCTCGCGCTTGTCGATGAAGTGCTCGATCTTCCCGTCCGAGTCGCAGGTGATGTCCGCCAGCGTCGCGCGCCGGGTCGGCTTCTCCGCCAGCCGGTGGATGGGCATCATCGGGAAGAGCTGATCAATGGCCCACGAGTCCGGCAGCGACTGGAACACGGAGAAGTTGCAGAAGTAGGTGTCGGACAGCTGCTTCTCCAGCACCTCCAGCTCCTCCGGAATCTCCCCGGACTCGCGCGCCACGCGCAAAATCTTGTGGCAGATGGCCCAGTAGAGGTTCTCCGCCGCCACGCGCTGCTCCAGCGACAGGTGGCCCAGGGAGAACAGCTGGAGGCTCTCCTCCTTGGCGTCCTGCGCGTCGTGGAAGGCCTCGATGACGTTCTTGTTCGTCACCTCGCGGAAGGTGGACCAGAGGTTGCGCACCACGGAGGGCGCCTTGTCGTCCACCTTGTCGGGCGTCTGGGACGGGTCGAACTCGCTCGTGCCCAGCACGTCCACCACCAGGATGGCGTGGTGCGCGACGACGGCGCGGCCGGACTCGGAGACGAGCGTGGGATGGGGCACGCCCGCGCGGTCACACGCCTCCATCACGCCGAAGACGACGTCGTTGGCGTACTCCTCCGTCGTGTAGTTCATGGAGGAGGCGAAGTTCGTCTGGGAGCCGTCGTAGTCCACGCCCAGGCCGCCGCCCACGTCCAGGTACTTCAGCGGGGCGCCCTGGCGGCACACCTCCACGTAGAAGCAGCCCACCTCGCGCAGCGCGTTCTTCACGTTGCGGATGTTGGAGATCTGGCTGCCCAGGTGGAAGTGCAGGAGCTCGAAGGAGGCCAGGAGGCCCGCGTCCTTCATGAAGCTGATGCAGGACATGAGCTCCGACGAGGAGAGGCCGAACTTGGAGCGGTCGCCGCCGCTCGCCTCCCACTTGCCGGCGCCGCGCGTGGACAGCTTCACGCGCATGCCCAGCCGGGGCGTGATGCCGGTGCGGCGCGCGACCTCCGCGATGAGGGGCAGCTCGCTGGGCTTCTCCACCACGAGGATGACGTTGCGGCCCAGGCGCGAATAGAAGAGGGCCGTCTCGATGTACTCCTCGTCCTTGTAGCCGTTGCAGATGACGAGCGCGTCCTCGTTGTCCAGCAGCGCCATCACCGCGAGCAGCTCCGGCTTGCTGCCGGCCTCCAGCCCGTAGGTGAACTCCTTGCCCGCCTCGATGATGGTCTCCACCACGTAGCGGTGCTGGTTCACCTTGATGGGGTACACGCCCCGGTACAGGCCCTTGTAGCCCTGGTCCGCGATGGCCTTCTTGAACGCGTTGTTCAGGTGGACGACGCGGTGGCGCAGCACGTCCGTGAAGCGCAGCAGCAGCGGCAGCCCGATGCCCCGGCGGCGGACCTCGTCCACCAGCTCCTTGAGGTCCATGCTCGGAGCGGCGGGGCCGTCCGGATGGACGCACACGTGGCCCTTTTCGTTGATGCCGAAGTAGGGCGAGCCCCAGTTCCGGATTCCGTAGAGCTCATGGGCATCGGCCAGGGTCCAGCGGTGCTGAGGGGCGGTAGCGGGCATCGTTGTTTCGTTGCCTCCGGTGAGACGTGCGGCGGATGGAAGCTCCCATGAACAAGGGAGGGGGGCCGGACTATCGGAAACGTCCCGGGCATTCAATAGCCGCTTGTTCGTGAAGCAGGCAGGCGAGCAGGGGCCTCATTCCGGTACTGGCCCTGGTGGGCTGCTCAGCATCCAATTCCTACCCTTCCTCCTGTGGAAGCCCAGGGAGGCCGAGTGGAGAGAAGGGGAGGGTACATGGAGTCGTCCGCACGCAGGGAAGAAGCACCTTTGACCCCGCGGGAGATCTTCGAGCGGTTGGATCGCTTCGTCATCGGACAGGACGCGGCGAAGCGGGCGGTGGCCATCGCCGCGCACAACCACCTCAAGCGCATCCAGGCACGGCGGATGCGGCGTCAGTCACTCATCAAGAAGTCGAACATCCTGCTCATCGGCCCCACGGGCAGCGGCAAGACGCACATCGCGCGCAACCTGGCGGACATCCTCCACGTGCCCTTCACCACCGTCGACGCCACCGAGTACACGGAGGCCGGCTACTACGGGAAGGACGTGGAGGTGATGGTGTCCGACCTGCTCTTCAAGGCGAACCACTCGGTGGAGGACACCCAGCGGGGGATCATCTTCATCGACGAGGTGGACAAGATCGCCCGTCGCACGCAGGGCGCGCGCAACGGCGCCGGCAGCCGCGACATCGGCGGTGAGGGCGTGCAGCAGTCGCTCCTGAAGCTGCTGGAGGGGCGCGAGGTGCACGTGCCCATGAACGTCACCCAGGCGTGGAACAAGAGCGACTTCGTGCAGGTGGACACGCGCGACATCCTCTTCATCTGCGCGGGCACGTTCAGCGACCTGCACGACTTCGGCGACGACAGCGCCCGGATGATGGGCTTCGGCGCGGACGCGGCGGGCGCGAAGAAGAAGGAGAAGCGCATCTCCACCCGTCAGCTGGTGGACTTCGGGATGATGGCGGAGTTCCTGGGCCGCATGCCGGTGATGGTGCAGCTGGAGCGGCTGGGTGAACCGGAGCTCCTGCGCGTGCTCACGGAGCCGCCCGACGCCATCACCCGCGAGTTCAAGGAGCTGCTGTCGCTGGACGACATCGAGCTGGAGTTCCCGGAGAGCGGCCTGCGCGAGGTGGTGCGCTACTCCGTGGCGCGCGGGCTGGGAGCGCGCGGGCTGCGCTCCATCCTGGAGCACGTGATGTCGGACGTGATGTTCGAGGCGCCCGAGCGGCGGCACCGGCAGGTGGCGGTGGACGCGGAGTTCGTGAAGGCGCGGCTGTCCAGCCTGGACGACGTCGAGCTCAACGCTTGACGGGTGCGGGCCGTTCCGCGGCCTTCGCGGCGGCGCCCAACCGCGCCGCCGCCTGCGGATCCTGGATGAGCTGGAGCACCACGTCGTTGCGCAGGAGCGCCCGGGTGTCACCGCGCTCCAGCGCGTCCTTGAGGTCCTGGTGCTGGAGCGCGAGCTGGAAGCGCGGATCCTTGCGCAGGGCCTTGTAGGCCGGGTCGTCCTGGAGCTTGCGCACCTTCGCGGGATCCTGGGCGGCCTGGGCCACGTGGACCAGGTCCTCCAGGGGCGCGAACTGGGTGAGCTCGAAGAGGTTGTAGCGGCGCGACAGGTCGAAGGCGACGGAGCCCATGGGGGACACGCCCACGCGCTTGCCGGCGACGATGACGTGCTGCTCCAGGAACGTGAGCGCGCTCAGGCAGACCCAGAAGAGCGCGGCCATCTTCCCGCCGCCGAGCACGAAGCCCAGGCCGCGGTCCACGCCGCGCTCGTCCGGGTTCTTTCCGGACAGGAAGCGCAGGAGCAGCGCGCCCAGGGCGTAGCGCACGGTGAGCCACGTCACGACGAAGAGGAGCACCGTTCCAGCGAGGGTGCCGACCAGCAGCGGCGCGCCCAGGGCGACGGCGAGCTTGGGGCCGACGACGGGCGCGAGCTTTCGGGAGACGAAGTAGCCCACCGCGAGGCCGGCGGTGTTGGCCACCTGCCGAGCCGCGCCGGAGAGGGCGCCGAGGATGCCGAAGAAGAGCACCAGGCCCAGGAGGATGAGGTCGATGACCATGGAAGGGACTCCCGGTGCCTGAGCGCGCTCAGCGGATCTTGAACGACGAATCGCCCTTGGACTTCTCCGCGGTCTGCTTCTGGGCTTCCGCGAGGGTTTCCTTGTAGCGGGCGTTGGAGGGCTCGTAGGTGAGCGCCATCTTGAGGTTGCGCTCCGCGGCGGATGGATTGCCGGCGTCCAGGTCCTTCTGGGCCTGCGCGTAGAACTGGCGGCCCTTGGGGTGGGTGCCGATCTGCTCCTCCTGCTCCTTCTTCACCGCGGCCTTCGTCTCCGCCTCGGAGGCGTCGGTGAAGCGCAGCTTCTGCGCGCGGTCCGGGCCGGCGATGTCCGCGAGGTACTTCTTGCGCTTGGTGTCGTCGCGCAGGACGTAATAGGCCTCGGTGACGCGCTTGTAGAGCTCGTGCACCTGCTCCTTCAGCGCCTTGGACTCCAGTTGGAAGAAGCGGTCCGGGTGGTAGATGCGGCTCTCCCGGTAGAAGGCCTTCTTGATGTCGGCGGGCACGGCGGAGCGCTCCAGGGAGAGCAGCTCGAAGTAGTCCGTCTGATCCAGCTTCGCGCAGCGCAGCTCCAACTCGGTGAGCTGCTGCAGCGTGAGGGCCGGGCCCTCGGACGCGGC
>NZ_RAWB01000515.1 GCF_003612055.1 Corallococcus llansteffanensis
TCTCACGGGCTTCTCGTGAGCCCTGCGAGACTGGGGAACTCGGGCCGCTCGCGTCCGTGAGCGGGTTGACCCTGTGGGGCCGCATGTGCCCCCAGTGTGCCCCTCCAGCGGGGATGAGAACGGGACAAGACGGGGGAAGACGGGATGGAGCGGCACAACGAACCGACGTGAGCTCAAGGCGATAGTGGGTAACAGCGCGTCCTGCTTGGGGTTTCCTATCGCCTTGTCTGCGGTTTCGATTCCCGCCGCCTCCAATGACTCGACGCGCGCCTTGTTGCGGAAAGAGGACCTGCGCCGGGTGGCGGACACGCTGCGCGCGCTCGGTGAAGACGGGGGTTGCAGTCACCGCCGCGTTCAGGTCGTAGGCTAGGACTTGATGTCGTCGCGGCCGGCGACCGCCATCATCGTGGCGATCATCGTGGCGATCAGCTTCTCGCGGTCGCCCTCGACGGCGTAGCCCCGGCCTTCGACCACGCTGATCGTGCGACCCGACTTGACCACCGTGCCGACCAGGCGGAAGCGCTGACCCCGGGCCGGCGCGACGAAGTTGATCTTGTATTCAATGCTGAGCACGCCCACGTCCGCCGGCATCAGCGTGGAGGCGGCGTAGCCACAGGCCGAATCGAGCGCGGCCCCGATGATGCCCCCATGCAGGAAGCCGTGCTGCTGGGTGAGGTGCGCAGCCCAGGCCAGTTGCACCTCCACCTCGCCGGCCTCCACGCGCACGAGCTCCGCGCCAATGGTGCCCATCGCGGCCTGGAGGGCGAAGCTGGCACGCACGCGCTCGGCGTACGCGGGATCCGCGGGCTGGAAGCCGGTGGGCGGCATGGGGCGCTCGGGTGGGTGGTGAACCGACGTTGTCGACAACATCCATGCTACCGCCGGGGGTCTGTCGCGGGCAGCCGGTGCTGTCGTGTGTCATCAGACATTACCTGTTTGACACTCCTATCCAGTATCCTGGAATTTTCTTGTATCTTGGGTTTTTCGCGTAGAATATTCCAAGAAATCGAGAAGGACCGCCCCGGTCCTGGCGAGAGGGAGAACACCCATGTTCAAGAGTGCGGCAGTGCTCGTGGTGAGCTGTGGCGCGTTGTTGTCTGGCTGCGGTACCGACACCGATACGCAGCTCGCGGCCCAGGAGGAGATTGTCTCCAACCTGATCGAGGCCGGGTTCCCCGAGAACGACATCATGGTCGTCGACGGCGACGTGTACGTGGGGCGCGACGCTCACGTCACCCTCGAGGCGTCCCAGGAGATGATCCAGCCGGGCCATGAGACCTTGGAGCAGTACCGGACCACCAACCTCGTCGGCACCAGCGTGACGAAGATCTGCGTCAATCCCACGTCACAGTTCAACAGCTACACCCGGCTCAGCCAGGGGCTCGACCTGGCCATCGAGAACTACAACAGCCAGGGGCTCTCCTTCACCCTGGTGCGCGGACCGGCCACCGGCTGCAGCGCGAGCATCGCCGCGAGGACCACGTCCGGCGTGGGTGGCTCCTCGGGCTTCCCCAAGGGCGGCAAGCCCTACGGCACCATCAACATCGGCGTCGGGCTGCAGGACTACAGCGTCGACGTGAACGAGCACGTCATCACCCACGAGATCGGCCACACGATCGGCTTCCGCCACACGGACTACTACAACCGCGCCATCAGCTGCGGCAGCGGTGGCGACGAAGGCGCCTCCAACGTGGGCGCCATCCACATCCCCGGGACGCCGACCACGGCCACGGTGGGCGGGTCGGTCATGAACTCCTGCTTCCGTTCGAACGAGAGCGGCGAGTGGAGCAGCTCTGACCGCACCGCGCTGAGCGCCCTCTACTGAGACAAGTCGCTCCAGCCCCCGCTCCGTTCATGACGGAGCGGGGGCTTCAGGATTGCTTAAGGACTCAGCACTAGAAGCAGACCCTGGCGGACCCTTGCCAGGGGATGTGAATGCAACGACATGCTGTCAGATGGCTGTTTCTCGGAGTGAGCTGCTCATTCCTGGCCCTCAGCGCCTGCGATGGAGACCCGGACCCCAGTACGGATGGAGGGGCCACGACGGCGGACTGCTCGACCGCCACGACGCACATCGAGCAGGTGGTCTGCGCGTCCAATGCCTTCCTCGCCACGCTGACGGAAGACCAGCGCGCCTCGCTCGTCTCCGACTGGACGGACAACGTCGCGAAGACGTACTGGTCCAACCTGCCTGGCGTCACGCGCAATGGCCTGAAGTGGGGCACGTTGAGCGATGAGAGCAAGGAGGCAGAGCTGAAGCTCGCCGCCCTGGTCCTCACCCCCGAGGGCTACTCGGACATGACGGGGGTGTTCGCGGCGGATGACTACCTCGGCGCGCAGGATGGCGGCATGGGCGGTCCTCCCGGCGGCGATGGCGGCATGGGCGGCCCTCCTGGCGGTGACGGCGGCATGGGCGGCCCGCCCGGCGGCGACGGCGGCATGGGCGGCCTCGTGCTCGCCTACGGCGCGAGCAACTACGTCATCGCGTTCATCGGGACGCCGTCCACGACGGGCAACTGGATGCTCCAGATTGGCGGCCACCACCTGGCCTACAACGTGACGTACCTCAACGGCACGGGCTACCCGACACCCAATCACATCGGCGTCGAACCGAAGGGGGCCTTCACCGTGAACGGCGAGACCTACGCGCCGCTCGCGGACGACGGCGACGCGATGGTCGCCCTGTACAGCGCCCTGAGCGCCGAGCAGCTCGACGCCGCATACCTGCCGGGCACCTTCTCCGACGTCGTGCTCGGGCCCGTGGAGTTCGGGACCGGCAGCTATTCGAAGGTCGTCTTCCCGGCCCAGGCCGGCGTGCTCGTCTCCACGCTCTCCGCGAGCCAGCAGGCGCTGGTGACGGCGGCCATCCAGAAGTGGGTGCGCGACTTCGCGCCCGCCATCTCCGACCCGCTCGTGGCGGCGTACACGTCGCAGGAGTCCTACGCCCACACCTACGTGGCCTGGGCCGGCACGAAGTCCGCGGGCGTCAACGTGGACGTCAACGGCACGTACATGCGCATCGACGGGCCCCGCGTCTGGATTGAAGTGGCCTGCCAGGGGGGCGTCGTCATCCGGGGCCAGACGCACTACCACACCATCTACCGCGACAAGCAGACGGACTACGGGAACCAGCTCACGCCATGAGCACCGCCCTTGCCAGGAGAACGACGAAGGGTCGGGCATGGACGCTGGGCCTCGCCGTGCTCCTGGCGGGGACATCCGCCCGCGCGCACCTCGTGCGCGACACGGCCGTGCTCCTCGACCTCGGGGAGCATGCGGTGGAGGCCGAGCTCCAGCTCCCCCCGGACCAGCTCGCGCTCGCGCTGACCGGCTCCTTCGACGCGGTGCCCGCGGAGGTCCTCCGCGAGCGCGCCGCGCGGCTGCCGGCCTACGTCCGGGAGCACTTCGGCGCGAGCACGCCGGATGGCCGTCCCTTCCAGGTGGAGGTCGGCGCCGTGGGCGTGCAGCGCGTTCAGGACGGTGACTGCCTCGTCGCGCACGTCACGCTGCGCGCGCCCCCAGGCGCCTCGGCGCGCGCGTTCACGCTCACCGACACACTGGTGCTGCATCAGGTGATGAACCACCGCGCGCTCGTGTCAGTGCGGCGCGACTTCCACACCGGCCTCTTCGGCGAGGGTCAGGAGTTGGTGGGCGTGGTGAGCGCGCAGACGCCGTCGCTCCTCATCGACCGGACGCACGGCTCGTGGTGGACGGGCTTCCAGGCCGCCTTCCGCCTCGGCCTGCGCCACATCGCCGAGGGGACGGACCACCTGCTCTTCCTGCTCGTGCTGCTGCTGCCCGCGTCGCTGTGCGCGCGCGGGGGCCGCTGGCGGGAGCCGGACCGCCTGGGCTCGAGCCTCAAGCGCGTCCTCGGGGTGGTGACGGCCTTCACCGTGGGCCACTCGCTCACGCTGGCGGCCGCTACCGTGGGTGTCCTCCGCCTGCCGAGCCAGCCCGTGGAGGTGCTCATCGCGGTGAGCATCCTCGTGTCCGCCGTGCACGCGGGGCGCCCGCTCTTCCCGGGCCGGGAGCCGCTCGTGGCGGCCGCGTTCGGGCTCGTGCACGGGCTCGCGTTCGCGACGGTGCTGGCGGGGATGGGGTTGGATTCGGGGGCGCTGGCGCTGAGCATCCTGGGCTTCAACCTGGGCATCGAGGCGATGCAGGCCGCGGTGGTGCTGCTCGTCCTGCCCTGGCTCCTGCTGTGGAGCCGGGGGCGCGGCTTCACCGTGCTCCGCATCGGCGGCGCGGCGGTGGGAGGCGCCGCCGCGTGTGGCTGGGTGCTCGAGCGGGCCCTGGGTGTGGGCACGCCCCTGGGGCCGTGGGTCGAGGCCGCATCGCGGCATGCCTGGGTGGGGCTCGTCGTCCTCGCGGCCGTGGCGCTGGGGATGTCGCGGCGGGGAGGGCGCCGGGAGGTCCGCGCTGCTTGAAGTGCGCCACCGCCCACCGGAAGTGGGCTCGAACATGCCGCGCATGTCCATCAACCTGGGTTGACAACAGGAGTCCATCAACCTAGGTTGATGGACATGAAGGACCTGAAGGGAATCCCGGCCCCGGATGACCCCGAGGCGGCGCTGGCGGCGGTCGTCGCCATGCGCCGGCGAGCGACCCAGCTCGAGCTCGCGGCGGTGATCGAGGCCGTCCGCCAGGGCTGGACCTGGGCGCAGATCGGCGAGGCGCTTGGCATCAGCGCCCAGGCCGCACACAAGAAGTTCACCCCGCAGCTGCGCTGACCACCACCGAGGAGGACGTCATGGGGCTGTTGAACGCCGTGAGGGACCTGAGGACCATCCAGCAGTTGCTGACGAAGGCGGAGGCAGAGGCGCTGCGCGCCGGCGAGGAGCTGCCGGGCCCCGAGCACCTCCTGCTGTCGGCGCTCGAGCTTCCCGACGGAAGCGCGGTGCGCGCGTTCGAGCGCGTCGGGGCGGACAGCTCGGCGCTGCGCAAGGCGATCGAGGCCGCGCACCACAACGCGCTGGCCGCTGCCGGGCTCGCGGAGGACGACGATGGGGTGGAGGCGCCGGTGGAGCGTCGGCCCGCCCCTGGCGCCTTCCGGTCGACGCCGCAGGCGCAGCAGGTGTTCCAGCAGGCCGTCGCCCTCTCGAAGTCGACCCGCCCCTCGCGGCTGAGGAGCGCGCATGTCGTCGCGGCCGCATGCGCGCTCGAGCGCGGCACCGCGGTGCGTGCGCTGACGGCCCTGGGCGTCGACCGCGCACGGCTGAAGGCCGCCGCTTGCGCGGAGGTCGGCCTCCCGGGGTGAGGGAAATACGCGGGGACTTCCGTTGCAGGAATCGCGGCGATTCAACGCCGTCCTTTCCTGGAGCAGTCCCCGTGAAGCCGTCCTCGACCTCCCTCGCCCTTGCCCTCACCAGCGCCGCCTGGCTGCTGGGTGCGACCCCTGTCCTCGCACAATCGCCGGCGGCCTCCGGACCGCGTGAGATTGCGCGGGTCACCGGCGCCCGTGGCAACCACGTCGTCTGGCTCGAGAACGACGATGGCGTGGTGGACATCGCCGTCATGGCGACCTACCCGCAGCGCCCCCTCGTGGCCCCCCGCTTCCTCAAGAAGCACACGCCCGCGGAGGTGTTCCTCGCGCTGGCCCCTTCCCGGCAGGAGCTGCCGGCGGCGCTCGCCCGCGAGTCGCTCTTCGCGGTGGACGTCACCGCGCGCGAGCAGCTCCAGCGGGAGAACGCGGCCGCGCTCGCGGAGCTGCCCTCCGGGTTCGACTCCGGCGGACAGTCCATGGCCGCGGGCTGCACCACGTCCTTCCGGGCCTGGGTCGCCTCCGAGTATGGCGACGCCACGTGTGGTGATCCGAGCCAGGAGGTCATCAGCACCGCCCACCCGAGCGACACGTACTGCACCAGCGGGTGTGACTTCCCGCTCGGGACCCAGGATCGCGGCTCGTGTGAGCCCAAACTCCGGTCCTGCGACATCATCAAGGGAACGGCCACGGTGGTCCGGCTCCGCACGACCGACTGGTGGAATGGCGTCAACTTCAACCACCCGGGGCACGCCGCCCACTTCGGTGTCGCCAACTGCAGTGGCAACGGGCCCGTCACCTTCAACCGCGCTCGCGGCGCATCGGGCACCGTCACCGTGCAGGTGCCGGTCAACGGCATGCTCCACTACAAGCCGGGGACGGCGATCGTTCCCGCGAACGCCGCCAACTTCGTCGCCTATGGCTCGTGGAAGAAGGGCAAGACCGCGAGCGGTGACACGTATGTGGGCAACAGCATGTCCGTGGAGGCCAACGGTGGCCCCGACGACCGGGTGATTGCCTGCGGAGACATCTATACGGACTACACCCTGCAGGATGTCTCGTCGCCCACCTGCCACGGCTCCGACATCTCGCTCTGCAGTGGCGGCAACTGCACCAGCGCCTGCTTCTACTGCTCCGGCGGCAGCTGCCCCATCAACTGAGGCCGGCAATCCAGCCATCGCGGGGGGCCGGGCAGGCTTCGGGACGGCCCCGAAAAGAGCACGGGCCATCAAATGGGCTCCCGGCGCCCCCGCTACCTTCCTCCGCGTCGTCCCCCACGGAGGAGAGTCCAGATGCATGCGGAGTACCTGAAGCAGGACGAAGACGTCGTCATCATCGGCCCGGCGGTGCGCATGTCCCCGGAGCAGGCCGCCCGGGACATTCCCCTCTTCTGGCAGCGGTTCATGCAGGAGCACCTGCCCACGCTGGATCCGGCGCACGACATCTACGCCGTCTATTGCGACTACGAGCGTGACCACACCGGCCCCTACACGATGCTCCTCGGGACGCGAGCCGACGCGAAGGCGCCCGTCCCCGAGGGCCTGCGCAGGGCCGTCATCCCCCGCGGCGACTACGCGCGCTTCATCGCCAGGGGGGACCCGGCCCAGGCGCTCTGGCAGACCTGGTCCCATGTCTGGAATGCGTGGGAGCGGCGAGGAGAGCGCCGCTTCGCCGCCGACTTCGAGCGCTACGAGCGGGCCGCCATGGCCCGGGGCACCGTCGAGGCGGAGGTGGTGGTGGGCCTCTCCTAGAGCGCCGAACAGGTTAGGTCACGCCGCGCGCTGGTAACGCGCGGCGACCTCGAGGTTTTGGACGACCGCGAGTCGCCTGAGGTCAAAGAGGTTGCGGCGCGTGCCTCGGTAACGGCCCTTCG
>NZ_RAWB01000516.1 GCF_003612055.1 Corallococcus llansteffanensis
GGCCTGCCATCGACCCCGTGTGCGGCATGACGGTGGACCCCCACGCGCCGCGAGGAGGGCAGTGGGCGCACGAAGGCCACACCTGGTCCTTCTGCGGGGAGAAGTGCCGCCTGCGCTTCCAGGCGGACCCCGAGCGCTTCCTCCATCCCCAGGTCTCACCGCCACTCAAGACGGGCGCGGTCTACGTGTGCCCCATGGACCCGGAGGTGCGCGAGGACGCGCCCGGGGCTTGCCCGAAGTGCGGCATGGCGCTGGAGCCAGAGGCACCGCCCGTACTGGAGACGCGCGTCGAGTACACCTGCCCCATGCACCCGGAGGTGGTGCGCGACGGGCCCGGCACCTGCCCGAAGTGCGGCATGGCGCTGGAGCCGCGCACGGTGACGGTGGAGGAGAAGCCGGATCCGGAGCTGCGCTCGATGACGCGGCGGTTCTGGGTGGGGCTCGTGCTGAGCGTGCCGCTGATGCTCCTGGGCATGTCGGACATGGTGCCCGTGCGGCACGCGCTGTCTCCAGCGGCGCTGCTGTGGGCGCAGCTCGCGCTGGCGACGCCCGTGGTGCTCTGGGTCGGGGCGCCGTTCTTCCAGCGGGGCTGGGCCTCGGTGCGCAACCGGCACCTGAACATGTTCACGCTCATCGCGCTGGGCGCGGGCGCGGCGTACCTCTTCAGCGGGGCGGCCACGCTGTTCCCGCACCTGTTGCCTGAAGGCGCGCGCACGGGCCATGGAGGCACCGCGCCCGTGTACTACGAGGCCGCGGCCATCATCCTCACGCTGGTGGCGCTGGGGCAGGTGTTGGAGCTGCGAGCGCGCCACGCGACGTCTGGCGCCCTGCGCGCGCTCCTGTCCCTGGCCCCCGCCACCGCGAGGCGCATCGCGGACGACGGCCACGAGGAGGACGTGCCGCTGTCCCAGGTGCACGTGGGCCAGCGGCTGCGCGTGCGCCCCGGCGAGAAGGTGCCGGTGGACGGCGAGGTGCTGGAGGGCGCGAGCGCGGTGGATGAAGCGCTCGTCACCGGAGAGCCGGTGCCGGTGGAGAAGGGCCCGGGCGCGAAGGTGACGGGCGGCACGGTGAACGGCACGGGCTCGCTGGTGATGCGCGCGGAGCGCGTGGGGAAGGACACGCTCCTGGCGCGCATCGTCCAGCGCGTCGCCGAGGCCCAGCGCACGCGCGCCCCCATCCAGCGGCTCGCGGACCGGGTGGCCGGAGTCTTCGTGCCCGCGGTCATCGCCGTCGCGGTGGTGACGGCCGGGGTCTGGGCGGTGTGGGGCCCGGAGCCCAGGCTCGCGCATGCCCTGGTCAACGCGGTGGCGGTGTTGATCATCGCCTGCCCGTGCGCGCTGGGGCTGGCCACGCCCATGTCCGTGATGGTGGGGACGGGGCAGGGCGCGCGCATGGGCGTGCTCATCCGCGACGCGGCGGCGCTGGAGCGGATGGCCGCGGTGGACACGCTGGTGGTGGACAAGACGGGCACGCTCACGGAGGGCAAGCCGCGGCTCGTGTCGGTGGAGCCCGCGCCGGGCGTGGACCCTGCCGTCCTCCTGCGCCAGGCCGCGAGCCTGGAGCGCGGCAGCGAGCACCCGCTGGCGGCGGCCGTGGTCGCGGGCGCGCGCGAGCGGGGCCTCACCCCCGGAGGCGTGGAGGGCTTCCAGTCCCAGCCGGGCCAGGGCGTGCGTGGACGCGTGGATGGGCACGACGTCGCGCTGGGCAACGCGGCGCTGATGCGGGCGCTCGGCGTGGAGGTGGAGGCGCTGACGAAGCGGGCCGAGGCGCTGCGGGAGGAGGGCCAGACGGTGGTGCTGGTGTCGGTGGACGGTCGCGCGGCGGGCCTGCTGGGCGTGGAGGACCCCGTGAAGGCCTCCACGCCGGAGGCCCTGGCGCTCTTGAGGGCCGAGGGCCTGCGCGTGGTGATGCTGACTGGCGACAGCCCCACGACGGCGCACGCGGTGGCGCGCCGGCTGGGCATCACCGACGTCATCGCGGGCGTGCAACCGGACGCGAAGGGCGACGCGGTGAAGCGGCTCCAAGCCGAGGGGCGCGTGGTGGCGATGGCGGGCGACGGGGTGAACGACGCCCCGGCGCTCGCGCGGGCGGACGTGGGCATCGCCATGGGGACGGGCACGGACATCGCGATGGAGAGCGCGGGCGTGACGCTGGTGAAGGGTGACCTGCGAGGCATCGCGCGGGCGCGCCACTTGAGCCGGGGCGTGCTGCGCAACATCCGCCAGAACCTCTTCTTCGCCTTCGTCTACAACCTGCTGGGGGTGCCCCTGGCCGCGGGCGTGCTGTACCCCGCCTTCGGCCTGCTCCTGAGCCCGCTGTTCGCGAGCGCGGCCATGAGCCTCTCCTCGGTGTCCGTCATCGCCAACGCCCTGCGGCTGCGCCGGCTGGGGCCCTGAGCCTGGAGCCCGCCCGGCGCGCCGCCGACCTGCCCGCCCGAAGGGGGGCGTGCACGAAAGCCCGGGCCCATTAGACTGGGCGGATGAACGCCCGCGAGGAGGGGCGCACCGCCGGTGCGTCCAGCAGCCACATCTCCGTCGTCAAACTGCCGCACTCGTGGTTCATCCTCTGCGCGTCGCGCGAGCTGGGCGACAAGCCCATCGCGCGCACGCTCCAGGGCACGCCCCTGGTGCTGTTCCGGGGAGAGGGCGGCAAGCCCGGCGCGCTGGTGGACCGGTGCCCGCACCGCAACGTGCCGCTGTCCCTGGGGCGCGTGAAGGGCGGCCAGCTCGAGTGCGGCTACCACGGCTGGCGCTTCGATCAAGGCGGCCAGTGCCGGCTCATCCCCGGCCTCGTGGGCGAGCCCGAGGCGAAGTCGCGCTGCGCCACCGCGTACGCGGCGCGCGAGCAGGACGGCTTCGTCTGGGTCTACTCCACGCCCGGGGTGGAGCCCACCACGGAGCCCTTCCGCTTCCCGCTGCTGGACGCGGGCGACTACACCACCGTGCGCCGGGTGCTGCGCGCGCCGGGCTCGCTGCACGCGGTGCTGGAGAACACGCTGGACGTGCCGCACACGGCCTTCCTCCACGGCGGCCTGTTCCGCACCGCGGAGAAGCGCAATGAGATTGACGTGGTGGTGCGCCGGGGCGCGGAGCAGGTGGAGGCGGAGTACCTGGGCGAGCCCGCGCCCAAGGGGCTCGTCGGGAGGTTGCTCGCGCCGGGCGGCGGCGTGGTGCAGCACTTCGACCGCTTCCTGATGCCGTCCATCGCGCAGGTGGAGTACCGCATCGGCGAGCGGAGCCACATCCTGGTCACCTCCGCGATGACGCCGGTGGGGGACTGGGACACGCTCGTGTACGCGGTGGTGACGTTCAAGCTGCCGGTGCCCCGCTTCCTGCTCAAGGCCGCGCTGCCGTTCGTCCTGCCGGTGGGCCTGCACATCTTCGGGCAGGACGCGCGCATCCTCGCGAAGCAGACGGACTCCATCCGCCGCTTCGGCACGGAGGCCTACGCCTCCACCGAGATCGACGTGCTGGGGCCCAGCATCCTGCGCCTCATGCGCGCCCAGGAGCGCGAGCGGACCTCTCCGCTCCCGGACACGGTGCACGAGACGCGCGTGCGCATGCGCACGTAGCCCCAATGCCAGACAGCCGGACGATGCGCGGGTCTTGAACCGGGCATTGTCTGTCCATGCGCAGCCAGTCGAAGAAGGGCTCGCCGTTCCAGAGTCCCGTCTTGGCGCTGATCCTCCGGTGAATACCTTTTCGCGAGGTCGAAAATGAGTGCCGGGTTGGCGCGGCACCTGAGGACAGAGCCATGACTTTTCCAACGTTCCATGCGGAAGCCGTGTCTGATTTCCATCCCGCCCCCTCGGTGGACGAACTCGAGGCGACCCAGATCCAAGTCTCGCAGTCCCTCCCCAAGGGTGCTGGCAGCATCGGCATCGCCGTCGGAGTCGAGGGTGAGGTTCCGCGGGAGGTCGGGCTGAATCGGACCCAGCTCGCGGCCGCCGGCTTCGAGGGCAAGGTCGGCCAGGCCCTCGTCATTCCACGCGCGGCCGGACCTGCGTTCGTGGTCGTGGGCATCGGAGCAGAGGCCGAGCGCGACGTGGCTTCCCTCCGGCACGCCGCTGCTGCCTTCGCCCGGGCGGGAGGCCACTACGCCCACCTCGTCGTCACCCTGCCGGACCTCGGTGGTATCGCGCCCGACGTCGCGGCGCAGGCCATCGTCGAGGGTGTCCTCCTGGCGCGCTACCGCTACCGCCCCCTCAAGCGCACGTCCCAGCAGGAGCCGCCGCTCGAAGCCCTCACCCTCCTGTCGTCGTCACTTCCGCTCGAAGAGGTGAAGCGCGGCGTCGAACGCGGCCGGGTGACCGCCCGGGCCGCCGAGCTTGCCCGCGACCTCTCCAACGCACCGGCGACGCTGCTCACCGCCCGCCGCTTTGAAGAGATTGCTCGCGTCGTGGCGGCCTCGTCGGGTCTGGACATCGAGGTCTTCGACGAGAAGGCCCTGTCCAAGCTCGGCTGCGGCGGCATGCTCGGCGTGAACGCGGGGAGCGCCGAGCCTCCGCGACTCATCAAGCTCTCCTACCAGCCGAAGGACGCCCGAGGGCAGCCCATCGCGGCCGTCGGCCGCGTCTCGCTGGTCGGCAAGGGCATCATGTATGACTCGGGAGGGCTCGGCCTGAAGCCGAACGACCTGGTCCACGCCGCGATGAAGACAGACATGTCCGGCGCCGCGGCCATCCTGGCCGCCATGTCGGCGCTGTCCTCGCTCGGCGCCAGGTCGTCGGTCACGGGGTATCTCATGTGCACCGACAACATGCCGGGGGGCAAGGCGATGCGGCTCGGCGACGTCCTGACGGCCCGGGGCGGCAAGACCATCGAGGTCCTGAACACCGATGCCGAAGGCCGGCTGGTCATGATGGACGGCCTGGTCCTGGCGACGGAGGAGCAGCCGCCACCCGACGCCATCCTCGACATCGCCACGCTCACCGGGGCCTGCGAGCGGGCCCTTGGCAACGACAACGCGGGCGTCATCGGCAACCATCAGGGGGTGGTCGACCAGGTGCGTGCGGCGGCTGAGAAGTCCGACGAGACGGTGTGGCAGTTCCCGCTCGACAGGCGCCTGCGCAAGGAGCTCGACTCGGAGGTCGCGGACCTCAAGAACGTCGGCGGGGTGAACGCGGGGCAGATCACCGCGGCCCTCTTCCTGGAGGAGTTCGTCGCGGGCATCCCCTGGGCGCACATCGACATGGCTGGAACCTCGAGGGTCGAAACCGACAAGTCGTGGCGCTCCAAGGGCGCGACCGGCTACGGCACGCGCCTGCTCATCGAGTTCCTCCTCGCGTTCAGTGCCCCAAGGGAAACCCGCCACTGACCTGGCGAACTCAGAACTCGAACTCAGCGCCCAGGGTAAGGGCCAGGTCCGCGACGGCCTTCCCTGCGGCGGGCGCTGTGTCGATCCCCACCTCGAGGTTCGTGCTGAGCGCCAGCCGGTGCGTGATGTATGTCGAAAACTTGCTGGTGGATTCGACGAGGAACCGGGTATCGCCCAGGATGTTCGGGAAGAACTCCAGGTACTGGGTGAACTTCACCCTCTCGTTGACGGGGTAGTAGAGGGTCAACCTCGCGCCTGGAGCGAGCAGGTCCACGTTGGGGAGGTCCTGCTCGTCCTCGAAATACTGGAACCGGGCCTCGTTCGAGTAGTGCAGGCCCAGATCTACGCGCAGCAGCTGCTGCTCTGCGTACTTCGTGTCGCGCTCGAGCAGGGTGAACGCGATGCCTGCCTCCCCATCCAGGCGCAACTCGACGCTGGACAGATGGTCGGTCTTCGCGTCGACGAGTGCGTAGACGCCAAGCAGCGGGGTGAACCGCCGCTCACCGCGAACGGACACCGAGAGCGCCTCCGCCACGACGTCCTCGCTGCTGTCGTCATCCTCGCCGGAGTCGGCGGTATCCAGGACGCCATCCACCATGAAGGTCGCAACCCAGACCTTCGTGCGGTACTCGGCCAGACCATCCGCGGTCAACGACAGCGCCCTGCTGTTTCCGGCGAGCAGCATGAACGAGAGCGCCGCGGAGCCTGTCCACGGGCCGGCTTCCTCCTCTTGCCGAGGAGTTGACTCCGGCGCCTGGGCCAGCACGGCAAGGAGAAGCGGAAGCGAGAGGGACATGGGGACCCCGGAGGAGTGAGGAGCGGGGCATGCCCACGCGTCGCCGAAGCTGATGGTGGGGGCAGTCATCATCAACCGGTCCCACGGTCGGTCGCGCCGTGCTGCACCCAACCCGGCATTGACAGACACCGGGTGGAGACCCACGTTTCCTACCCATTCCAAGAGACAGCGAGCCGCCACGAATGGACACGACAGGCGAGGCCCCCTTCATCTCCACCGGTCAGCTCCCCTCTCCGGAGCGGGTCCGGGAGCTGGTGGATGAGGCATACCAACGCCACAAAGGGAACACGGAGGGACAGTGCTCCCAGGTCTACCCCGCGCTGGCGAGGGTGAAGCCCCAGCTCTTCGGCGCGTGTGTGGCGGGCATCAATGGCAGCAGCCACGGGGTGGGAGACGTGGACCATCCGTTCGCCATCATGAGCGTCTCAAAGCCATTCCTCTTCGCCCTGGTCTGCCAGGCCCTGGGCCCGGAGGTGGCCCGGCGCAAGCTGGGAGTCAATGGCACCGGCCTGCCGTTCAATTCGGCCATGGCGATCGACCAGAGCCCGGACGGGCGCACGAACCCCATGGTGAACACAGGCGCGCTGGCGACGACGAGCCTCGTTCCAGGCGACAGTCCAGAAGCCAGGTGGCGGTTCATCCATGAGGGGTTGTCCCTCTTCGCTGGCGGTCGACTCGCGCTCGACGAAGAGGTGTATGCCTCCGCGTCGAAGACCCACCACCGCAACCAGGGGCTCGCCTGGCTGCTGCACGGTCTGGGCCGCCTGGACACGGATCCGGTCCTGACGACGGAGCTCTACACCCGGCAGTGTTCGCTGGCGGTGACGGCCAGGCAGCTCGCCGTGATGGGTGCGACCCTGGCGGACGGAGGCGTCAACCCGCTCACCGGGAAGCGGGTCGTCGACGAGGAGGTCTGCCACTACGCGCTCGCGGTGATGGCCACGGCGGGGATGTACGAGACCTCCGGAGACTGGCTCTACGACGTGGGGATGCCGGGCAAGAGTGGCATTGGTGGCGGCA
>NZ_RAWB01000517.1 GCF_003612055.1 Corallococcus llansteffanensis
GGGCGGCGGGAGGGTTGGCACCGGCATTGCTCTATAGCCAGGCAACACGGCGGAGTCGCAGCGGGCCTGAGAAACACTGCGCGACCCCGTCACCCTGGTAGGGGGTTCCATTGGGGAACCCTCGACGCCCACCGTCTCGGCCGGCCCCGAGGCGGTGGGCGACTTTTTTTCTACTCCAGCTCGCCCGCGAACGGGCCTGCCTGCTGCTTCTCCAGCAGCCAGACGCCCTCCCGGAAGACGAACTCCGAGGTGACGGTGTCGGTCTGTTCGGAGACGGAGGGCAGGCGCATCCACTGGATGCGGCTGTGCACGGTGGCGTGCTGGCCGTCTTCGGCGAGCTTCACGTCCTCGATCTCGTAGTCGGTGACGGTGAGGTCGCGCTCGTCGTGCAGCTCGCGGCGCTGGCGGTCGAAGTCCTGGCGCTCCTCGGGGACGAGGAAGCTGGACAGGGCGCGGTAGTTGCGCCAGCGCAGGTTCTTGTGGAAGCCCTCCACGACGGGACGGAGGGCCTCCAGGTCCGAGGTGGGCGGGGTGTGGGCACAGGCCCCACCGAGGGCCAGGGCGAACATCAGGGCAGGCAGGCGTTTCACGTGCGCGACGCTACCACCGGCTGGGCGCGAGGCACGACGGCAGTGCTATGGTCCGCGCTCCCCCGCCCGAGCACCGGAGTCGCGACTCAACATGGCCAAGTCGATGGTGGAGCGCTACGAGCAGCTCCTCCGGCAGGACCCGACCTCTTCCGTCTTCGTGGAGCTCGCGAAGGCGCTGTTGGAGAAGGGAGACGCGGCGCGCACCATCGAGGTGTGCACCCAAGGCATTGCCCACCACCCCACGTCCACCGTGGGCCGGGTGCTGTGGGGCAAGGCCCTCATCCAGTTGGGCCGGCCCGCCGAGGCGATGGAGCAGTTCGACCAGGCCATCGCCATCGAGAAGGACAACCCCTACGCCTACAACCTCATTGGCGAGGTGTTGTTGCAGCGCGGGCTGTACCGCTCGGCGCTGCCCATCCTGCGCAAGGCCGTGGCTCTGCAGCCCAACAACGGGCGGGTGAAGCAGTGGCTGGACCAGGCCCAGCAGGCGCTGTCCGGCGGGCCCGCGCCCATCTTCGCGGACCTGGGCACGCTGGTGGTTCCAGCGGCGGCACCGGACGAGGACGAGCCCGAGGCGCCAGCGGCGGCGGAAGCGCATCCGTCCGCGTTCGATGCGCGCGCCGCGGCCGCGGCAGGACTGGAGCCGCGCCGCGCCCGGACGGAGACGCCCGTGGGGGGCGTGGAGCGCGCGCCGACGGGTGAGGCCGCGAGCGGGGACGCGCGGACGTCGGACGCCGACGGTCGGGCAGGGGAGGGCGGTTCCTCCGACGCGCTGCAGGGCGCGCGAGGTGAAGGCTCCGAGGCGTCCGTGGAGCCGGGCTCCGGGCGCGGACGTGCGGCACAGGGCGCTTCGGATCCGGGGCAGGAGCCCGGTTCAGGGCGTGGACGTGCGGCGCGAGGTGAGCCTTCGGATCCAGGGCAGGAACCGGGGTCGGGGCGTGGACGTGCGGCGCAGGGCCCTTCGGATCCGGGACAGGAGCCAGGGTCCGGGCGCGGTCGCGCGGCGCAGGGCCCTTCGGATCCGGGACAGGAGCCGGGGTCGGGGCGTGGTCGCGCGGCTCAGGGTGAGCCTTCGGATCCGGGGCAGGAGCCCGGTTCAGGGCGTGGACGTGCGGCGCAGGGCGCTTCGGAGCGGGGCCGTTCGCCCCCGATGCTGGCGGACATTCCGGAGCCTTCGGCCGACGAGGCCTCCTCATCGCCAAGCGGAGGACTGTTGGGAGACCTTCCTCCTCCGGAGACGGCGCGGGCCCGCACGGTGGCGCCGGTGACGCCCGTGGTGGTGACGGCGACGTCGGGCGGCAAGCGCTCGCTGCTGGACGACATCCCGGATGCCTCGGAGCTGGCGGCGGCGGCCGCGCGCAACAAGGCCGCGGCGAACGCGCAGGACACGGAGGCGCTCGCCGCGAAGTACGAGCGCGAGATGCACGACAAGATCGCCAAGGAGCGGGCGAAGCAGTCCCTCCTGGAGCGCTACGGCACGAAGACCGTGGCCCTCTTCGTCGCGCTCATCTTCCTGGGCGCGAGCGCGGGCTTCTTCGTGCTCTACCGCTCCCGCCAGGGCGGCCAGACGCTGTCGGAGACGCTGGAGCTGGCCCGGCGCGCGATTTCACAGGACACGGGCGCGTCGCTGGACGAAGCGCTCCGGCAGCTCGAGCGCGCGCGGGACATGGACGAGGCCAGCGCGCAGGCCTGGGCGCTCACCGGCTACGCGCACGCGCTGCGCTTCCAGGACCACGGCGCTTCGCCCGAGGACCGGAGGCTGGCGCTGGAGGCGCTGGAGAAGCCGGGCGTGAAGGACGGCTTCGGCGGGCTGGTGCTCGCCACCAACGAGCTCGTCGCCGACGAGCGGGGCCGTGAGTCGGCGCGCCGCGCGCTGCTCGCCTCGCAGGACGACGTGACGGAAGTGCACGCGCTCGCGGGCAGCCTGCTGCTGGCCGCGAAGGATGAGAAGAAGGCCCTGGACCGCTTCGACCGGGCGCTCAAGGCATCGCCGAGCAACGTCCGCGCGCTGGTGTCGCTGGGCGGCTACTACCTGGCCTCCGAGGACTTCCCGCAGGCGCTGGAGATGTTCAAGCGCGCTCGCGAAGTGTCGAAGGAGCATCCGGCCGCCCGCATCGGCATGGCGGAGAGCCGGCTCGCGCTGGAGCAGGAACTGGACGCGGCGCTGGCGGACGTGGTGCCGCTGGCGCAGGACCCGAAGCTGCCCCCCGCGCTCCAGCCCCGTCAGCAGCTCGTGCACGGCGAGCTGCTGTCCGCGCTGGGCCGGTACGACGAGGCCCGCACGCTGCTCTCCAAGGGCACGCAGGGGCCGCTGGCCATGGACTTCCAGCTCGCGCTCGGGGCCGCGGGCCGCGCGGCCGGCAAGCTGGAGGCCGCGCAGCAGGCCTACGAGGCCGCGTTGAAGCTGCAGCCCAAGAGCGACGAGGCGAAGGAGGGGCTGGGCCGCACGCTGCTGGACCGCGACCGCGAGCGCGAGGCGCTGCAGCGACTGGAGGCGGACGGCGGCCGCAAGGTGGCGATGGTGCGGGGCGCGGCGTACGCGCGGCTCGGGGACTGGAAGCGCGCCCGCGCGGAGCTGGCCCGCACGCGCGTGAACGACCGCTACCCGCCGGAGGCCGTGGCGTGGCTGGCACTGGCGGACGCGAACGAAGGCAACGGCGCCCAGGCGCGCGACGTGCTGGAGAAGGCGCTGGCCAAGCGGCCGCGCACCGACCTGCGCGTGGCGCTGGGACAGGTGTACTGGCGCGAGCGCGCGCTCGACAAGGCGCAGGCCCAGTTCGACGAGGCGCTGAAGGATCCGCGCGACTACGAAGGCGCGTGCTCGCTGGGGCGGCTGCTCCTGGCGCGCGGGCTGCCGGACATGGCCCTCAAGCCGCTGACGCAGGCGGTGGCGCGCAACGGCGCGCACGGCGAGTCCCGCGACGCCCTGGGCCGCGTGCTCCTGGCGCTGGGCCGCACGCCGGAGGCGCTGAAGCAGTTCGAGGCGTGGCAGCTCGACAACCCGGGCAACGCGGCCGCGCACAAGGGCTTCGCGCTGGCGCTGTACCAGTCCGGCCGTCGCAAGGAGGCGGAGGGCGCGTCGGGCCGCGCGGTGAAGCTCGCGCCGGATGACGCGGAAGGACAGCGGCTGCGCGCGGCGCTCCTGTTCGCCAACGGCGACGCGAAGGGCGGCTTCGCGGCGCTGGAGCGCGCCAACAAGCTGGACTCCAAGGACCCCGACACCTTCTGCGAGATTGCCCAGGCGTTCCTGCGCCAGGGCCAGGTGGAGAGCGCGGACGCGGCCTTCGCGGCGGCCCGGCGCGAGGGACCGGACGCGACGTGCGGCCGCGTGGGCGAGCTGTACGCGCAGCTTCCCGCCGGAGGCCGCGGGGCGGCGCGCACGCTGCAGGACCTGGCCGACAAGGCGCCCACCGTCTGGGACAAGGCCTTCGCCCAGGCGACGCTGGCGCGGGTGCTGCTGGGCGCCGGCGCGGTGAAGGAGGCGCGGGTGGCGGCGGACGAGGCCGTGAAGCTGGCCCCCTTCAACGGGCGGGCGTACCTGGCGCTGGGCCTGGTGGCCTTCAAGCAGCGGCAGGAGGCCCCCGCCCGCGAGGCCCTGGCCAAGGCGGTGGAACTGGAGCCCACGGATGGCCTGGCGCACCTGGCGCTGGCGGACGTGCTGGTGCGCGAGTCGTCGGAGCTGCCCCGGGCCGTGGAGGCGTACGAAGCCTTCCTGCGCCTGGCCAGCGGCGCGCCGGAGGCAAACCGCGTGAAGAAGGCTCTTCCGCTCCTCAAGCGCCGGGCGTCGAGATAGCGTGACCGACGTGCGCGAGCGGCCCCCGTCGTCCCCCCTGCTGCAGGTCATGTGGGGCAACGCCTTCCTGCTGTCGGTGCTCTACCTGCTCGTGGGCATCGTCGTGGAGTCCATCCGACGACGCTACCGGGCGCCCTTCTTCGAGCGCCTGTCGATGGCGCTCGACTCGCTGCCGGCGCGGGCGCTGGAGCTGACGCACGGCCTGGAGCCGCTGCGCGAGGCGTACTTCAACGGCCGCGTCTCCGACCTCGGCGTGCGCATCATCTTCGGCGCCGTCACCGTGGCGGTCATCTTCCTGCTCGCGCTGGTGGTGGGCGTGCTGATGGCCGGGCTGCGGTGGGCCGTCCTCCGCGCCGCGAGCAGCAGGGGCGGACCTCCACAGGCCTGACGGCCTAGCGGCGCAGCTTCGACTTGCGCACGCGCGGGGGCACGGGCGTCACCTGCGGCTCATGGCCCGCGGCGCGCGCCATCAGGCAGATGTCCACCACCTTGGGGCCGAAGCGCTCCCAGCGGCTCTCCCCGGTGCCCTTCACCGCGAGGAAGGACTCCCGGTCCACCGGCAGCGCGGCGGACAGCCCCAACAGCGTCGCGTCGTTGAAGATGATGAAGGGCGCGATGCCCAGGTCCTTGGCCAGGTCCTTGCGCCAGCGGCGCAGCTCCGTGGACGCAAGCTCGCTGTAGGCCATCACCGGCGCTCCGGCCACGGCGGGCTGGGAGCGAGAGGATGACCCGGCCGGCTTGGGCATCATGCTACCCGCGCACCGGTCGCACGTGCCGCACACCGCCGCCGCGTCCGCCTGGCCGAAGTAGCGCAAGATGAACGCGCGCCGGCACTTCGGCGTGTACGCGTAGTCCGTCATCCGCTTGAGCATCAGGAGATTCCGCCGCTCCTGCTCGCGCACCCGGCTCAGGTCCACGCTCAACTCGCGGAAGGGAACCCGCTCCAGCGCGCGGATGGAGCGCCCCGCGAACGGCTTGCGCACCCGCACCACGCCGGACTTCTCCAGCAGGCCCAGCGCGTGCCGGACCTCCTCCTCCGACAGCGCCGTGCGCCGCGCGAGGATGGGCAGCTCCGTGGTGGCCTGCCGTCCCACGGGGAAGGTCTCCAGCAGCGAGCGGAGCAGCCGCTGCGACTCCGTCGCGTGCGGCTGGGCGGTGGGGGCCTTGTCCGTCAGCGTCAGCCCGTACTCGCCTTCACCCCTGCCGCCGCGCTCCAGCTTGCCCTCGCGCTCGAAGATCTTGAGCGCGGCGGAGACCTCGAACTCGCTGGCCCCCACCATGCCCGCCAGCGCGTGCACGCCCCGCTCGAACTCGTCCACGCCCTGGAGCGCCGTCCAGACATCCGACAGCACGGACTCCGAAGGGTGGCTGCTCTCGATGAGGCGCTCCTGTGTGTACACGTCCGCGTGGTTGAACAGGAGCACCGCCGTGGCGGGGTTGCCGTCCCGGCCCGCGCGGCCAATCTCCTGGTAGTACGCCTCCACCGCGCGGGGGATGTTCGCGTGCGCGACGAAGCGGATGTCCGACTTGTCGATGCCCATGCCGAAGGCGTTGGTGGCCACCGCCACCGCCTCCTTCGCGGACATGAAGTCGTCCTGGGCGCGGCGGCGGGCGTCGTCCTCCATGCCCGCGTGGTACAGCACCGCGCGCACCTTGCGCGTCACGAGCGCGGAGTGCATCCCTTCCGCCGCCTTGCGCGTGGAGCAGTAGATGATGCCGCTGCCGCCCTTCGCGGCCAGCTGCGTGCACGCCTCCCGGCGCTCCTCGTCCCCGCTGACGTTCACCACGTCGAGGAAGAGGTTGGGCCTGTCGAAGCCCTCCGCGAAGACGTGCGGGTCCTTCATCAGCAGCACCCGGACGATGTCCTCGCGCACCTCCGGCGTCGCCGTGGCGGTGAGGGCCACCGTGCGCGGGGGACGCAGGCGCTTGCGCACCTGGCCCAGCAGCGCGTAGTCCGGCCGGAAGTCGTGGCCCCACTGGGAGATGCAGTGCGCCTCGTCCACGGCGAGCAGGTCCACCCCCAGCTCCGCGACCATGTCGAGGAAGCTGGCGCTGCGGAACCGCTCCGGCGCGACGTAGAGCAGCTTGTACTCGCGGGCGCGCAGCTTGCGCAGGCGGTCCGCCCGCTCGATGTCCGACAGCGACGAGTTGATGAACGTGGCCGCGATGCCGCGCGCGGTGAGCTGCTCCACCTGGTCCTTCATCAGCGCGATGAGCGGTGACACCACCAGCGTGATGCCCGGCAGCAGCGTGGCCGGGAGCTGGTAGCACAGGCTCTTGCCCGCGCCCGTGGGCATCACCACCACGGTGTTGCGGCCGCTGAGCACCGAGCTGATGACGGGGGCCTGTCCGGGACGGAACTCCGACAAGCCGAAGTGCCGCACCAGTCCCCGCTGGGCATCTTCGAGGAAGGGCAGGGACTCCGGCATCGCGCGCATGTTCATCATCCTGGGTCAGCCGTCAACGCCTATCCCATCCGTGGGCCCCGGCGCCCCACCTCACAGCTCGAGCCCCGGAGGAAGGGGAACCGCCAACGCGGCCCGTTTCCGCGCCACCTCGCGCCGCAGTTGCTCCGTCCGCTCCGGGTCCAGGCGGCCGTCCACGATGACGTCCCCCTCGCGCGCGCCCGGCGGCAGCGTCCAGCGCTCCACCGTGCACGCCTGCCCGCTCCCGGTGCGCACGACCCGCGCCCGCGTGTCCTCCAGCACCTCCACCCGCACGGGGCTCGTGC
>NZ_RAWB01000518.1 GCF_003612055.1 Corallococcus llansteffanensis
CTTCCTGGGGCGTGGCGGCCGGCGCCGCGGGCGGCTTGGGCACCGGCGCGGGCTTCGAGGCCTCCGGCATGCCCAGGCTCGCGAGCCGGTTGGTGGGCGTGCCGGTCATCGTGACGTCGGGCGGCTCGCTGGCGGCGCCCACCGGCAGGTGGGTCCGGTTCTTCAGGAGCGAGTCGTAGAGGTCCAGCAGCTGGCCCCGGATGAGGCCCGCGTCCAGCACCTGTTCGGCGAACGCGCGCCCGGCCTTCCCCAGCGCCACGCGGCGGGGCACGTCGCGCGCCAGCTCCATGATGCGTTCGGAGAGCGCGCGGCTGTCCCCGGGCGGGAAGAAGACCGCGGCGCCCGGGGGGATGAGCTCGCGGGTGACGGGCAGGTCGGCTGCGATGACGGGCCGGCCGGCGGCCATGTACTCGGAGACCTTGGCCAGCGGCCCGCCCTGGAGCCGGTTGCGCTCCGAGTCGTCCAGGGGCAGCACGCCCACGTCCGCCAGGGCCAGCACCTTGAAGAGGTCGTCGTGGACGACGGGGGGTTGGAAGTCGACCTTCTCCTTGAGCCCCAGGTCGTTGACCAGGTCCTCCAGGTGGGGCTTCCAGTCCGGGTGGTGCGCGCCCACCAGCGTCAGGCGCACGTCCACCTGCTGGGACGCGAGCGCGGTGGCGCGCAGCAGGGTGGGCAGGCCCTGCCAGCCCACGTGGCTGCCCAGGTACATCATCCTGAGGGGCGTGCCGTCCGGGGCGCCGAGCACCTCCGGGTCGTACGGCTTGAGGTCCACGGGCGCGCGCAGCATGCGCAGCTGGTCCTCGGCCGCCCCCAGCCCCTGGATGTACCCGCGCGTCGTCTGGGAGCCGGTGACGACGAGGTCCGCGTTCATCAGGCAGAAGAGCTCCTGCCGGCGGATCTTCGACAGGAAGCGCCGGTCCCCGTCCGTCTGTGGATGGGTGTAGCGAAGCTCCTGCGAGGGGAAGGTCTGGGCCTCATAGATGAGGCGGTAGCCGTAGTCCCCCTTCATCTCGCAGAGCGCGTAGCCGCCGAAGGGGTCCGTGAAGTGGGCGAGCGCGTAGTCCTCGCTCTCCAGCTGCCGGCGCACGGCCCGCTCGAAGGACTGGATGCGCGAGGCCAGGTCCCCGGAGCCTACCGGGACGCGAAGCAGCCGGGCTCCCTGGTACTTCTCGATATGGGAGTGGTCGGGGGTCTTCGCCGACAGCACCACCACGGAGAAGCGATCAGGCAACGCCTTCAGATACTCGGTCAGTCGGCGTGAGGAGCCAGACGGGCCGGGGATGACGTCGAAGCTGCACAGGAGAAGTCTGGGCAGGTCACTCAAGCGTTCGCAGGATACTTGGACATCGGGGAGGTGTCATCGGCCGTGACGGAAGAAGAAGGGGGTCGGGAGACAAACACATCCCGTGACGGATGCGTTGACCGCCTGTATGCCGCGACATAACGAGGCGAGGTGTCCATGGATGAGCGGAAGGGCGTCACCGTGAGCTACCTGCGAGAGCTGGCCCGGAAATACCTCCGGGGCCGGTCTGGCGCGTCCAGGGGGCGGGAGTTCGTCGCCGCGCTGGCCGAGCGTGTCCCGGCCCTGGGGCGGCTCGCGCGCATGGCGGGACTGCAGATGTCCCAGCGCAGCTCCGGCGACGTGGGAGGCGAAGCACGAACGCTGGATTCCGGGCAGCCGGATTCCGGCCCCGCACGCGGCGCGAAGGACGCGGCCGTCCCCCTGCCTCCCGCGGGGGCCAGCGAGGCGAGGCCACCGGAACTTTCCGCGGAGCCCGTCACCGAACCGAGTGGCGAGCCCAGGACCCGGCCGGCCCAGGTGGTGACGTTCCCGGCCCGCGCGAAGTCCCGCAGGGAGCCGGACGACGATGACACGCTGCCCCTGGCCCCCGAGGCGCTGACGCCGCGCCCCTCTGGCACGCCCCGGGTGGAGGTGGAGGCTCCACGGGCCGCCGCCGAGGCGACGCCCGCGCCCGCGAGCGAGCCCCCGCATGCCGCCGAGCCCCTGGTGGAGGGGTTCTTCGTGACGAAGATGGCGGGGCCGGGCGAAGCGCGCCGGCACCACCTGTTGGAGGAGCAGGCGCCGCGCCTGCCTCCCGCCGATGCGTCGCCCGAGCGCGAGGAGCGCCTGGGCATGCTGCCCCTGGACTACCAGGACGACGCGATGGTGCTGCTCGCGCGCGATCCGCACACGCTCTTCGTCTTCTGGGACTTCAGCGACGCCAGCCGGAAGCGGGCGCTCGACGGACTGCCGGTACCGCGCGCGGTGTTGAAGGTGTTCGACGGCGAGGGGCTGTCGCGCGAGGTGGACTTCGCGCTGGAGTCGCGCAGCTTCTACCTGCTGGGCATGACGCCCGGACGCACGTACCGGGTGGAGGCGCACTTCGTTGGCGCGGACGGCCGTTCGCGCCGCATCGGTCACTCGTCGAACCGGGCGACGTTGCCTCCGGCGGGACCGTCCTCGGATACGTCCATCAAGTTCCTGCACATGCCGCCCCTGCCCGTCGTTTCCCGTCCGCGCGCGGAGGTGGCCGTGGCGGTGCCGGTGCGCGCGCCGGAGCCCGAGGAGCGCGAGTACGTGACGTGGCGTCGGGTGTCGCTGCCGGGCAGCGCGGGCGTGCGGGACATCCCGGAGGTCCACCGCGAGCGCATCAAGGTGCTGCGTGCACCGGGGGCCTCGGACCAGCGCTACGCGGACACGGCCCATCTGGAGAGCGCGCCGCGTGCGCCGGGAGCTTCGGACCAGCGCTATGAAGTCGCCGTCGGAGAGGCGCGGACGCCGGGGGCTTCGGATCAGCGCTACCTGGCGGTGGAGCGTGCTCCAGGTGCTTCGGACCAGCGCTATCTGGAGGTGCCGCGTGCGCCGGGAGCTTCGGACCAGCGCTATGGCCAGGGCCTGCTTCCGGGCGGTGTGTCGGAGTACCGCTACCTGGAGCTGGAGTCCCCCCGCGCCCCCGGTGCTTCGGACCAGCGCTACGTGGAGGGCGAGAGAGGGCAGGGAGCGTCGGATTCGAAGTACCTGACGGTGCCGCGCGCGGCCGGGGCTTCGGATCAGCGCTACCTCACGGTGTCGTCCGTGCCCGGGGCTTCGGACGCGAAGTACCTGACGGCGCCGCGCGCCGCGGGAGCTTCGGATCAGCAGTACCTGAGCCCGGCGCGTGCGTCGGGTGCGTCGGACCAGCAGTACCTGACGGTGCCTCGGGCCGCCGGTGCATCGGATCAACAGTATCTGAGCCCGGCGCGTGCGTCGGGCGCGTCGGATCAGCAGTACCTGACGGTGCCGCGCGCGGCCGGGGCTTCGGACGCGCGCTCATCCGGGGCCGTGCCCCCGTCGCAGGGCGAGGTTTCGCTCCCGGCGAAGGGTTCGGGTGTTGCGGTGGGGAAGGTTGATGGCGCGAGCACGCCTTCGACGCCGGTGTTCGCCCAGGGCCCCGTCCTGGCCGATTCACGCACGCAGGAGCCGGAGTCGCCGCGGGTGGCGGAACCGGAAGCCCCCAGGGATCCATGGGCCTTGAGCGTGGCGCGCGGCCTCACCGCGTCCGAACAGCGCGCCCTCGATAGAGCACGAGAGGCCGCCGAGGCAGCGCGAGAGGCCCCACCGGCTCCCGTGCCTCCGAGTCCTCCGGCCCCGAAGGCCGAGGCCCCCGTCCCTCCGAGTGCTCCGCCCCTGAAGGCCGAGCCCTCCGCGCCTGCCCGTCCGGAGCCCTCCAAGAATGCCCCGGAGCCGTCGACCCCGGGCTCCCCGTCCGCTTCCTCCCGGTCCCGGCGCTCGCGCCGTGGACGTTCGTGAACCCGCACGGCCTCCTTGACTGACCTATGAGCCTGGGCTCCCTCGCGCTGGTCCTCCACGCGCATCTGCCTTTCGTCCGCCACCCTGAATACGAAGACTTCCTCGAGGAGGACTGGCTCTACGAGGCCATCTCCGAGACGTACCTGCCGCTCTTGCGCGTCTTCGACACGCTGGCCGAGGAGCGCGTCCCGTACCGCGTGACGATGACGCTGTCCCCCACGCTCGTCACGATGCTCAACGACGACCTGCTGCGGGAGCGCTACGCGCGACGGTTGGACCTGCTCTGTGAGCTGGGCGCCCGCGAGGTGCACCGCACCCGCGACGACCCCACCTTCCACCGACTGGCCGTCTTCCACCGCGACCACTTCGAGTCGCTGCGCCTCGCGTACCACAACCATTACAGGCGCGACCTCGTGGCCGCGTTCCGCCGGCTCCAGGACGCGGGGCACCTGGAGATCCTCACCTGCAACGCGACCCACGGCTTCCTGCCGCTGATGCAGCAGACTCCCGAAGCCGTGCGCGCCCAGGTGACGGTGGCGGCGAACCACTACCGCCAGAACTTCGGCCGCGACCCCGCCGGCATCTGGCTGGCCGAGTGCGGCTACTACCCGGGCCTGGAGCGCATCCTCTCCGCCGAGCGGATCCGCTACTTCTTCGTCGACACGCACGCCCTCACGGACGCCACGCCCCGTCCGCTGCACGGCCCCTACGCGCCCATCTTCACCGAGCCGGGCGTCGCCGCCTTCGCGCGCGACCCGGAGAGCAGCCAGCAGGTGTGGAGCACCGAGCATGGCTACCCCGGCGACCCCGTGTACCGCGAGTTCTACCGGGACATCGGCTGGGACCTGGACCTGGACTACATCCGGCCCTTCATCCAGCCCACCGGCGACCGCAAGAACACCGGCTTCAAGTACTTCCGCATCACCGGCAAGACGAACGACAAGCACCCCTATGATCCGGCCGCCGCCCGCGAGCGCGCCTGGGTGCACGCCGGCAACTTCCTCTTCAACCGGCAGCGCCAGTTCGAATACCTCGCCTCGCGCATGGGGGGCCGCAAGCCCGTGGTCGTCGCGCCCTACGACGCGGAGCTCTTCGGTCACTGGTGGTTCGAGGGCCCCCACTTCATCGAGGCCCTCATCCGTCAGGCCGCGCGCGACCCGGCCGTGTTCACGCTCATCAGCCCCCTGGACGACCTGCGCGAGCACCCGGAGAACCAGGTGGCCACGCCGCCCCTGTCCTCCTGGGGCGCGGGCGGGTACGCGAACATGTGGCTCGACGGGAGCAACGACTGGATCTACCGCCACCTGAACCACTGCGCGAAGCAGATGGTGGAGCTGGCCCGGGACTTCCCGGACGCGTCGAACCTGCCGCGCCGGGCGCTGAACCAGGCGGCGCGCGAGCTGCTCCTCGCGCAGTCCTCCGACTGGGCCTTCATCATGAAGACCGGCACCATGGTGGACTACGCTGTGCGCCGCACGAAGGAGCACCTGCAGCGCTTCCTGCGCCTGCACGACCAGGTGCGCGCGGGCACCATCGACGAGTCGTGGCTGTCCCACGTCGAGGGCCGCAACAACCTGTTCCCCGAGCTGGACTACCGCGTCTACCGGCCTGTTTGAGCGCTCCGGGAACAGGCGGGCTGGCTGGGAGTTCACCTCCCGCAAGCGGACGGTGTCGTTCCGGTTGCGGGGCCTCGTTTCCGCTTTAGCTTGAAAGAACCCATGACCCACACGTTCCCTCCGTTCCGTCGCAAGCTGGTGGCCGCCGTGCTGGTGCTCGTGTCGCCCGCGCTCGCGCTCGCGCAGGCCCCGGCGCCGCAGCCGGCCGCACCCCAGACGCAGCAGGCGGCCTCCGGACAGGCCGGCAACCTGCAGCCCGCCACGCGCGAGGCGCAGTCCCTGTCCTCACTGGCCCCGCTCGTGGACTCGGTGAAGTCCGCCGTCGTCAATGTGGACGTGCAGGCCCGGCCGGAGGTGCCCGAGGGCATGGAGGACAACCCGCTCTTCGACCGCTTCTTCGGCGGCAACGGCGGGCGGGGCGGCGGGCGCGGACGCAGTGAGCGGGAGCAGATCCGCCAGGGCGCCGGGTCCGGCTTCATCATCGACCCCAAGGGGCTGGTGCTCACCAACAACCACGTCATCGAGGACGCGGTCACCATCACCATCCGCCTGGACGACGGTCGCTCGTTCACCGGCGAGGTGGTGGGGCGCGACCCGCTCACCGACGTGGCCGTGGTGAAGGTCAAGGAGAAGGTGGATCAGCTCCCCACCGTGAAGCTGGGTGACTCGGATGCGGTGCGCGTGGGGGACTGGGTGCTGGCCATCGGCAACCCTTTCGGCCTCGCGTCCAGCGTGAGCGTGGGCATCCTGTCCGCGCGCGCCCGGGAGATCGGCGCCAGCCAGTATGACGACTTCCTGCAGACGGACGCCGCCATCAACCCAGGCAACTCCGGCGGCCCGCTCTTCAACATGAAGGGCGAGGTGGTGGGCATCAACACCGCCATCGTCGGCGGCGGCACGGGCATCGGGTTCTCCGTGCCCAGCAACCTCATCAAGGCGCTCCTGCCGCAGCTGGAGAAGGCCGGCTCCGTCACGCGTGGCTGGCTGGGCGTGGGCATCCAGCCCCTCACGCGCGACCTGGCGCAGGCGCTGAAGCTGCCGGTGAACGAGGGCGCCATCCTCACGCAGATCAACCCCGGCTCCCCCGCTTCGAAGGCGGGGCTCAAGGCGGACGACGTGGTGATCGCCATCGACGGACAGAAGGTCCGCTCCGACAGCGAGCTCACCCGCATCGTGGCGCTCAAGAAGCCCAACAGCGTCACGACGCTCAGCCTCTACCGCGACGCCAAGAAGCAGGACGTCAAGGTGACGATGGGCACGCGGCCGGACCTGGAGGGCCTGTCCAAGAAGAAGCCGGAGGCCTCCGATGAGCAGGACAGCTCGCGCCGCGTGGGCGTGTCCCTGCAGGACCTGGATGCGCGCACCGCGTCCCAGGCGGGCTTCACGGAGCGCGCCGGAGCGCTCGTCACCGACATCATTCCCGGCTCGCCCGCGGACCGCGCGCAGCTGGCCCCGGGCATGCTGGTGGTGGAGGTGAACCGCAAGCCCATCGCGAGCGCGAAGGAGCTGGCCGCGGTCATCCGCGCCGCGCCCGCGGGCAGCACGCTGCTCCTGCGCGTGGCCGGCCCCGGCGGTGGGCGGCTGCTTCGCGCGCTGAAGATGCCCTGAGCGGCCGTGGGGGTTAGTGAACGCGGATGAGCGTCAACTACGTCTCGCTGGGTGACAGCACGGCGGTGGGGGTGGGG
>NZ_RAWB01000519.1 GCF_003612055.1 Corallococcus llansteffanensis
CGTGGTGGCGGCGCCGGACTTCGTGCTGCTGCCCGCGGGCTCGGTGGCGACCGTGGGAGGCGCGGAGGGCCTGGCGAAGCAGCCCGGCCTGTCGCAGGTGAAGGGCTGGCGCCTCGTCACGGTGGAGGACGTGGACTTCATGGGCCTGGGGCCAGGCCTTGGCAGGGCGGTGGGCCGCCTCCAGGACGGGGTGGGGCCCCGGCCCGGAGCCGGGAAGGGCGGCGGCGAATGAGCGCGTCGGAGGCCATGCCCGTGCCCGCCGCGCGGCCGGTGCCCTCACGGCTTCCGGGCGCCGGGCCCTGGGTGACGCTGGGAGGGGTGCTGGCGCTGGTGGTGCTTGCCTCGCTGGCGATAGGGACGGTGCCGGTGCCTCCGTCCGCCCTCCTCGGCAGTCTCTGGGAGGCGCTGGGGCCAGGCGAGGCCTCCCAGCGGTTGGATCCGATGCAGCGCGCGGTGCTGCTCTCCCTCCGCCTGCCGCGCGTGGTGCTGGGCGTGATGGTGGGCGCGGTGCTGGCGACGGCGGGCGCCGCGCTTCAAGCCCTCTTCCGCAATCCGCTGGTGGAGCCGGGCCTCCTGGGCACCTCCAGCGGCGCGGCGCTGGGCGCGGTGCTGGCCATCGTGCTGGACGTGACGCTGGGCACGCACATGGGGGCATTGCGCATGCTGACGGTGCCGGGCGCGGCCTTCTGCGGCGCGCTGGGCGCGACGCTGCTGGCGCAGCGGTTGGGCTCGGGCGGAGGCCGCACGGACACGCCGCGCATGCTGCTGGCGGGCGTGGCGGTGAGCTCGGGGGCCTTCGCGGGCATGGGGTTGTTGACCCAGGCGGCGACGGACGCGCAGCTGCGCTCCATCACCTTCTGGAGCCTGGGCAGCCTGGGCGGCGCGTCGTGGGAGACGGTGGGGGTCGCGGCGGTGCCGCTGCTGCTGACGCTGGGGCTGCTGCTGCGCGAGGCGCGAGCGCTCAACCTGATGCTCCTGGGCGAGCGCGAGGCGTGGCACCTGGGCGTGGACGTGGAGCGGCTCAAGCGCCGGCTCATCCTCGCCGCCGCGCTGGGCGTGGGGGCGGCGGTGGCCTTCACCGGCATGATTGGCTTCGTGGGTCTGCTGGTGCCCGCCCTGCTGCGCATGGCGCTCGGGCCGGATCACCGGCGTCTGCTGGCGGCGTCCGCGCTGTCGGGCGCGTCGCTGCTGCTGGCGGCGGACCTGCTCTCGCGCACCCTGGCCGCTCCGTCGGAGCTGCCCGTGGGCGCGCTCACCTCCGTGCTGGGCGTGCCGGCCTTCATCGCGCTCCTGGCTCGCAAGGGGGCGGCATGAGCCTCGAGGCGCGCGAGGTGGAGGTGTGGCGCGGGCGAGGGCGCGTGGCAGGGCCGCTGTCGCTGGAGGTGCGGCCCGGCGAGGTGCTGGCCGTGGTGGGCCCCAACGGCGCGGGCAAGTCGTCGCTGCTGGCCGCGCTGTCGGGGGAGCTCCGCTGCAAGGCCGGCGACGTGTTCCTGGAAGGACGCGCCCTGCACCAGTGGCCTTCGGTGGAGCGCGCGCAGCGGCTGGGCGTGCTGCTTCAGGAGTCCTCGCTGGGCTTCGGCTTCACCGCGCTGGAAGTGGCGGTGCTGGGGCGCAGTCCGCACGCGCGGCGCGGCGGCACGGCGTCCGACCTGGAGGTGGCCCGCGCGGCGCTGGACGCCACCGACACGCAGCACCTGGCCTCTCGCGCGTACACCACGCTGTCGGGGGGCGAGCGGCAGCGCGTGCAACTGGCGCGCGTGCTGGCCCAGCTGTGGACGCCCCCCGCACGGGGCCACCGGTACCTGCTCCTGGACGAGCCGACGGCGAGCCTGGACCTCTCCCACCAGCATCTGGTGCTGGAGCGGGCAAGGGCCTTCGCCCGCGAGGGCGGCGCGGTGCTCACGGTGTTGCATGACCTGAACCTGGCCGCGCGCTACGCGGACCGGATCACCGTCCTCGACCAGGGCCGGTGCGTGGAGACGGGCACCCCGGCGGGCGTCCTCACCCCGGACCTCATCGCGAACACCTTCGGGTTGCGTGTGGAGGTGGTGTCGCGGCCCGACCTGCCCGGACCGCTGGTGATTCCCATGGGCCGCGCATCGCCGCCGCCCTGAGCCGGAGAGGTCAGTTCATCGCGGGCGCCGGGGCTTCCCTCGGCGCCAGCCGCAGGGGCTGCCACTGGCCGTAGGTGAGCGAGCGCCACAGCCACTCCACCGGACCGAAGCGGAAGCGCGACAGCCATGCATGGCTGAAGGGAATCTGGAGCGCGAAGATGAACGTCGTGAGCGCCACGCAATGGGAGAGCGGCAGCTTGCCGATGAGGCCCAGCCCCCAGCCGTCATAGAGGCAGAGGCTCACCACCGTCTGGAGCAGGTAGTTCGTGAGCGCCATGCGGCCCACCGGGGCCAGCACCTGCATCACCCGGTGCCACTGCTCACGCTGGAAGAGCAGGGCGAAGATGGCCACATATGCCGCGGTCAGCGCCATGAAGCCCACCTCAGCGATGGCGGGCATGGCGAGCATCCAGGTGTCCTTCGTCGGATCCACCAGGTCCGCGAGGCGCAGGCGTTGCACCACCACCCCCACGCCGTTGCCCAGCACGCCCAACACCAGTCCCCAGACGAGCAGCCGCCGGAACAAGGAGCGGTGGCGCTCCACGTCCTGCAGGAGCAGGAGCCGGCCCGCGAGCAGGCCCAGCAGGAAGCGGCCCAGGATTCTCGCCATCCAGAGCAGCCGTTGGGGTTGCGGCATCACGTACGTGACGAAGTGCGCGTTCGCCGCCTGGGTCGTCCAGAACGAGCCGCTGGAGAGTCCCTCCAGGAGCAGCCCCCTCTCCCGGACATCGACCTCGTCGCCGGCCCTCGCCACCCTGACGACCGCCTGCCCGCGATGCAGCAGGGAATGGCCGTAGTGCCGGACGATGGGCGCCAGCAGCGGCAGCCCCACCAGCAGCACCAGGGCCCACGTCAGCACCGTCCGGTTCGAGCGCTGGCGGAAGAGCAGCAACGCGAACCCCAACACCGCGTAGATGGCGAGGATGTCGCCGAACCACAGCGCGAACGCGTGCACGACGCCGATGCTCAGCAGCACCCCCAGTCGCCGGCAGTACAGCGGGACGATGGAGGACTTCCGGGCCTCGGCGCGTGCGAGCTGGATGGAGAAGCCCAGCCCGAAGAGGACGGAGAAGAGGGTGATGAACTTCTGGTTCACGAAGAAGTAGTAGAGCCCATTGACGACCGCTTCGAGCGGAGGCTCCACGAGCGACTCGGCCTGCGCGCGCGGCAGGAGGGCGTTGCCGCTGAACCAGGCGAAGCTGTTGGAGATGAAGACGCCCCACAGGGCGAAGCCGCGTAACACATCCAACAAGGCCACCCGTTCAGAGACATCCACCGGACGGGCGCTGGTGCCTGGGACGCAATCAGAGGTCGTGGCGTCGGACATGGCGTCAGCAGATGACCGCGACCTGTCCGCGTCAACGGGGGCGCACCCGCTCGCTGCATTCCGTCACACACTCGGAGGAACTTCCTGTGTCACGCCACGAAGGCGTGTGCAGCTTTCAATAGCTTCCGACCTCGAAGGACGAGCGCGGCAACGGCATGCGCCGGGGCAGCTTCCGCGCCCAGAAGGACTCCACCGAACGGTGGAAGAGGCGCAGCAGGGGCGCTCCGGGCTGGCCCTCCAGCGCGGCCAGCTCCGAGGCGGAGCGGTCCAGCAGCGCCCGGGCCCGCTGGTATTCGGAGACAACCCAGGCGCGTCCCGCTTCAGACGCGAGCAGCGCGTCGAAGTCCGCCGGGTCGTGACCGCGGGTGCGGGCGTCGGCGGCGACGTCCGCGGGCACGTTGAAGAGGCCCTGCGCCAGGTCCTCGCGCAGGTCTCGCATCACCGAGCACCATCCCAGCGCCGCGAGCAGGGAGGGCGCGTCCTCCGCGCGCACTTGCGCATCCGCGACGTGCAGCATCAGGCCCACCGACAAGCGGAAGGTGGCCGCGTGGTGGGCCTGGAGCGTGCTCGCGTCCCACCAGCGTCCGTCGCGCACGCGCTCGCGGTCCTTGCGCATCGTGCGCACCAGCTCGAACACCTGCGCGCGGGCATGGGCATCGCCCAGCTCCGCGAGCAGCACCCGTCCCAGTGTCGTCGCGATGTCGTGGAACTCCGCCGAGCTTCGCGGTGCGTCCGTCGCGCCGGTCTCCAGCCGGACGAGGAGCGCGTCGATGTGATTCAAGGGCTCGCCGTCGACGGGGCGGTCTCCATCCAGTACGTCGTCCACGAGCTGGAGGAAGCAGAACCCCACCCGGGCCCGGCGTGCCTTGCGCCAGCGGCCCACGGACTGCTGATACAGCGCGAGCGCGATGAGGCCGTAGCGGGGATGCCGGCGCGCGAAGCGATACAGCTCCCGCGCGCAGAGGGCCTCCACGCGCACGGCTTCGGGAAACGCCGCGTCCCGGACCCGCGGCGCCACGACGCGCCACGTGGCCCACGCCAACAGGGCCCCCGCGAGCACGTCCACCAAATGGTGCTCGTGGATGAGCAGCGTGGAGGCCGCGATGGCTAGCGCCCACAGCGTGAACAGTCCGCGCGCCACCGGGCCCGAGCGCTCGGAGTAGGCGAGGGCCGCGGTGCAGGCGAAGGCGACATGGAGCGACGGCAGGTAGTTGCGCTCCAGGTTCATCGTGTCCGCGAGCTGGAAGACCTGCATCCAGCCGCCGGTGACAGCGCGCGGCGCCCAGGCCACCTCGACCGGGAAGACGAGGAAGCAGAGCGCGCCGACGACGGTCTGCGCGCACAGCGCCAGCGCGAAGGGGAGCATCTGTCGCCACGTCCGGAAGATGAACAGGGACAGCAGGAGCAGCGCGTCCATGCTGACGTAGACGGCGGCCCAGCCGGGGATGAACGGGACGTGCTGCTCGAAGGGCAGGTCCACGCGCAGGCCGCCGGGATAGAAGCCCGTCACCCAGCTCGCGCCGCCGTAGACCGCGAGGAAGAACAGCGCGAAGCCGACCGCCAGCGCGCCCGTGCGCTTCAACTCCCCGGGCGTCGGCCAGCCGAAGAGCGCGGTGGGCTCCCTCAAGGGGCCTTCTCCGGGAGCGGACGCGGTCCCCGCCACATCGCGCACCAGATGCGCAGGAAGGACGGGCGCGGGGCGCTCGCGTCCACGTAGCGGCCCAGGTAGAGCCAGGGCACGTGCGGGTGACGGTGGTGCGCCCGGTGGTAGTGGTAGTTGAGGAACACCCAGCGCACGGGTGCGGCGACCCTCAGGTCCCACGCGCCCTCGCGCACGTCCAGGGGGGACCACGCATGGTCCGCGTACTGGAGCGAGCTCCAGTTCACCGCGAACGCCGCGTAGCACAGCGCCCACCCCGTCGGCGTCAGCTCCAGCGCGTATGCGAGCCCCGCCTGCAGGGCCACCATCAGCAGGACCTCGGCGCGGATGGTGGCGCCCGGTGCCTCCTCCAGGCGTCCCAGGTACGCGTCCGCGCCGGTCTGCTCGCCATAGCGCGTGCCCGGACCGCGCAGCTTCCGCAACAGGCCCGGCGCGAGCGCGAACACGAGCGCCCCCAGGGGCACGAAGGCCCAGTACGCGCCGGTGAGGATGGCGTACCACTGCGCACGCTTGAGGAAGCGGTGGTCGCCCGGGCGCAGGTAGTCGAACTGCTCGCGCTCCGTGCGGTTGTTCCGGTGGTGCGTGAGGTGGAAGGCGCGCTGCAACGTGAACGACGTCGGGAAGAACGTCGCCGCCAGGCGCCCGAGTCCGTCGTTGAGGCGCCGCGACGGGTGCAGCACGCCGTGTGTCGCTTCATGCAACAGCGAGAACACCGTGTTGTTCACGTAGGAGAACACCCCGGCCGCCACCAGCCGCACCGCCAGCGCCTCCGCGTGCGACGCGGTCCACAGGCACAGCGCCCCGGCGCCCATCGCCGCGACGAGCAGGACGGCGTTGAGCGCGGCCGGGATGGGCGGGGTGTCCTCAGCGCGCATCGTCCGCGTCCTCGGGCAGCCCGACGGCGAAGTCGAGCAACTGGCGCATCACCGGATCCGCCGTCGCCGTCGCGACGTTGAAGCGCATGCCGTCCAGCACGGACAGGTCGCGGCGCAGGAACGACGTGTAGAGCCACCGCGACACCCCGAGCGCCACGGCCGCCGCGCCCGGAATCCGCCCCCGCCGCGCGGCGACGGCGAGCCGCACCGACACGCCCTCCGGCACCGGCGTCAGGCCCGCGAGCAGCAGCCCCTGGGCCCGGCCCAGGTCGCTTTGCACCGACATCAGCGTGCCGCCGTGCAGGCTGAGCGTCACGCGGATGCGATTGCCCGACAGGAGCTTCATCCACCGGTCGCTGGCCCCCGTGCCGATGACCCGCGACGTGTAGCGCAGGCGCAGCGTGAACGGATCCGGCCGCTCCACCGTGGGCGCGTCCCACAGCTCGCGGTGGTGCACCGTGCGCAGGTGCTCCAGGTCGAACGAGTTCGCCGCGAGCGTCAGCCACGGGCAGCGCACCGTCACTGGCGGCCCCACGTTCCACACGTGCTCCGGGCCGCCCAGGTCGGGGGGCGCGAAGAGGGGCGTGGGGCCGTTGAAGACCAGCACTCCCCCGAAGCGCTCCGCCACCGGGAAGGCGCGCGGCCCGGGCAGGCCGGACACGTCGCTCCGCCCGGGCACGGCGCGGCACCGGCCCCCTCCGTCGAAGCTCCAGTGGTGGAGGGGACAGCGCAGCAACTCCCCCTGGACGGCGCCGTGCTTCAGGTGGGCGCCCAGGTGGGGGCAGTGGGCCTCCAGCGCATGGACCTGGCCCGCCTCGCTCCGGAACACCACCACCTCGCGCCCGCCTGGCTGGACGCCTTGCGCCTGCCCCCGCCGCAGCGACGCGGAAGGGCCCACGAGGTACCAGGAGCGGGGCCTCACGGGCCCGGGAAGGCGGTCCGGGTCCACCCCGGCCGGGACAGGAACAGCCATGGCCGGGACCCTACCGGACCCGATGTCCCCGGGGCCACGGGGGGGCGGTGGAGGGGTAGCTTTACGCCCGGGTTCCTGGTTAGTCAGGCGGTGGCGGCACCGGGCGCGTCGCCCCAGAGGGGCGGGACCGGGAAGGGG
>NZ_RAWB01000051.1 GCF_003612055.1 Corallococcus llansteffanensis
GCCCGTACCCGTCCTCGAACTTGAGCTGATCCTCCCGGGGCTCCGGCACCTCCCGGACGCCGCGGAGGTCGTCGGAGATCCAGTCGCTGCTGTAGCCCTTCGCGGACGACAGGGTCTCCGGCGCCGACGACTGCTGCGGATAGAGCTGCGCCACCTGGGGCGGCGTGTGCGGCCCGAAGAGGTCCAGCGACTGATCGTACATGTACGCGAGCAGCTCCGCGGCCCCGGCCTCCAGCTTCGCGCCCCGGGGCCCCTTCACCGTCACCCGGAAGGTCTCCTTCGCGCCGGGCCGCAGCGTGTCGCGGAACGTGGCGAACTCCAGCGACAGCTCCTTGTCGTCGAAGGGCACGGACAGCGTCTGCGTGAAGCCCACGTGCTGCCAGTCGCGCACCACGGAGAGCGACGCCGTGAACCCACCGCGCAGGGCCTCCGTCACCGGGATCTCCACCACGGCCCGCCCCTGCCCTGCCGTCAGCACGCGCTGCTCGATGCGCTGGCGGCCCTGGTACAGGTCCAGCACCAGCGGCTGGCCCTCGAAGCCGGACGTCACCACCAGCCGCGCCACCTCGCCCACGCGCACCGAGGACCGCTCCACCAGCAGCATCGCCGGCAGGGCCACCGGTGCCTTCGCGCCCGCCACCACGAAGTCGTACTGGGCGGATGCCTTCTGGCCGAAGGCATCCGTCGTCTCGTAGCGCAGGCGGTAGGCCCCCGCGCGCAGCGCCGGCAGCTTCACGGGCGCCATGCCCTGCGCGTCGTGCGTGACGGCTGACTGGGCCAGCTCCGCGCCGTCCTCCCAGTACCGCAGCGTCTCCGCCACCTCGAAGTCCGCCTCCCAGCGGGGCTTGAGCGCATCCCCCGGCGTGGGCGTCCACTCCCGGCGCTCCGCGCCCTCCAGCGGAAGGGGCACGCGGACGGGCTCCTCCGACGGCATCAGCGGACGTGCGGGCTGCTTCAGGGCGACGAGCCGCCAGCGACCGGGCCCTGCCTGGGGCGCGCCGTCCAGGTTCGAGCGCAGCAGCCGCACCTGCGCGGGTTGATCCTCGCGGAAGAAGCCCGTGTCGGACTCCACGCGGCCCTCCACCGCGACGAAGCCCAGGCGGAACGCGCGGCTCGCCGAGCGCGTCTCGCCGCCCTCGTCCGTCAGGTCCGCCTCCACGCGGTAGCGCCACGTCAGCCCCGGCGTCTTCGCCATCCGCTCATCCGCCTCCGGGGTGAACGTCACGGAGAAGCCGCCGTCCTCGCCCAGCGACGCCGAACCGGAGGCCACCAGTCGCGAGCGCGTGGGGATGCGCTCCCAGTACCACCACGCCGGCAGCACCGGCTCACGCGACACGCGCCACTTCACCTTGCCAGCCGTCACCGGCAGGCCGAAGTAGTAGCGCGCCTCGCCCTTGAACGTGGCGGGGCGGTTGAGCCGGAGCGCCTCGGGCGCGTCCTTCAGCGACACCTCGAAGGTGGGCCGCTTGTACTCCTCCACCCGCACGGACGCCGCGCCCGACGGGCTCGTCCGCACGTACCACCCGCCCAGCGGCCGGCCCGTGGGAATCGTGAACTCGCCCGACACCGAACCGAACGTGTTGGTGCGCGCGTCGCGCGTCTCCACCACCTGGCCATTGGGGTCGACGAGCGTCACCTTCACCACCGCATCTGGCAGGACCTGGTAGCGCTTCGAGTCCTGCTCCGGCCGGAAGGACACCACCTTCCAGAGCAGCTTCTGCTGCGGCCGGTACACCGCGCGGTCGGTGTAGACCAGGGCCTGATCCACCGGCGGCGAGCGGTGCTCGGGCGCGAGGAAGAACGAGCCCGGATACACCATCAGGCTCCGACCCCGTCCCAGCACCAGCATCAGGTTCTGATACGTCCCCGGCCGCGCTTCGACCGTGAGCTCACCGCGGGCATCGGTGCGGCGGGTGACGGTGCCGAAGCTGCGCTTCTGGTAGTCCGGCGTGACGAGCCGCACCTCCACCTCCGGCACGGCCGCGCCGGTCGCGCCGTCCACCACGCGCACCTCCACGCGGCGCGAACCGTCCCGCCGGGCCACCACAACCCACGGCGTCACCGAGATGGGCATCGAGATGATCTTGTTGTCCTTCTCCCGGAAGTCCTCGCGGGAGGACAGGACGATGACGTACACGCCGGGGGCGAGCGCGGGCGGCGTCACGTACGTCGTGTGCACCTGGAAGTCGGGGGTGGAGGGCAGCGCCGTGCTCCAGGCCGCGTCGGCCTTGCGCGTGTCCAGGCTGCGCCGGACCTCCGGGCCGTAGGCGATGAGCGACAGGTCCACGGGGGGCTTCGCGAGCCGCGCCTCCACGTCCAGCGCGAAGGCCCGGAAGAAGACCTTCGGGATGTTGCGGTGCCGCACCTGGATGGAGCGCTTGCCCGGCCCGTCCGCCTCCATCCCCAGGGCCTGCAGCTGTGGCGACTCCAGCTCCGCCACCAGGGAGCCGCAGCGCTCCCCGCCCAACGACTTCGGCCATGCCTCCGCGCAGGCCTTCGCCAGCGCGTGCGCCGTCACGGGGTGACCCGCGACCGCCTCCATGTCCGCGAGCTGCCGCTGCCCCATGGACCACCAGGCCACGTCCCGGAAGCCCTTCAGGTGCGCGGCCAGGTGCTCACGCACCCGCAGGCGATCAGCGTCCTCCGTGAATGCCGAGGCCAGGACCTCGTAGCGCCGCAGCCGCGCCTCCAGCGCCGCCTCGCGCCGGCCCGCGCCCAGGTGCCACGCCTCCAGGTCCCCCAGCAGCGCCGCCACCTTCGTCAGCGGATGCACGGCCGTGTCCGTCAGCTCCACCTTCGGGGTGCCCTCCAGCAGCGGTCCCACGTCCAGCCGGAACACCTCCAGCTCGTGCTCCGGCCGCCACAGATCCGACCGCGCCAGCACGCCCACCCACAGGTACGTCACCGCGTCGCGCAGCGTGGAGCGGATGCCCTCCGGGTACGTGTTCGCCTGGAGGTACTCACCCAGCGCCGTCACCGGCTGCGTGCCCAGGTCCTGGCGCAGCGCCCAGACGGCGGCATGCGCGCGCTGGACCTCCGCGAGGAGCTGATCCTTCGTCCAGGCCTTCAGGTCCACCGGGCCCTGGGACACCACCTGCTCACGCCGGCCAATCTCATAGCGGTAGGCGTCCACGTAGCGGGTGAGCACCGCCGCGTAGAAGAGGTTCAGCGTTGCCCGCTGCCGCGCGTCGTCGGGCCACGGCTGCTCGCGCAGGAAGCGCACCGCCGTCTCGTAGCCGTGGAGCTGGGTGCGCAGCTGCACCGTGCGCACGAGCGCTCGCGTCCACTCGTCCGCGTCGCGCTTCGCCTTCGCCGCCGTCAGCCGGGCTTCGACGCCGCGCGCGGCCTCCTCCACCTTGCCGTCCTCGACGAGCGCGTCGAGCGCCTTCCACGACGGCGGGGACTTCGTCTGGGCCCGCGCGGACGCGGGCAGCACCACCAACGACAGCAGGCACCAGAGGACGGCGAGCGCACGCGGGCGCGGGAGTTCAAACATGGGCGGCACTCTAGACGCCGCCCGCGGCCCTCGCGGTCCCTTCTGTCCTCAGGAAGCGACGGGCGCTTCGGGGGCCCGGCGCCGCAGCCCCACCACGTAGACCTCCATGCTGGCGCCGCGCGTGGCCTCCGGACGCACCACCTTCACCTCTTCGTAGAGCTTGCGCACGTCGTCGCGGAAGGCCTCGAAGTCGCCGCCCATGAAGACCTTCGCCACGAAGGTGCCCCCCGCCCTGCCCCGCGCGGCGGCCACCTCCAGCGCCTTGCCCGCGAGCCGCAGGCTGCGCGCCTCGTCCGTGCCCTTGATGCCGGACGTCTTGGGCGCCATGTCCGAAATGACCGCGTCGTAGGGCCCGTCGTACAGCGCGGCCAGCTTCGCGTCGAAGTCGTCCGCCAGCACGTCCAGCACCGCCGTCGTTACCTGCTTCTGGGAAAACGGGCGGATGGCGACGATGTCCACGCCGATGACGCGCCCGGAGACGCCCACCGCGTCCACGAGAATCTGGAGGAACCCTCCCGGCGCCGCGCCCAGGTCCAGCACCGCCGCGCCCTTTTTGACGGACGTGGGAAAGCGCTTGAGGATCTCATCGACCTTGAACGCGGATCGCGCACGCAGGCCCTCTTGCTTGGCTTTCTGGAAATAGTGGTCTTTAGGACGGTAGGACTTGCCCATGTCAGAAGCCGTCCCTAGCATCCGCTACTGTCTTCGGAAAGCCGGAGCAGTCGCGGCCGGTGTCGGTGGTCGCGCCAACGGACTTTCCGGAGGGTTGGTGGCATGGGCACCCGGAGCGTGACAGCGGCGTTGTGCGTCTCCCTGCTCTTCGCCGGGGGGGCGGCGTTCTGCTACTCGCGCGCCGAGTCACTCCAGGCCGAAGGCCGCTGGCTGCTGGCCCGGGGCAGCGCCCAGGCCACCGACTTCGCCCAGAAGCTGGACGGCACGTCCGTGGACGCGCAGCTCAAGTCGTTCAAGGAGCGGCGCGGCGTGATGGAGCGGGCCCACCGCTGGCAGCGCGGCATGCTGCTGGGCATCATGGCCTCCGTCCTGTCGGCCCTGTCCGCCTACGTCCTGTTCCTGCTCAAGCGGCTGGACGACCAGTTGCTGGACGCCACGGGCGAGCTGCGCCGGACCCAGGAGGCCTCCTCGCTCTCCGCCCCGACGTTCGCGCCCAGCGTCCAGCGCTGAAGGCTCCTGCCCCACGCCGGGACTCTGGCAGGATGCTTCCCCGGTTTCTGATCCACGGGGAGGACCGCCATGCCCGGCTGCGCGCACTGCGGACGCACGCTCGACATCATCGCCAACCAGGTGGGCCGCAACGACGCGTGCCCTGGCTGTGACGAGGACCTGCGCTCGTGCCGCAACTGCCGGCACTTTGACTTGTCCGTGGCCAAGGAATGCAAGGAGCCCTTCGCGGAGGTGCCCCGCGACAAGGACGCCGCCAACTTCTGCGAGCTGTTCCAGCTGGGCGAAGGCGGCCTGCACGTGAAGGACTCCCGCGACGCGCTGCTCAGCGCCGCGGAGTCCCTCTTCCGCAAGAAGTAGCTAGAAGCCGTACAGCTTGGAGATGATCTCCTTCATCACCTCGGACGTGCCGCCGCCGATGGTGATGAGCCGCACGTCCCGCCACATCCGCGCGATGGGCGTCTCCTCGATGTAGCCCATGCCGCCGAAGAACTGCTGGCAGTCGTAGGCCACGCGCTGCGCCAGGTCGCCCGCGAACAGCTTCGCCATGGAGACCTCCTTCACCGGGTTCTCGCCCCGGTCGAAGAGGTCCACCGCGTGGTAGGTCAGCCGCCGCGCCGCCTCCACCGCCGCCAGGTGCTCCACGAACTTGTGGCGCCACACCTGGAACTTGATGAGCGGCCGGCCAAACGCCTCGCGCTCGCTGCCGTACTGGATGGCGTCCTCCAGCATCCGGTCCATGCCGCCCACCGTGGTGATGGCCCCCACCAGGCGCTCGCCCTGGAAGTTCGTCATCACGTGGTAGAAGCCCTGGTTCTCCTCGCCCAGCACGTAGCGCGCCGGGATGCGGCAGTCCTCGAAGTAGAGGATGGCCGTGTCCGAGGACAGGTTGCCCACCTTGTCCAGCTTCTTGGAGACGCCAAACCCCTTCACGTCCGTGGGGAACGTGACGAGCGAGATGCCGCCGTAGCCCTGCTCACCCGTGCGCACCGCCAGCGTGATGAAGTCCGCGCGCGTGCCGTTGGTGATCCACATCTTGGAGCCGTTGATGACGTAGTCGTCGCCGTCCCTGCGCGCCGTCGTCTTGATGCTCGCCACGTCCGAGCCGCACCCCGGCTCGCTCACGCCCAGGGCGGCGATGCGCTCGCCCTTGAGCGCCGGCTCCAGGAACTCGCGCTTCTGCTCGTCCGTTCCAATCTCGTTGATGATGGGCGTGGCCATCTGGCTCTGCACCAGCAGCGCCATGTTCACGCCCGCGTTGCGGCTGCGGCTCAGCTCCTCCGCGAACGCCGTCACGTACCAGTAGTCCAGGCCGCTGCCGCCGAACTTCGGGTCGTGGTTGATGCCCAGGAAGCCCAGCTCGCCGCACTTCTTGAAGAGCTCGCGGGGGAAGATGCCCGCGCGGTCCCACTCCAGTCCGTACGGCGCCATCTCCTTCTCCACGAAGGTGCGCACCGTCTTGCGAAACGCCTCGTGCTCCTCGGTGAACGGGTTGAGCATCGCTGGTCCTTGAGGGGGGTGCCCCGGTGGTGGATTGACTCGCGAGTCAATAACAGGCGGCCCCTGTCAGCGACAAGCGACGCCTCCCGTCCCTTCCCGCGCGCCACCCCACCACGTCGTGACGCATTGCGCTGGCCCGGGTGTTGGAGCCCCCCAGGGCAGCCAGGCAGGCACGAAGGCCGCCACGCAGGTAGATAGTCCGCTTTGCGGAGTATCCTCTTGACAGATAATCGAGTGTCGGTAATTTCTAGGCCACAAAGAATATCAGCCGGGGCAGGTATCCGGGCGGGTCTTCCGCCGGACAGCCGGCAGGAGTTCGGACGCGTGAATCAGCGAATCTTGGCTGCCGTGGTGGCCGTTGCGGTGTCGACGGCAGGGTGCTCGAAGGCGGGGGCGGAGAAGGCGCAGCTGCCGACCCAGACGGAAGGGGCCAGCGCGCTGGGCGTCAAGGCGATCACGCCGGCCACGGAGCTGGAGGCGAACGTGACCCGCGTCACCGGCCAGGTGCGCTCCAAGCAGGAGGCCACGCTGGGGCCGTCCGCCACGGGCACGCTCGCGAAGGTGAACGTGCGGGTGGGCGACAAGGTGAAGAAGGGCGACGTGCTGGCGGTGCTGGACACGTCCAACGTGCGCATCGCGGTGGAGCAGTCCCGCGCGGCGAAGGACATGGCGGACGCGGCGCTGCAGCTGGCCACGAGCACGCTGGAGCGCACCCGCAAGGTGGCGGAGTCCGGCGGCGTCGCGGCCAACGCGCTGGAGCAGTCCGAAATCGCCCTGAAGCAGGCGACGGCACAGGCGGCCCAGGCGGGGGCGGCGCTGCGGCTCGCGGAGGAGAACCTGCGCGACCACTCCATCACCGCGCCGTTCGACGGTGTCATCACCGCGCGCACGAAGAACGTGGGTGACTCGGTGGCGATGACGCCCTCGACGCCGGTGTTCTCCATCGTGGACGCGGACGGGCTGGAGATCCGGATGATGGTGCCGGAGTCGGTCATCGACAACGTGTCGGTGGGCACCGTGACGCCGGGCACCGTCAACCCCAGCGGCATGCGCTTCGAGGCGAAGGTCGCCAACGTGGGCGCCGTCATCGACGCGCAGAGCCGCACGGTGGAGGTGCTGGCGGACGTGACGGGCAAGACGGACCGCCCGCTGCGCCCGGGCGCGCTCGTGGAGATGGACTTCTCCAAGGCCGCGGGCGACACGGGCAACGGCCTGTTCCTGCCCTCCCAGGCGGTCAGCAGCAAGGGCCAGGACGGCTTCGTGTGGGTGGTGCAGGACGGCACCGTGCGCAAGCGCGACGTGCGCGTGCAGCGGGTGCTGCCGGGCTACGTGAAGGTGCTGCAGGGCCTCACGGCGGAGGAGCGCGTGCTCGCCGACGCCTCGCTGGACGTCAAGGACGGGACCGCGGTGCGCGTCGCGCAGTAGCGCGACGGGAACGCCGGTCCTCCGCCCCTCCTCTTTCCTTTCAGGTACCTGAATGAGTCCGCTCAAGACCTTCATTTCACGGCCCATCTTCACCGCCATGCTGATGCTGGCGGTGGTGGTGTTCGGCGTGTTCGCCTATCCGCGCATCGGCGTGGATCAATTCCCCGACGTGGACTTCCCCGTCGTCACGGTGACGACGGTGCTGCCGGGCGCGGACCCGGAGTCCATGGAGAAGAACGTCTCCGACCCGCTGGAGGAGGCGCTCAACACGCTCAACGGCGTGGACACGCTGCGCTCCATCAACCTGGAGAGCGTTTCGCAGGTCGTCGTCCAGTTCAAGCTGTCCACCAAGGTGGACCTCGCCGCGCAGGACGTGCGTGACCGCGTCCAGGCCACGCTGAGCAAGCTGCCCGACGAGGTGGAGACCCCCGTCGTGGAGAAGTTCGACATCGGCGCGGCCCCCATCATCACCCTGGCGCTCGCGGGCCCCCTGCCCGTGGACGAGCTGACCCGCATCGCGGATGACATCGTGAAGCCCGCGCTGCAGCGTCAGCCGGGCGTGGGCAGCATCGACATCGTCGGTGGCCGCGAGCGGGAGATCCAGCTCGTGGTGGACCCGCAGCGGCTGCGCGGCTACGGCCTGGCCATCAGCGACGTCAGCCAGGCCCTCAAGGCCCAGAGCCTGGACGTCCCCGGTGGCCGCAGCACGGACAGCGGCCGTGAGCGCGTGGTGCGCCTCACCTCCGAGGCGAAGAGCGTGGAGGACATCCGCAACATCATCATCACCAGCGCGGGCGGCTCGCCCATCCGCGTGCGCGACATCGCGGAGGTGGTGGACGGCCCCGCGGAGCAGCGCTCGGCGGCGAAGAGCGGCGAGCGCAGCGCCGTGGCCATGGTGGTGCGCAAGCAGTCCGGCTCCAACACCGTGCAGGTGGCGGACCTGGTGAAGGAGTCGCTCGAGGAGATCAACAAGACGATGCCCGCGGGCGTGCAGGTGGAGACCGTGACGGACAACGCGCGGTTCATCCGCTCGTCCATCCACGCGGTGCAGGAGGACCTCATCCTGGGCGGCGTTCTCGCCGTGCTCATCGTGCTCGTGTTCCTGCGCAACCTGCGCTCCACGTTCGTGGCGGCCATCGCGCTGCCGGTGTCCGTCGTGGGCACGTTCGCGGTGATGGCGGCGCTGGGCTTCACGTTCAACATGATCACGATGCTGGCGCTGACCTTGTCCATCGGTCTGCTCATCGACGACGCCATCGTGGTCATCGAGAACATCGTGCGTCACATGGAAGAGGGCGCCACGCCCATGCAGGCCGCGCTGGAGGGCGCCGGACAGATTGCCCTCGCGGTGCTCGCGGTGACGCTGGCCATCGTGGCGGTGTTCATCCCGGTGGCCTTCATGGACGGCATGATCGGCAAGTTCTTCTACCAGTTCGGTGTCACGGTGGCGGTGGCGACGCTCATCTCCTACGTGGTGTCGATGACGCTCACCCCCATGCTGTCCTCGCGCCTCTTGCGCGAGCACGCGCACCCGACGGGCATCTCCGCGAAGGTGGAGAAGGTGCTCGTGGGTCTGGAGTCCGGCTACCGGCGCATGCTGGGCGCCATCCTCCGGCACCGCGCGGTGACGATGGTCGTGGCGGTGCTGGTCCTCTTCGCGACCTTCGGCATGGCCCGGTTCCTCAAGTTCACGTTCATCCCGGAACAGGACAACGGCAACATCAAGCTCGCGGTGGAGCTGCCCATCGGCTCCACCATCCACGAGACCCAGGCGCAGCTGGACACGCTGGCCGCGCAGGTGCGCGCCATCCCGGGCGTCACCTCCACGTTCACCACCGCTGGCGGCGGCGTGCAGGAGGAGGTCCACAAGGGCGAGGTGCTCATCAACCTCTCCGCCGTGAAGGACCGCGCCTTCAAGCAGAGCGAGCTGAAGAGCTACGTGCGCGAGCACATCAAGGCGCCCAAGGGCGTGTCCCTGTCGGTGCAGGACGTGGCGGCCGTCTCCGGCGGTGGCAACCGGACGCAGCAGGTGCAGTTCAACCTGCGCGGCGACAACTGGAAGGAGCTGACGGAGTCCGCGGAGAAGATGCGCCAGGTGATGCTGAAGAACCCGGGCCTCACCGACGTGGACATGACGTACCGCTCCGGCAAGCCGCAGTACGACGTGCAGGTGGACCGCGAGCGCGCGGCCACGCTGGGCGTGCCGGCCGCGTCCCTGGGCGCCACGCTGCGCGCCTACCTGGGTCGCGACAAGGTGCTCGACTACCGCGAGGGCGGTGAGACGTACGAGGTGAAGCTGCGCCTGACGCCGGAGACGCTCGCGTCCGCGGACGCCCTCGGCCAGCTCGCCGTGCGCGCCCCCAACGGACAGCTGGTGGAGCTGCGCAACCTGGCGAAGATCGTCCCCGCGGAAGGCCCGGTGCAGATCGACCGGCAGGCGCAGAAGCGGCAGATCACCATGCTGGCCAACCTGGCCTCCGGGTACGCGCTCTCCGACGCCATCACCTACCTGCAGGGCTACGCCGCCAAGGACCTGCCCAAGAGCGTCTCCGGCGAGCTGGAAGGCAACGCGAAGGAGCTGGGCAAGTCGGTGGCCGCGTTCGGCACCGCGCTGCTCCTGGGCATCGTCCTCATCTACATGATCCTCGCGGCCCAGTTCGAAAGCCTCATCCACCCCTTCACCATCATGCTGTCGCTGCCCTTCGCCTTCATCGGAGCGATTGGTGGCCTGCTCATCACCGGGCAGTACATGTCCATGTTCGCCCTCATCGGCGTCATCATGCTCATGGGTCTGGTGGTGAAGAACGGCATCCTCCTGGTCGACTTCACCCTCCAGGTGCGTGAGAAGGGCCGCACGGCGCACGAAGCCCTGCTGGAGGCCGCGCCGGTCCGTCTGCGTCCCATCCTGATGACGACCATCGCGATGATCGCCGGCATGATCCCGGTGGCGATCGCGAAGGGCGACGGCGCGGAGACGCGCGCGCCCATGGCCATCACCATCATCGGCGGCCTCATCACCTCCACGTTCCTCACGCTGGGCGTGGTGCCGGTGGTGTACTCGCTGCTGGATCAGCTCTCCTCCCGCTTCAGCCGCGGCAAGGGCAAGGATCCCGGCTTCGCGGGTGGCTCCGGTACCTCGCACGACATGCCCGGCAACCAGGACCGGGAGCGGGAGGCGGCGGCCGCGGCGGCCCGAGTGGAGACGGCCTGATGCGCAGACCCACTGCCATCACCCCGCCCTCGGAGCTGGAAGCCCGCTCCGAGGCGGCGGACGAGCCCACCGAGGAGCTGCTGCCGGAGCCCTCCGCGATGGACCGACTCCTCCAGGAGGGAGACCAGTCCACGCCGGACTCCCGCCGCTTCATCGAACTCCTCAAGCAGGTGGCCTACTTCCGCTCCTTGAGGGATCCGCTGGCGAGCCTCTGTGACGACATGCGGCTGACCCCCACCCAGGTGCACGCCCTGGGCTGGTTGGGGATGGACGGTCCCACCCAGGTGGGGGTGCTCGCCCAGCGCATCGGCATCACCAAGAAGACCATCACCGGCGTGGTGGACCGGCTGGAGGACATGGGGATGGTGGAGCGGGGCCGGGACGCGGAGGATCGCCGCGCCGTCACCGCGAAGCTCACCACCCAGGGCTGTGAGATCTACAAGGCCATCCAGCTGATGACGGACGCGGGCGTGCGCCGCCTGATGGAGCTGATGGAGCCCCAGGACCGCGAGTCGCTCTTCGGCATCATCGAGCGCATCGTCGTCCGCATGAAGGGCGCGCGCCCGGCGCGCTGAGAGGCTCGGAAGAGGCTCGGAGATGCGCGGAAGGGCGCGGGCTGCGACACTGGCCCGCGCCCATGCTCTCCCCTTCCGTGGCCCTGCTCGGGCTTGCCCTGAGCGCTGCTTCACCCTCCCCCACTCCGAACGCGTCCGCGGTGCTCCACGCGCAGTGCCGCACGCACGCCGCGGATCCGCGCAACCCCTGGGCGCTCGCGCACGGCATGGACCTGGATGGGAAGGCCTTCCGCGCCCGCGACGGCCGCCCCGCCGCGGACGCCATCGTCGCCGGGTTCCTCCGCCGCGAGGCGGCGGACGCCGGGCGTCCTGCGCGCTTCTACTTCGACGCGTTCGCTCCGGACGGCACGCCCGTGGAGCCGCACCCGGCGCTCCAGGTGAAGACCTTCCTGCTCGCCGGCCATCCGCTGTCGCACGCCTTCCCCGCCGCCTGGGGACCGGTGACGCTGCGCGAGCTGGTGGCGTCGCTGCAACAGGACTTCCGGCCCGCGCTCGCCACCTCTCCGGAGGGGGCGTGGGCATTGGACGCGCTCTCCCACGTGCTCAAGCCCGGGGGCTCGTTCCAGAACGGCGCGGGCGAGACGGTGCGCATCGACGCGGTCATGGACGCCGCGCTGGGCACGCTGGAGGCCGCCGACGCGGAGCTCGCCGCGGGCATGAAGGCCGGCCGCCCGGAGGTGCCCAAGAACAAGCAGGGCATCTACGCGCACCCGTGCGGCGGGCTCCACTTCTTCCAGGCCGTCGCGGGCTGGGCCCGCTTCCCGTCGGTGCGCAAGGCGTGGGGCGCGCGGCTGGACACGCAGGTGGACGTGCTGGTGTACCGGCTGGGCTCGGAGGGCCGGCAGTACGAGGCCGCGCTCGTCGCCGCGCCCGCGTTCCGCATCCCGGTGCTGGTGCAGATGGTGAAGTTCTACGGCCACTGGCTGGAGGCGCTCGGGCGCTACCGGGACGAGACGGGCTGGAAGCCCACTCCCGCGCAGGCCCGCGCCGTGGTGGAGGCCCGCGCCGCGCTGGAGCGCGCCACCTTGCGGCTGGAGGCCACCGGCGCCTTCCGCGACACCGCGGCCCTCGCCCTCAAGGAGCCCCAGCTCGCCCTGGACCTGGTGGGCGACGCGTGCCACGCGGCGCGCGGCTGGGACCTGTGGGCCGCCCCCAGCGCGAAGTGAGCCGGGGCCGTCAGGTGCCGTCCGAGCGGCTCCCCTTCGGGCGCAGCCTCGCCATCCACTGGCGGCCGCGCTGACGGGCGACGAGCACCGAGCCCCAGACGAGCCGCTGGGCGCGCATTCTCAGCAGGTCCGCGCGCAGCTCCATAGGACTCACGGTGCGGATGCGGCCCTGCTCATATGCCTCGGTGATGGCGCGGCGTTGGAGCTTGCCGCTGCTCGTCTTCTGGAGCTGGCCGTAGCGGATGAAGAGCACGTCCTTTTCCGCCAGCGTCACGCCCACCGTCTCCAGCACCGACTGGCAGACCTGCTTGCGGCTCTCCTCCAGTCGCTCCAGCGCGGACGGGTGGTTCACCTCCGCCATCACGACGAGGCGGCCCTGCACCTGGATGACGGCGGAGCGCCCCGGGCGGATGAAGGGCAGCCGCTCCACGGCCTGCTCGAAGTCGGCGGAGAAGAAGCTCTGGCCGTTCACCTTGATGCGGTCGTTGATCCGCCCGGTGATGAAGAGCTCGCCGCCCAGTTGGAAGCCCAGGTCGCCCGTTGCATAGAAGCCGTCCTCGCCGCGCAGGGGACGGTCATCCTGGAAGTACGACGGCGCGAGGCTTCCGCCGCGCAGCTCCACCTCGCCCATCTCCCCTTCGCCGCACACCCGCTTGTCCTCGGAGCGCAGCCGCACCTCGAACTCCGACAGCGGCCGCCCCACGGAGATGGCGGGCTGGCCGTTGGGCGCGGTCACCACGCGCAGCTCCTGGCACGGCGCAGTGCTCGCGACCAGCAGCACCGTCTCCGCCATGCCGTAGCAGGGCATGAACACATCGCGCCGCAGGCCACAGGGCGCCAGCACCTGGAGGAAGTGCTGGAGGTTGGGGATGTTGATGGGCTCGCTGCCCAGGTAGATGCTGCGCACGCGCGACAGGTCCAGCCGCTTCAGGTCCTCCGCGTCCAGGTCCTTGAGCGTCTTGAGCGCGTAGTCGATGGCGAAGTTGGGGATGACCGACCCCATGACCTTCTCCGCGGAGATCTGTTCGAACCAGCCGAGCGGATCCATCAGGAAGGTCGCCGGCTGCGACAGCAGCAGATCATTGCCCACCGTGAAGCAGCTGAGCAGCCCGCCGATGAGCCCCATGTCGTGGTAGAGCGGCAGCCAGCTCGTCACCCGGTCCTCGGGCGTGCGCCGGTCGTGCTGGGCGATCATCCGCAGGTTGGCCAGCAGGTTGTGCTGCGTGATGGGCACGCCCTTGGGGAACGACGTCGACCCCGAGGAGAACTGCACGAACGCCAGCTCGTCGGGCGCCACCTCGCGCAACCGCGCGCCCGCGCGCTTCACGCCCTCCGGCGGCAGGGGCAGCCGGGTCAGCGACAGCTCCAGTCCCGACAGGCTCGGCATGTCCAGCACCCGCGGGGCGCCGTAGCGCTCGCTGATGCGCGCGAGGAAGTCCCGGTAGGGCCCCTTGGGCGTGCTCAGGATGTACGGCTTCACCGACAGGGGCAGCGCGCCCAGCTCCATCAACCCCAGGAAGGAGAAGATGGCGGACACGGAGGTCTCGAAGGGGAGCACGACGCGGTCACCGGGCCGCACGCCCTGGGCGCGGAAGTGATCCGCATGCGCGGCCACCCGCTCGGGGAACTCCCGGTACGGCACGAACGTGGGCGGCCCGACGAAGTCGTCGTACAGGAACAGGCCCCGGCGCGGCTCCACCGACTCCAGCCTCTGGATGATCGCAAGCACGTGATTCCCCTCCTCCGGCGCTACGACTTCAAGCGTCCCTACGACTTCACGGCGTCCTGCATCCACGACAACACCCGCGGCAGCACCTCCTGGCGCGCGCGCTCGCCGCGCACCACGTCGAAGTGGCCCGCGTCCCAGCTCAACCCCTGCGCCCGGCCCAGGACGACGAGCTGCTTGCGCGCGCTGCCCAGGTGCGCCACCAGCTTCTCCGCGCGGCGGGGCGACGCATGGAACACGTCCGCCGCGCCCACGCCCGCGAACACGGGCAGCGTCACCTGGCCCAGCGCCTTCCAGTAGTCCGTCGCGCCGTCCGCGCTGCGGAAGGCGCCCGTGGGGGCCCAGTCGGTGAACTGCCGCATCACCCCCGCGGGCTCGTCCCACGGCCCCTGCTTCAGCGCCTTCGCCGGGAAGCGCCCCAGCAGCCCCGCCACCGCGGAGGAGAACCCCAGCTGCACGCGCTTCTTCATCCCGCCGTCGCTGTAGTCATTCACCGCCGACGACAGCGTGCACACGCCCGCCAGCATCGCCTGCGCGTCCGGGGCGAGCCCCAGCGCCGCCAGCGCCGCGTACCCGGCCATGCTGTGGGCCAGCAGGAACAGCGGCCCCGTGTGGCGCGCGCGCACGGCCCGCACCAGGTCCGGCAGGTCGTGGCGCACGTACGTGTCGAAGCTCCAGTCCCAGGCGCGCCGCGCCGGCCAGCGGCTCTTGCCGTGTCCCCGCAGCGACGCGACGTAGGCCACGCAGCCCGCGTCCACGAAGAAGCGCGCGGGCCCGTCCGCCTGGCTCCCCAGGAAGAACCGGCCGTCGGAGAACAGGCCCGGCACGAAGATGACACCGGGCGTGGCGCCGCTCGCGGAGGAGGCCGGCCGAAGCTCCGTGACGTGCAGCGCGTGGTCCCCGGACGTGGGGACCCAGAAGTCCTGAGGGGCGGGCGCGGCTTCGGCGCTCGGGCTGGCATCGAGGCTCATGAGGAGGACTCCCGGGAGGCCACCGCGCCACCGCGCGCGGCCGCGAGGAACTGCTGCAACGACGCGAGCGACCGGGCCGCCGCGTCCAGGAAGGCCACGCTCACGACGGCCTCCACGGCGAGGGGGCCACCCTCCCCCAGGAACACCTGCTGGCGGAAGCGCGCGCGGTAGTTGAGGCCGTCCTCGTCCAGCTCATCCGCGGCGGGTGACTCCAGCACCGTGCGCACTACCACGTCGCCGGGCGGAACCTCGCGGCGGTAGTCCACCTCCACGCGCGACACCACCGCCACCACCGCTCCGCCACGCGACAGCCCGTGCCGCTCCAGCCAGCCCCAGCGCCCGGCCTCCAGGTACTCCAGCGCGGTGGCGTTGTTCACGTGCCCCAGGCTGTCCAGGTCGTTGGGGCGCACGCGCAGCGTCAGGGAGGTTTCTTCGAAATGCACGGCGGACATCCTCGCGGCGCGGGGAGACGGTCAGGAGCGGGGCGCGGTCGTCACGACGACCACCGCCGAGACGAAGCCGCCGCTGTGGGACAGGGACACTGCGACCTGCCAGCCCTCACGCGTCAGGTGCTCCGCGAGCAGGCCGTGGAACTGGAAGCGGGGCGCATGCCGCGCGTCGTGGAGCAGCTCTGCGTCCGTCCAGAACCACCCGTCGATGAGGGGCAGCGCCTTGAAGAGGGCCTCCTTCGCGCAGAAGCCCGCGGCCAGACTCTCCAGCGGAGACGGCGCGCGGGAGATGCGCGCGAGCTCCGCCGGGGTGAAGAACACGTCCGGTTCGAGCAGCCCCTTCGCGGCCTCCAGCTCCGCGACTGACTGGAGGTCATGGCCCAGGCCCATCAACACCCGACGAGGTCCATCCAGGTGTCTTCGACGCCCTCGCGAGAGTCCACGGTGATGCCGGTGATGCGCTTGAGCGCGTGGAAGATGAGCTGCTCCTTCTTGTGCAGCGCATCCGGCGTGTACATGCCCTCGCGGTGCTCCAGGTGGTCCCACCAGTTGACGTGGGTGCCGCGCGCCTCCACCCGCTCGCGCTTGCTGCCGTGCACCTCGCCGCCGTCGCGCAGGAACAGGTGCGCCACCGCGAAGGCCTCCTTCGCCTTGTACGCGCCGCTGTCCACCAGCGCCTTGGCGAAGGAGATGAAGTACGTCATGTGCTGGATCTCATCCGCGGCCACCTGCTTGAAGAGCGCCCGCAGGCCCGGGTCCTGGATGATGGCCGCGCACTGGCCGTAGTTCACCGCCGCGACAACCTCCGAGATGGCCAGCAGCGTCAGCGTGCGCAGCATGTCGTCGTCGGGGAACACCTTGCGGAACTCGATGAAGGTGGCGTTGGAGACGGGCTCCAGACGCATCACCGTGGACAGGCGGTTGAACGCCGTCTCGTGGTGCGCCTCCTCCTCGTTCCAGTAGCGGCTCCAGGTGCCGCACGCCTGCATGATGGCCGCGACGGTCGGGTCCTTCTCCAGCCACCGCCGGCACTCCACGTCCGCCAGCCGCTCCAGCCGGTCCGCGCCCGGCTTCGTCGTCAGCTCCGCGCGCCCCGCGTTCCACACCAGGTGGCGGTCCGAGTCGGAGAGCCGCGTGAAGTCCACCGCGCCCAGCATCTCCACCACGCTCCAGCGCCGCGACTCGTGCAGCCGCTGCTGCTCCCACGTCAGGTCCACCAGCGACAACCCCTGCCGGGTAATCGCGTCGTGAAGCTCCGCCATGATGGCCGGACGGCCTTCCGCGACGGCCACCGCGTTGGGCGGCGGCAGGGGCACTTCCACCGACTGCGCCTTGGGCGTCTGGATGCTCATGCGCTCTTGCGCTCCGGGTTGAGGACTTCGTTCATGAAGACGGCGAGCACCTTCGACACCGGCGTGTCGAGCGACAGCGCCGGCAGCCGCACCCTCAAGCCATAGTCCTTGCGCAGCCCGTTCGACGTCCGCGCGAAGGCCTCCATCAGGTCCACGCTGTTCGTCATCCGCTGGGAGCAGGAGATGAGCTCCGCCAGCGTCAGGTCCTCAGAGAACAACTCGCCTTCCCCCAGACCCACGTGCTCCGCGAACTTACGACGGATGTAGGACTCCAACTCCTGCGCGTCGTGCATGCGTTGACTTTCCTTCCAGGGGCCTGAAAGTCGATTTCACAGTCAAAAACCATAAACGATCTAACTGCACGATCCCTGCTGTCAACCAACAACCCAGGAGGACAAGATTCCCGGGAAACATCCGGCAAAGCGGTGATTCTTCATGCACCCAGGCGCGAGATTTCCTCGGCGGTGAAACCCGCCTCTTCGAGAATGACGCGCGAGTGCTGACCAAGCGAGGGAGGGGGGCGCAGCTCGACTTCTCCCATGCGAAGCGGTGTGAGCAGGTGCGTCACGCGGATGCCGCGCTGCGTATCTTCCGCGTCCACGAAGAGGCCCCGGGCGCGGAGCTGCGCGTCAGAGAGCACCTCGTCGCCTTCCGCCACCGGCTCCACGCAGAGGTCCGCGCCGGCCAGCAGCTCGCGCCAGTGGGCGAGGGGCTGGGCGCCGAAGATGCGCGTCAGCTCCGCCTTCACGCGCGCTCCGGCCTCTCCGGGCACGTACGCGTCGTCCAGCAGCTCCGGGCGGCCCAGGCGGGCGCACAGCGCGGCGAAGAACTTGGGCTCCAGCGCGCCCACCGCGAGCCAGCGGTCATCCGCGGTGCGGTACAGGCCGTAGCTGGGATAGCCGCCGTTGAGGGCCTCGCGACCGCGCGTCAGCGGCGTGCCCTCCGCGCCCGCGAACAGGCGAGCGGCCAGGTGCAGGTGCAGGAACGCCAGCGCGCCGTCCGTCATCGACACGTCCACGAAGCGGCCCACGCCCGTGCGCTCGCGCTCATGCAGCGCGGCGAGGATGCCCACCAGCGCGAAGAGGCTGCCCCCGCCGATGTCGCCCACCTGCACGCCCGGGAACGCGGGCGCGCCGCCGGCCTCGCCGCCGTAGCCCAGCAGCCCCGCCCGGGCGACGTAGTTGAGGTCATGCCCCGCCTTGAGCCGGTCCGGCCCCGTCTGGCCGTAGCCGGAGATGGCGCAGTAGATGAGCCGCGGGTGCTTCGCGCGCAGCACGGACTCGCCCACGCCCAGCTTGTCCATGACGCCGGGGCGGAAGCTCTCCACCAGCACGTCGTAGTGCGGGATGAGGCGCAAGAGCGCGTCGCGGCCCTCCGGAGTCTTGAGGTTCAGCGTCAGCGAGCGCTTGTTGCGGTGCAGCCCGTAGAAGAGCGCGCCCTCGCCGTCGCGCTGCGGCGGCATGTGGCGCGTGGCATCTCCGCCCTCCGGCTCCTCCACCTTGTCCACGGTGGCGCCCAGGTCCACCAGCACCAGCGTCGCGTAGGGCCCGGGCAACAGGCGCGACAGGTCCAGCACCCGCAGGCCTGCGAGGGGCGATGACGTCGGAGACATGAGGGGGGACTCCAAGGGGGAGGATGCAACGAAGGACGGCGCGTCTCCGGGGGAAGGAAACGCGCCGCCGTCACGACAGGAGGCGGGCCGAAACCACCGGCCCGGCTTCCTTGCTCAGCCGAGCAGCTTGGCCAGCTTCATGGCGAGGCCCATGTCCATCGGCTTGAACTTGAGCTTGCCCTGCATGGCGGCCATCTGCGCGTTCAGCTTCTTCTCACGGATCTTCACGAAGTCGTCGTTGCTGACGGTGACCGTCATCTTCGACGCGCCCTGGATGCCTTCGGACACCCAGCCCTCGGCCTTGGTGGCATCGAGCGTCCACTTGCCGCCGCCCTCACCCGAGATGTCGAAGTGGATGATGGCGTTGATGTCCTTCGCCAGCTCGGGCTTCTCCTTCAGGACGGCGGGAATGTCGGTCTCGATGATGTCCTTCGCGGTCGCCATGACTCGCTCCTTTTCTCGACGTTGATTGGTGAATCAAGTCTTCGCGGACCGTAATGGCGGCCTCCCGGCGGGTCAAGGGCGGGAGGCGGTCGCGCTTCAGAGCTGCGTCGTTTCCGCCACCGGATTGAGGGAGTGGCGGACCATGGTCAGCAGGTCGTTGAGCTCGAAGGGCTTGGCCAGGTGGCCCACCGCGCCAATGTCCTTGGCCTTGCTGCCGACGTTGCGATCCGCGCTGAGGACGATGATCGGAATCGCCGCGATCGCGGGCTTCTGGCGCATGCGCTGGGCGAACTCCCAGCCGTCCATCACCGGCATCATCAGGTCCAGGAGGATGAGCTGCGGCGGATCCGGCTCCAGGCGCTCCAGCGCTTCCTTTCCATTGCGGGCGCGACGGATCTCGAACCCCTCGGCCTCCAGGATCTCCGAGAGGGCCTCCAGGATGTCAGGATCATCGTCGACGACGAGAACCACGGGTGAACCAGTGTGTTGTGCGTTGAGCGAGGTCAGAGGTGTCTCCTCGATGCCGCGACCAGAACGGATCTTCCATCATCCCCGGACCATCTGGCGCAAGAATTTAAGAGGACCCCACTCCATGCGGTAGCCCGTTGCAAAACCGACAGTCACTGCCCACCCTTCCGGTGACCTGAAAGTTGGCAGCCGGAAGGGGGAGGCCCGCGTGACGTGGATGGGGGAGACAGTGGCAGGCAACGAGGCGGCACCCGGCCTCGTGCTCCTCTCACGGCAGGGGCCACCGCGCCTGCTCGGTCCCCTGCTGCTCGAGCACCTGGGCCTGGAGGCACTGCCCCCCATGGTCGCCGCGCACGGCGTCGAAGGGCTGATGACGGCGTCGGGCTTCCACCGACGGGAGGACGGCCGGGGCGTCTGGGAGCGAGAGGGTCGGGCGCTGATGGTGGGCGAGGAGCTGCTGGAGGACGGCGGACGGCTGGTATGGGTGGTGCCGGTGCCGTGGAGCGGCGAGCGCGTGGCGGAGCGCGTGCGCTACCTGTCGCTCGCGTCGCACGACCTGCGCGGCTCACTGGCCAACATCCGCTCCTACGCGGCGCTGCTGCTCAACGGGCGCGTGCCCCTGGAGCCCAAGGCCCAGCGCGGCCTGGAGACCATCCTTCGCAACGCCGACCGCTCGCTCGCCTTCGCCCAGGACTTCTTCGACTCGAGCCGCGCGGAGCTGGGCGCCCTGGCGGTGGAGCGCGAGCGGCAGCCGCTGCTGCCCATCCTGGACGCGGCGGTGGAGCGCATGCGCGCCGCCGCTTCCGCGTCCAGCGCCGCGCTGGTGTTGGATCCGCTGCCGGACCTGCCCGACGTGGAGGTGGACGCGGGCCGCATCCAGCACGCGGTGGAGGCCTTCGTGCACCACCACCTGGTGCGCGTGCAGCCGGGCGAGGAGCTTCACGTCCGGGCCGCGAGCCTGGGACACCAGGTGCGGGTGGAGGTGCGCCGCGACGGCGCGCCGGTGCCCGCCGAGGACATCTCCGCCGTCTTCCAGTGCGAGGAGCGGGCGTTCCGTGAGCGCAAGCTGGAGGATCCGCTGCGCATCTTCCTGGCCCGGCAGGAGGTGGAGGCGCATGGCGGACAGGTAGGTGCCCAGACGGACGCGGGAGGGAGCACCCTCTTCCTCACGCTGCCGGTGCCGCTCCCCCGGGAACTCGCGCAGCCAGCGGGCTGGCAGGCGTGAGCGACGGCGGGAGTTGCTAGCGCGACCCACCTCGCACCGCTATGCTCCTGCGCGCCTTGCGCGAGGAGCGAAGCCATGGGTTTGAAGCTTCCTGAGATTCTTTTGATTTTCGCGGCGCTGCTGCTGCTGTTCGGCGGCTCGCGGCTGCCGCAGCTCGGCTCGTCCCTGGGCAGCGCGCTGCGCAACTTCAAGCGCGGCTTCTCCACCGACGAGAAGGACGACGCCGAGGAGAAGAAGCCGGGCACGCTGTCCGCCGCCTCCGGCGTGGACAAGGACGTCTCGGCCAAGTCCCCGAGCCACCACGCCTGAAGCCGTGTGGGAGGGGCGCTGAAGGCCCGTCCCTTCCAGCGACCTGCCGGACCGCCCCTGACGCCCGTACCGCGAGCCGCCTGATGCGGCGCCTGCGGACGGGCGTCGGGCTTCGTGCCGTGCTCCCCAGGCCCCTTTCGGGACGCGCCGGGGAGCGCCGGCGGGTGCCTCAGTCCATCACCTTCGCGCCGTCATACATGGCGTCGATGGTCGCCTTGTACTTCTGGCTGGCCACCTTGCGCTTCACCTTGAGGGTGGGCGTGAGCTCTCCCGACTCCTGCGTGAAGTCCGCGTCCATGACGGCGATCTTCTTGATGCTGGAGTACGGAGGAATCTCCGCGTTCACCTTCTTGATGATCTCCTCGACGGCCGTCTTGATCTCCGGCCGCTGGGAGTTCTGCGCATAGCTGCCCACCGCGATGCCCTTGTCCTCCAGGAACTTGCGCGCGGGGTCCTCGGACACGGTGATGAGCGCGACGAGGAACGGACGCTTGTCGCCGTAGACCATCGCCTGGCTGATGAGCGGGAAGGTCTTGAGCGTGTTCTCGATGTTCTGGGGGGCCACGTTCTTGCCGCCCGCGGTGACGATGATGTCCTTCTTGCGGTCGGTGATGCGCAGGTAGTTGTCCGCGTCCACCTCGCCGATGTCACCGGTGTGGAACCAGCCGTCCGGCTCCAGCACCTCCGCGGTGGCGGCGGGGTTCTTGTAGTACCCCTTCATCACGCACGGGCCCCGGACCATGATCTCCCCGTCCGCGGCGATCTTGATCTCCGTGCCGGGCACCGGCGGCCCCACGGTGCCGATCTTGATCTTCTCCACGCGGTTGGCGTTGCAGGGCGCGCTCGTCTCCGTGAGGCCGTAGCCCTCCAGCACCTTGAGGTCGAGCAGGTCGAAGAAGTAGGCGATCTTCCGCGACAGCGGCGCGCCGCCGGAGATGAAGATGCGCATGTTGCCGCCCAGCTTCTCGTCGAGCGTCTTGCGCACCTTGGAGAAGACCAGCTTCTTCGCCAGGCCGAACATCATCGAGTTGTACGGGCGGCCCTGCGCCATGGCCTCGGAGTACTCGTCGAACATGCCGAAGGCCCAGCGGAACAGCTTGCCCTTCATGCCCGGCGCCGAGGAGCCGTTGGCCACGACGTTGTTGTAGACCTTCTCGAACACGCGCGGCACCGACGGCAGCACCGTGGGGCGCGTCTCCGCCAGGTTCGCCAGCAGCTTGTCCACCGACTCCGCGATGATGAGGCGGAACCCCATGGACAGCCACGCGGCCTTCACCACCTGGGCGAACACGTGCGCCAGGGGGAGGAAGAGCATCACCGAGTCCTCGGGCTTCATCATGCCCATGGCCTGGGTGGCCTTCGCTTCATAGGCCCAGTTGCCGTGGGTCAGGATGACGCCCTTCGGGTCGCCCGTGGTGCCGGAGGTGTAGATGAGCAGGTTGGTGTCATCCGACTTCACCGCCGACACGCGCTGCGTGAACGCGTCCTCCGTCGCCTGGGGCCCCGTCTTGCCGGACGCCATCACGTCCGCGAGCGTCATCTCCTTGGGGCCGCTGACGGGGCCCTCGAAGACGACGATCTTCTCCAGCGACGGGATGTCGTTCAGCTTGGAGCGCACGCGCGTGAGGCGCCCGGCCTGCTTCGCATCCTTCTCGTCGGAGTCGACGAGAAGCATCTTCGTCTCCGAGTGGTTCAGGATGTAGCGACACTCATCCGGCGTGTTGGAGCCGTAGATGGGCACCGTGATGGCCTGGGCCGCGCTGACGGCCAGGTCCGCGATGATCCACTGGAGGCTGGTGTTGGCGAAGATGGCCACCCGGTCCCCGGGCTGGATGCCCTGGGCGATGAGCCCGGACGCCAATCCCTTCACGTCCTCCAGCACCTGGGCGAAGGTGACGTCCTGCCAGCGCCCGTCCTTCTTGTGCGTGACGCCCACCTTGGAGGCGTTCTGGGCCCGCTGAACGAGCAACTGGACGAGGTTCTGCTCCTGCGTCCCGCTCGCCGCGGGAGCCGTCGTGACCTGACTCTCTGCCCTCACTTGAGCTCCTCCTGGATGTCGGCATCCGTCTTCTTGGCCCACTGCTGCACGCGTTGCCCCTCCGCGGGGTTGTACGCCGTGCTTCCCTGCTTGACCTTCTCGATGGCGTCGCGCGCCTTCTCCGCCTTGCCGTCCTTCAACAACGTCTCGGCGAGGTAGAGGTACGCGCGCAGCGACTGCGGATACTTGGCGATGGCCTTCTCATAGAACGTCACCGACTTGGACAGGTCCCGCTTCGGCCAAGGCAGCTCGAAGTAGTAGCGACCCTTCACGAGCCAGGGCCCGCCATAGTCGTAGCCCGGGTCGAGCTTCAGCGCGGTGTCCAGGCGCTCGTTGAACTTGCCCTCCAGGCCGTCCCCCAGGGCCTTCATGATGCCAACGGCCTGCGAGTAGGACCCGATGCCACAGGCGGCGAAGTAGTAGCCCTCCACGCGCGCGGGCTGGAGCTTCGCGGCCTTGTCGCCCGCCTCCCAGGTCTGCTTGCCCAGGACCATCTTCAGCTTCTTCTCCGTGGCGCCGTCCGCCTGCCACTGGAGGATGCGGGCCTTGCGCCACGCGAGCTCGAAGTCTTCTGGCTCGGCCGTCAGGGCGTCCTTCAGCCCCGCCTCCAACGCCTTCAAGGATTCAGCGTCGTTCCGTTTGGCGAACAACGCATCGAGTTGGCTGAGCAGCGCGGGATCCGCTGCCTGGGCTGGAAGGGCCGCAAGCACCCAAAGGGCTAGCAATTTCAAGCGCATCCAAACGCCTTAACACGCACGCTTGCCTACCAGCAACCGAACGCGCGAGACGCAGCGCGGCAAAAAAGAAGACGGGGCCGGCGAGGGTCGAACCACCCGCCAGGCCCCATCACTGGTGAACAAAACCCCTGCCCTCCCGGGTGGGTGGGCAGGGGTTGGAATGGCTGCTTCGGCGTGCTTCAGGCCGCGTCGGCCGTGGCGGTGTGCTCCTCGTTCTCGTTGAAGGCGAAGAGGTAGCGCTCCAGGAAGTTCTTCGTCTTCAGCTCCACCTGGCGCACGCGCTCGCGCGACACGCCCCAGCGCTGCCCCAGCTCCTCCAGGGTGAGCGGCTTGTCCTGCGTGAGCCGCTCCTGGAGGATGTCCCAGCCCAGGTCGCCAATGCGCTTGCGCACCTTGGCCAGGGCCTCCTGGATTTCGGTGTCCTGCTCGCGCGACAGGAACGTCTCCTGAGGCGAGGGGCCGCCGTCCTCCAGCCGGTCGAGGAAGGTCGTCTCGCCCTCCTCGTCGATGGTGGCGTCCAGCGAGAAGTCCACCATGCTGCCGCGCTCCGCCTCACCGCCGCGCACCTGGCTGCGGTTGTCCTTGAGGTAGCGGGTGATGTAGGCGCGGATCCACCAGACGGCATAGGTGGCGAACCGCACGTTCTTCTTCGGATCGAAGTGCTCGATGGCCTTCATCAAGCCCACGTTGCCTTCCTGGATGAGGTCATCCAGGCGGGCGCCGCGGTTGGCGAACTTCTTGGCCACCGCCACCACGAAAGCGAGGTTGGAACTGGCGAGCGTCTGTCGGGCGCTCTCGTCACCCTTGCGGGCCTGGCGCGCCAGCTCGTACTCCTGCTCGCGCGTCAGCTGGTGATGTCCGCCGAGGTGCCGCAGGTAATGTGAAAGGCCCTCTGCTGCGAACTTCGTCGAGTTGGCCATGATTTCCCGTCCTTCCGTTCGTAACTGCCGGACGCGATGAATCCCCCGACGAACCGCGTCCACCTGTTACTAGGACGCGCAACGGCGGAAAGGGTTTCTCATTCCTGTCGAGAGGGGCATTTCGCCCGCTTACCCTTGTCAAAAGCCCGTCACGCGGCAGCCCTTTCGGACCTTGAAGGTTGAGAAACGTGACGGGTGGGACAGCACCTACGTTTCCGGCCACTGACTAGGAACGCTTGAGCGCGGGGAAGATTTTCTCGGGATTGAGCAGGCCTGATGGATCAAAAAAGGCCTTCAGGCGCCGCTGGAGGTCCAGGAGCCCTGGAGCCTGTTCCAGCGCCAGATATTCCCGCTTCGCGTGCCCCACGCCGTGCTCGCCGGTGATGGTGCCCCCCAGGGCGACGGTGAGTTCCAGCATGCGACGCAGGGCCTCTTCGACGAGGGGACGCTGGCCGGGGCCGTCGTAGAGGATGTTGGCGTGCAGGTTGCCGTCGCCCGCATGGCCATACGTGGCCACGGTGAGCCCCAGCTCGTCGCCCATGCGCTTGAGCTGCTCGATGATGTCGGGAATTTTCGAGCGGGGCACCACGATGTCCTCGGAGATCTTCGCGGCCTTGAGCGCGCGCAGCGCCGGGGAGATGCCCCGCCGCGCGGCCCACAGCCGGTCGCGCTGCGCGTCGTCCTGGGCGACCAGGGTTTGCGTGGCCCCCTGGGCCTCGCAGATGGCGCCCAGCTGGGTCAGCTCCGCGAACACGCCCTCGGGGGTGTTGCCGTCGACCTCGGCGATGAGGGCGGCGCCCGCGCCGGGGGGGAACTGGAAGCTGCCCCGGTGGACGATGGCCTGCACGGCGACCTCGTCGATGAGCTCCAGACACCGGGGGAGGATGCCGGCGGCGAGCACCGCGGAGACGCCCCGGGCCGCGTGGAGCACGGAAGGAAACACCACCAGCGCGGTCATCACCTGGCGCGGCAGCGGGATGAGCTGGACGGTGATTTCCGTGGCGACGCCGAGCGTGCCCTCGGAGCCGACGAAGAGGCCCACGAGGTCGTACCCGGCCACGCCCTTGATGGTGCGCCGGCCCACGCGCAGCACCTCGCCGTCCGGCATCACCCACTCCAGGCCGATGACGTAGTCGCGCGTGACGCCGTACTTGAGCGCGCGGGGGCCGCCGGCGTTCTCCGCCACGTTGCCGCCCAGGGTGCAGAACTCCCAGGAGTTCGGGTCCGGTGGATAGAACAGGCCCTGGGCCTCCACCGCCTTCATCAAATCTCCCGTCACCACGCCGGGCTCCACCACCGCGGTGAGGTCCTCGGTGGAGATGGCGCGGATGCGGTTCATGCGCTCCAGGCTCACCGCCACGCCGCCGCGCAGGGGCAGGGAACCACCGCTCTTGCCGCTGCGCGCGCCGCAGGGGGTGAAGGGCACGCCGTGCGCCTGACAGGCCTTGAAGATGGCGGACACCTGCGCGGTGTTCTCCGGCAGCAGGACGACGTCCGGCGGGTAGACGCCGCTGTCGGACTCGTCGCGCGCGTAGGCGTCGAGCGAGGCCTCATCGCGCCGGACCTGCCCTTCGGCCAGCACGTCCTTCAGGGCCTCCAGCGCCTTCGCCACGCGCTCGGGCGCCACGCGTTCGAAGGTCTGGGAGGCGGGGTTCATCGCCGGGCCCCCAGCCGGGCCCACAGCTCGCGGCGCAGCGGGCCGTCGCGGCGCAAGAGGCCCTCATAGGCCTCCGCGTGGGTGACGGCGTCGCGCTGGTGATCCGCCCTCAAGCGCAGACAGGCCTGCTCCGCCTCCAGGATGCAGGCGGTGGCGGGACTGTTGAGCACGCGGGCGAGCGCCTGGGCCACCTGACGCGCCAGGTCCTCCTGGAGGATGAGCCGGTGCGCGAAGCAGTCCACCAGCGCCGCCAGCCGGCCGAAGCCCACGACGCGCGTGCCCGGCACGTAGGCCACGTGCGCGCGGCCGGTGAAGGGCAGCAGGTGGTGCGGGCACATGGAGTGGAAGCGCAAGTCGGACACGACGACGATCTCCCCGGACGAGTTCGGGGGCGCGGGGTAGGTCTTCCCGAGCGCCTCCTCGGGCGTGCGCCCGTAGCCGTCGAGGAAGCCGTTGGCCCACACGTCGGCCACGCGCGTCGGGGTGTCCACCAGGTTCTCGTCCTGGAGCGGCAGGCCCGCGGCGGTGAGGAAGTCACGCACCGCGCGGGCCATGGCGACGGGATCGGGGCGCACGGCGCGGGGGG
>NZ_RAWB01000520.1 GCF_003612055.1 Corallococcus llansteffanensis
GCGCATCCCCATGGTCCCCCCACCCGCGGTCCATCCGATGGAGGAGGAGTGGTTGTGGGGATGGGACCCCACGCCCGGCATCGTGTCCGTGTGGGCGGAGCCTGACGGACGCGCCTTCGTGTGGAAGCGGCAGCCCGGGACCTCCGTGCGGATCCGCGAGGACGCACGCTACCGGCCGTGGTTGCTGCTCGCGTCGCTCCAGGACCTGGAGCACCTGGGCGCGGGGCTCCAGCCGGAAGGACCGTCGTCCACGGCAAGCGCGGCGGGCACGGTGACGTTCCGCGAGCTGGAGGGGCCGGGGGCGCTGCGCTACGTGGTGAGCGCGGACGATGGCCGGGCGCTGGGGGCCGCGGTGCTCCGGGGCGCGTCGGCGCGGCTGGGCCAGCGGGTGGGCCACCTGCGCGACCTGGGCGCCCACGAGGTGCTGGTGCTGCCCCCCGAGGAGCAGTACCTGGTCGCCACCGGGCGCACGTACTTCCGCGACTTGGTGTTCGACGACCTGCGCCGGCTCCAGTTCGACCTGGAGACCACCGGCCTGGACCCGGCGAAGGACCGCATCTTCCTCGTCGCGCTGAGGGACCCCGAGGGCCGCGCCCAGACGCTGGAGGTGACGGCGGACGGCGACGCGGGCGAGGCGGACCTGCTGCGCCGGTTGGTGGCGCGCATCCGCGAGGCGGACCCCGACGTGGTGGAGAACCACAACCTGCACGGCTTCGACCTGCCCTTCCTGGACCAGCGCGCGAAGCGGCTGAACGTGCCGCTGGCGCTGGGCCGCGCGGGCCTGCCGGGGTTGCGCCACCGGCCCTCCGCCCGGGGCGCCGCGCTCGGACGGGGACCGGGGGGCCGCGAGGCGGACCCCATGCGCCGCGCGCGCTACACCGTGCCGGGGCGCGAGTTCATCGACACGCTGGACGCCGTGCGCCGGCACGACTTCTCCGCCCGCGACCTGCCCGGCCACGGCCTCAAGGCGGTGGCGCGGCACCTGGGGCTCGCGGGGCCCGAGCGCGAGCTCATCCCCGGCGCGCGCGTGTACGAAGTCTTCCGCAAGGACCCGGAGCGGGTGCGCCGCTACGCGCGCGACGACGTGACGGAAGCGGCGGGGCTCGCGCACCTGCTGGGCGGCGCGGTGTTCGCGCTCGCGCGCATGGCGCCCCGGCGGTACGAGCGGCTGGCGGACGCGGGCCCGGCCACCGGCGTGTTGGATCCGCTGCTGGTGCGCGCGTACCTGCGGGCGGGCGCGGCGCTGCCCGCGCACGAGTCCGGCGACGGCACGTCCCACAGCGGTGCGGCGCTGCACCTGTTCGCCACCGGCGTCGCGCACCACGTGGTCAAGGCGGACGTGGCCAGCCTCTACCCGTCGCTGATGCGCCAGTACCGCATCGGGCCGAAGCGCGACCGGCTGAACGTGCTGCTCGCGCTGGTGGACCGGCTGGTGGATCAGCGGCTGGACGCGAAGGCGAAGGGGAAGAAGGCCCCGCCCGGCTCCCCGGAGCGCCACACGCACGAGGCGATCTCCGCGGCGATGAAGCTCATCGTCAACTCCGCCTACGGCTACCTGGGCGCGGTGGGCCTCACGCGCTTCTCGGACGTGCACGCCGCCAACGAGGTGACGCGGCACGGGCGCGAGGTGCTGGGCCTGCTGTGCCGCGAATTGGCCGCCCGGGGCGTGACGCTGCTGGAGGCCGACACGGACGGCGTCTACTTCGCGGTGCCGGACACCTGGACGGAGGTCGACGAGCGCCGCGTGGTGTCGGAGGTCGCGGCCCTGCTGCCGCCCCGCGTGCGGCTGGAGTTCGACGGGCGCTACGCCGCGATGCTGTCGCACGAGCCGAAGAACTACGCGCTGCAGCCCTACTCAGGGCCCCTGCTGCTGCGCGGCGTGGCGTTCCGCTCCAGCCGCGCGGAGCCGTACGGGGAGGACTTCCTGCGCCGCGCCCTCCAGCACCTGCTCAACGGGAACGTCAGCGCCGTGCGCGACACCTATGTGGACACGGTGATGGCGCTGCGCAGACGCCAGGTGCCCACCTTCGAGGTGACGACCCAGGTGCGGCTGACGAAGGGGCCTGCCCAGTACCTCGCCACGCGCAAGCAGCGGCGCGAACTGCCCTACGAGGCCCTGCTCACGAACGGCCGCGAGCACTGGTCCCTGGGCGAGCGCGTGCGCGTCTACCGCGCCACGGGCGGCCGCGCGGGCCTGCTGCCGGAACCGGATGCCGAGGACGGCGAGCCCACGCCCCGCGCCGCTCACGGCTCCCCGGCCGGCGATGATCCGCGCGACTACGACGTCGAGTACTACGTGCGGCTGCTCAAGGACACGTTCGCGGCCCGGCTCGCGCGCGGGCTTCGCGCGGAGGACTTCGCCACGGTGTTCGCGGATCCCGGACAGCCCTCGCTCTTCACCGCTTCGCTCTCCGACGCGCGGCCCGTGCTCAACGTGGTCCGCCAGCCCCGAGGCCCGGAGTTCGGAGAGGCCCCGGAGCACGCCGACGCCGACCCCGACGTCGCTCCGTGAAGGTCCTTGGAACTCCGCGTTTCTCACCGTGGCTGGAACCTTGTCGTGTCGCGGTTCCAGCGAGAGTCGTGGGGTGGGTTCTGCTACAGTGCGTCAATCTCGATGGCCTTCAAGTTGATGACCCGTCCCACGCCCCGCGCGCTGGTCGTTCCCGGCACCGTGGCGCTGCTGCTCCTGCTCCCCTTCCCCATCTACTGGAGCGCGGTCATCCACCGGTATGGCCTGCGCGACGACTACGCCATCCTCCGCGAGGCGCGCGAGGAGCCGGGGAAGATCCTGCGCGTCTGCGCGTCGCAGGGCCGTCCGCTCTACGGCTGGATGCTGGAGGCGTCCGCGCGCGCGGCGGGAGGCATCGACGGGCTGACGGGGCTGCGCCTGCTGGGCGTCGCGGGGCTGGGCGTGCTCGCGGCGGCGGTCTTCCTGATGCTGCGCAAGGAGGGCTGGCGCCCCACGTCAGCGGCGCTGCTGGCGGGGTTCCTGACGCTGACGCCGTCCGCGCAGGTCATCGCCAACTGGGGCATCTGCTGGCCGCAGGCGGTGGCGCTGATGCTGGGGCTCCTGGCGTTCGCGCTCGCCCGTCGCGCCATCGGCCGGCCGGAGGCGCCCGCGTCGCATCCGGGGCGCTGGGCGCTGGCCGCCGTGGGGGCCATGTCCGCCGCGACGCTCATCTACCAGGTGAGCGGGCTGTTCTACGCGGTGCTGCTCGCGGCGGCGCTGGTGGTGCGGCGTGACACGTCGCTCAAGGACACCGCGCGCTGGATGGCGAAGCACCTGTGGGTGATGGGCCTGGGGCTGGTGCTCGCGTACCTCATCACCAAGGTGACGTTCGCCACGGGCCTCTTCACGCCGTCCACGCGGATCGTCTTCGAGAAGCACTGGGTGGACAAGACGCTCTGGGCGCTCACGCACGTGTTCCCCAACGCGCTCGCCCTGTCCGCGCTCAACGAGACGCTGGGCGGCGACATGGACGGCTACTGGTCCATGGTGGTGCTGACGCTGACGCTGCTGGGCGTGGGCGTCGCCGTGGAGGGGCGCCGCTCGGGGCTCATCGGCGTGGGGCGCTGGCTCTTGGCGCTGGTGACGCTGTCGGCCGCGGCGTACTCGGTCAGCTTCCTCGCCGGGGAGCGCTGGCCCACCTACCGCACGCTCAACGCGCTCACCGGCGTGTGGGCCGTCTTCTTCGCCGCGTCGCTCGTGAACCTGGGCACCGTCTGGCCCCGGCACGGGCCGCGCCTGGCCACGCTGCTGCTCACCGGGTTCGTGGGCTTCAGCGCGCTGCTCGCGCACGAGCAGTCCCTGGAGCTGTTCGCGCTGCCCCAGGGCCGGGAGCTGGCGCTGATGGAGGAGGGCGCGAGCCTCGTCGTGCCGGCCTGGAAGCCGCGCGTCTTCGTCCTCACCGCGAAGCAGACGGACTCCTCCGCCCCGTTCCGCTACCTGGACGAGTTCGGCTCCGTGTCCGTGGACTCCGAGTGGGTGGCGAAGGAGATGCTCAAGGCGCTCGTGAAGGAGCGCTTTCCCCGCGAGCCTGACGTCAGCGGCCTCTACCGCTTCGCCGCCGGCCCCGTCGCCCCGGAGCCGCGCAACTACGACATCCTCATCGACATGCGGCGGCAGCACGTCAGCGCCGCGCGCCCCGTCGTCCAGCAGCCCCGCTGAACTCGCGCCCCAGCGGACCGCCGCGTGCCGGGATGAAGCTCCCGGTGCCGGAGGTTGCAGGCTTCACGCGGTGGGGGTTCGCCCCCGCCGTGGGAACAGCCCTGCCGTGCGCAGGACCTCCCACCCGGATTTCCGGGGAGATGTGTGGAGCGGCGGCTTCCCCGACCTCTCTCGCGTCGACGCGTGCAGGTTGGACCCCACCCGGGGCGTGAATCCGGGTAATGAATCCGTCACGGATGTCGCCAGTGCTCCTGCCCCTCCTTCCGCCTGCGCGAGCCCCGAGGGCCGCAACGTCCCGCGTCGCGGAAGGACGCCCGGGTTCCACCCGGACAGAGGGGACTGGCCTCGATGCCGGCTGAACGTCCGGCGCGGCACGACTGGGTGTACCTGGGCGCGGACTGGGCCCAGCACCTGCGCTCCACGCCAGGCCCGGACGTCCACCGGCAGGTGACGGAGTGGCGGGAGCACGGCCGGCCCTTCGCCGTCGCCCGCCAGGACCTTCCGGACCGGGACGACGAGCTGCGACTGGGCCTCACCCTGCCCGACCGCCGTCACCTCGCGCTGCACGTGGGCCTTCCCGCGGTGGAGCGCTGGCTGCCGCCTCCCACGCTGAATGAGACGCGCCCCACGGCGCCCGAGGCGTGGCGCTCCGCGCTGGAGGACGTCGTCGCCCTGGGCGCCGCGCTGGACCTCACGGTGCGGGTGTTCGGCTCGCTGGCCTGGCAGCACCGCTCCGGCGTGACCTTCCTGCGGCCGATGTCGGACGTGGACCTGCTGTTCGCCCCCGCGCGCTGGTCCGACGTGGAGCGGCTGCTCTTCGGGCTGGAGGCGGTGTCGCGCCGCCACTCGGTGGTGCGCCTGGATGGCGAGGTGCTGCTGCCCGACGGGGGCGCGGTGTCGTGGCGCGAGCTGGCGCTGGAGCCGGAGCGCATCTGGGTCACCGGCCCCCGGGGCGCGAGCCCCCGCACGCTCCGGGAGCTGCGCGCGCTGTTCCCCGCCGAGCCCTGACTCAGTTGCGCGTCACCGCGACGTCATCCACCTGCAGCCAGGTGTCGCCCGCGTTCGCCCACGTCCCGGCGTACACCTCCACGGCGTGGTTCGCGCCGGAGTCGAACGTGACGCTCAAGAGCGTGTAGTTGCCCAGGGGCTGCGTGAGGTGCGTCTCGTTGAGGATGGGGCCGGCGTTCAGCGCCCGCGCGCCGAAGTAGCCGTCGTTCTGGTTCGCGGACGTCTTCACCCAGCCCGTCAGCGTGTAGCGCGTGCCTGGCGTCACCGCGACCTCCTGCACGATGGCGTTCCACCCGCTCGAGTTGCGCACCCACGCGTTGTTCGCGCCCGTGCGCGCGAAGCCCAGCCCCCGGTCGATGCCCGCGCCGCCGTGCGCGTACCAGGGCGAGGTGGCGGTGCCGGACGGCTGCTGCTCGAAGCCGCCCTGCGCCACCAGGTTCGCGCCCCGGGTGAGGCTCACGTCATCCAGCTGCGCCCAGGTGTCGCCGCTGTCCGCCCACACGCCGCCGTAGACCTCCACCACGGTGTTGGCGCCGGAGTTGAACGTGACGGCGCGCTCCGTCCACGCCCCCAGCGCGCCGAAGGGCGCCTCGCCCAGGACGGGGCCGTTGCCCGCCGCGCGCGCGCCGAAGTAGCCCGCCGCGTTGTTGGGCGACGTGCGCAGCCAGCCCTTCAGCGTGTAGTCCGTGTAGGGCCGCACGACAACGCTCTGCTTGAGCGCATTCCAGCCGCTGCTCCCGCGCACGAAGCCGTTGTCCTGCCCGGTGCGGGCCTGGCCCACCGCCCGGTCGATGCCGCCTCCGCCCGCGAGGTACCAGGGCGCCATCACCGGCGTCGCCGCCTGCGTCTCGAAGCCCGGCTCGGACAAGAGGTTGTCCCCCTGCGTGTCGGCGGTGAGCGACGCGCGCAGGAGGAACGTGTTGTAGGGCGTCCACTGCGAGCTGATGAAGTACAGCTCGCTGGCGGTGTTGCCCCACGGGTGGATGAACGCGTTGTAGATGCCGGGGAAGGCCGCGCCGGTGGCCAGCAGCTTCTCCCCGCTCCACGGCCCCGTCGGCGTGCCCGCGTCGCGCAGGACGACGGCCTGACGGTGCTCGTTGAGGTACGTCATCAGGAAGCGGCCCAGCGCCGCGTTGTAGGCGACGGACAGCTCCCCCGCGATGCCGATGACCACCGGCCGCGCCGCCGCCTGGGACGTGGACCAGCCGTTGCCGTCCCAGTAGCGGTAAGCATTGATGTCCAGCAGCGCGCCCTCCGGCACCCGCGCCAGGTGCACGTTGCCGAAGCGGCCGTTGGGCGTCCCGTACAGGTAGACGAACCCACCGTTCTTCACGAGGGCCGCCATCTGGAACGGGTTCGTCCACGAGGCGTTGTTCACCCAACGGGCGGTGGCGTGCTTCACCCAGTTCTGCCCGTTGTCATCCGAGTACGCGATGCCCGCGTGATTGGTGATCCACTGCCCCGGGTCCCCCCAGTGCCTCACGGACATGTAGTGGATGTAGTGCCGCGCGCCCACGGTGACGCCCGCGGTGGGGATGACGGTCATCTCGTCGTTGTCCACCTTGCGCGACGGCAGGATCTCCTTCGCGTGCCGGGGAGCGTCCTGGATCATCGTGGTGAAGGTGAGCCCGTTGGACAGCGTGGTGTCCGCCGAGCGCGCCAGCACGTTGCTGCGCCACCCACCGCCGCACCCGCCGTTGCCGCACCAGCCCGCGCCGAAGGTGTCCCCGAAGAGGACGAACACCTCGTTGCCGCCCTTGTCCCAGACGATGCCCAGGTCCGTGCCGTAGACCTCGTAGTTGGAGTGCGTCTGGTTCGGGTTGGGCAGCAGCTCCCCCGCGGGCGTCGCGCCCGTCACCCGCGCCACCTTCGTCACGTTCGTCGGCGTCACCGCCCCCGCC
>NZ_RAWB01000521.1 GCF_003612055.1 Corallococcus llansteffanensis
GGGGGGGCGGGTTTGCGCGCGTCGCTCATCGGAAGCGGAGTGTAGAGGGCGCGGTGCGCCGGTGGCTACTGGCCCTTCAGCAGCTGGAGGGCGCGGCTCGCCACCGCGTTGTCGGGCTGGGTCTCCAGCACCTTGCCCAGCCAGTGCTCCGCCTCGGCCGTGGCCTTCTGACGGTCCTGGGGGGTGCGCGCCTTCTGGGACTCGTCGGTGTAGAGCAGGCCCAGGCGCAGGGCGAACTCGGTGTTCTCCGGGTTCTTCTCCGCCACGTACTTCAGCTCCCGCTGGGCGGCCGGGTAGTCGCCCTCCAGCTGGTAGACGAGCGCCAGCTTGCCGCGCGCGGGCACCGAGTCCGGTTGCAGCGTCACCGCCACCTGGAAGGCGTCCTTCGCCGCGGCCATGTCCCGCTGCTCCAGGCGCAGGTCGCCCAGGCGGAACCACGCGAGCTCCAGCAGGGGGTTGAGCACCACGGCCTTCTCGAAGGCGGCGCGGGCCGCGTCCGGACGCTGGCGCGACAGGTACAGCTCCCCCAGGTAGAGCTGGTTCTTGCCGTCCTGCGGGGCACGTTCGATGGCCTGCTTGAACTCGTCCACCGCGCGGCCGGCGTCGTCCAGGCGCTGGTAGGCCAGCCCCAGGAGGGCGTGCACCACGGCCAGGTCCGGGTAGTCGTGGAGGATCTCCTCGAAGGCGATGAGGGCGTGCTGGGGCGCGTCCTGTTCGTGCAGGAAGCGCATGCCCTCCTCGAGCTTCGCCTCCGCCGCCTTGGGGAAGCCCTGGAAGGGGTCCGCGATCTGGTTCATCAGCGCTCGCGCGGTGGTGACCTCCCCGGGCGTGGGCCGGGCGCGCACGACGGTGCCCAGGGCCTCCACGGCGCCCGCGGTGTTGCCGGTGCGGGCCAGCGCCTTGGCGAGTGGCAGCTTCCAGCCCGCGCGCTCCGGGGCCAGCTCCACGGCCCTGCGCAGCGGGCCCAGCGCGGCGGCGTACTGCTCCGACTCCAGGCGCGCGACGCCCAGGCGGTAGTGGAACTCGGCGGTGGTGGGGGACAGGGCGATGGCGCGCTCGAAGGCGGCCACCGTGGGCTGGCCCGCGTCCTTTGCCCGCGAGAAGAGCGTCAGGCCCAGCATGTACTGGTCCATGGCGCGCTCGTTCCGGGCGATGGCCTGGCGCAGCTCCTCCGCCCAGGCGTCCGCATGGCCCGCCTTCACCTGGGCCTCGGTGAGGGCCCTCGCCACGTCCACGTCGTCCGGGGTGCGCGCGTGCAGCTCTCGCAGCAGCGGCACCGCCTTCTCCGGCTGGTTTTCGTCCAGGTACGCGCGCGCCTGTGCCTGGGGCGTCAGCGCGGCGCTTCCTGCCGTCTTGCCGTGGCCACAGCCGGTGGCAAGAAGGCCCAGTCCCAACAGGGCGGCGCGGGTCCAGCGGGGGCGGTTCGTGGGCATCAGGGGCACGGAGGGCTCGCTCAGGAGGCTTTCGAGGTGGGGGCGGAGGCGCGCTGACCGACGCCCTCCCGGCCCTGCGGGGCGATGGCGTCCTCGGTGTCGCCGCCCTTGCCTCCCAGGAAGAGGTTGTCGGCGATGATCTGCGCGCGCACGGCCCGGGCAAGACCCTCGCGGTCATTCTCCGCGAACGCCGTGGTGTCGATGGGGCGGCCAATCTTCACGCGCACCGGCCCCGGGGTGATGTTCCACGAGTTCTTGGGCATCACCGTGCTGGTGCCCTCGATGGTGACGGGGCAGATGGGCACGCGGGCTTTGAGCGCGAGCGCGAACGGGCCCTTCTTGAAGGGCAGCACGCGGCCGTCCTCGGAGCGGGTGCCCTCCGGGTACAGGAAGATGCTGGTGCCCTCGCGGACCTTCTTCGCGGCGCGCTCCAGGGAACCGATGGCGGAGGCGCGGTCGCTGCGGTTGACGAAGATGTGGCCCGCCAGCCAGAGGTACCAGCCGATGAAGGGCACGAAGCGCAGCTGGCTCTTGGCCACGTAGCGGAAGTCCGCCGGCACGGAGATGAAGTGGGCCGGGATGTCGAGGGTGGACTGGTGGTTGGCCACGTAGATGGTGGCGCGCTTGGGGTCCACGTTCTCCCCGCCGAAGACCTCCAGGCGCGCGCCGCCAGCCCACAGCAGGACCGGGGACCAGAGCTTCCGGGCCACCCACACCGAGCGTGCCGGGTTGAACGTCACGATCATGGCCGTGATGGAGACGAAGAACATGATGGCCGACCACACCACGGCCACGAAGATGCACCAGAGCTTGCGCAACATGCGTCGGGGTTCCTCCTACCGGGCGCCTCTTGAAGCGACGGGTCCCCGGGGGTGCCGCTCACCGGACGGGCAGCCGGGCGACGCATGACCAGACGCGGCGCGAGCACCTGGACGTGCGGGACGGGGCGGGGGCATGCAGTTTATCTACCATGGCTTCCGTCACCATTGTTTCTGGTGTGTGCCGCTCGCCGGGGTTACAAGCAAGGGTGGCGTGGCCAGGAAAAAGTTCATCGCCATCGCGGGCAACATCGGGGCCGGAAAGACGGAGCTTACGTCCTTCCTGTGCCGGAAGTACGGCCTCACGCCGTCCTTCGAGCCCAATGACCAGAACCCCTATCTCGCGGACTTCTACAAGGACATGAAGACGTGGGCGTTCCGCTCCCAGCTCTTCTTCCTGACGCACAAGTTCCGCCTACACCGGGAGCTGGAGCGCACGTCAGGCACGGTGCTGCAGGACCGGACGCTGTACGAGGACGCGGAAATCTTCGCCAAGAACCTCCACCGACAGCGGCTCATCGACAAGCGCGACTGGGGCACGTACTGGGAGCTGTACCAGACCATCTCCCAGTCGCTCACGCCGCCGGACCTGATGATCTACCTGCGCTGCCCGGTGGCGACGCTGCGTGAGCGCATCCGCCTGCGGGGGCGGGCCATGGAGAAGGACATCCCGACCGCGTACCTCAAGCGCCTCAACTCGCTGTACGAGGAGTGGTTCGAGGGCTACTCGCTGTCGCCGGTGCTGGTGCTGGGGACGGACAAGCTGGACTACCTCACCGACCTGGTGGACCGCGTGGACCTCTTCCGACAGATCGAGAAGCACCTGTGAAGGAGGTCTACGTCCTGGCCACCGAGCGGACCGGCCCGCCGCCCCTGGAGGCGCTGCGCGCCGCGTTCGCCACCGACGAGGTGGAGTTCGTGCCGCACGAGGACGGGCAGGGCTTCACCGTGCGCGCGGACGGTTCGGAGGTTCGCGTGGTGCTCAAGCCGGAGGACGAGGGCCGCCCGCGCGTCAACCCGGAGCTGTTCAGCGGCAGTCCGGAGGCCTTCGCGCGCGTGGAGAAGGCCCAGGCCTGCTACGCGTTCCTGCTGGAGCCCGGCGGCGCGCAGCCCACGCTGCCCGTCTTCGAGGCGCTGTGGACCGTGCGCACGCTGATGGAGCAGGTGCCCGGCGTGCTCGTGGACGTGACGGCGTTCAAGCTGCACGAGCCCGAGGACGTGGTGGAGATCACCGAGCTGGACTTCGACATCCGCGACCACGTGCACCTGCACGCCATCGAGCTGGCGGAGGGGGACACGCCCCTGTGGGTGCACTCGCACGGGATGGAGAAGTTCGGCGCGCGCGACGTGGAGATCTTCCACCTGGGCGAGGGCGACCTGCTGGCCGCGGAGAGCTTCCTCCACGAGCTGTGCACGGACCTGGCGTTCGCGCAGGGGCCGGCGCTGCGCTCGGAGGTGTCCACCAGCGAGGGCCAGAGCTTCACGATGGTGCCCTCCGAGGAGGCCCGGGCCAACCTGCTGGGCGTGCCGCTGGACGCCTTCGAGGGCCACGAGGGGCTGTTCCTCACCGTGGTGTCGCCGCTGGGCCGGCACAACACGGCGGAGCTCCTGGCGACCTACCGGGAGCGCTTCACCAAGGAGCCGGAGGAGCAGACGAAGGCCATGCACGAGGAGGCGCAGGCGCTCTTGCCCGCGTTCCTGGCGCGCTTCCAGCGCAAGGGGCTGATGGAGCCCCTGACGTTCCTGGTGCGCGCCCCCTTCGAGACGCACCCGGAGGGCGAGGCGGTGGTGGAGAACCTGTGGCTGGAGGTGGTGACGCGGGACGAGGGCTCCGTGGTGGGCCGGCTGGTGGATGGCGCGGTGCACACCACCGAGTGGCGCAAGGGGGCCCACGTGGAGGTGGAGGAGAAGCAGATCAACGCCCTGGCCATCGCGCGGGAGGGCCGTCCGCTCAACGAATCCGAGCTGCGGTCCCTGCTCACCGCCGAACGCCCCATGTAGGCTCCGGTCCTTGCTGGCGCCCCGAGGGGCGCTGCTAGGCTCCCGCACCGCATGCCGGCACTCCTGCTGCTCACGGGCCCGTCCGCGGGGCGCCGGTACGAGGTCGTCACCCAACTGACCCTCGGGCGCAGTCCGTCGTGCGACATCCCGTTGGAAGACGACCAGGTGTCGCGCCGCCACGCGCAGCTCTTCCTGGACACGCTCGCGGGACAGGTGCGGCTGCGCGACCTGGGCTCCACCAATGGCACCCTCCTCAACGGGCAGCGGCTGGCCCTCCAGGAAGAGGCGGTGCTGCGGCCCGGCGACCGGATGCGCGTGGGCGCCACCATCGCGGTCTTCGAGCCGCCGCCGGTGTCCATCGTCGACGAGCCCTCCGGCATGCAGGCGCCAGAGACGGGGCACGTGCCCATCGAGGAGGTGCTGCCGCACGTGGGCGCGGCCGCGGCGATGTACTCGGCGGGGACGGCGCTGCTGGGGGCCACCAGCGAGGCGATGGTGCTGCGGCGGCTGGCGGAGGAGACCGCGCATGCGCTCAACGCGGATCGCACCGCGGCGCTGCTGAGCGGGCCGGAGGGGCTGCGCACCGCGGCGGTGTCGGGTGCCGCGTCCGTGGAGGTGCCTCGCGCGCTGGTGCAGGCCGCGCTGGAGCGCAAGGAACTGGGGCGCGCGGACACGGCGCTGTGCGCGCCCCTGGTGGCCTCGGGCGGCATGCCCTTTGGCGTGCTGTACGTGGAGCGCGAGGAGTCCCCCTTCACCGAGGGCGAGGGGCAGCTGCTCGCGTCGCTGGGGCGGCTGGGGGGCGAGGCGTACACGGCGGTGCGGTCTCGCGGTGAGGCGGAGGCCGCGGAGATGCCGTGGGTGACGCCGCTGGGGACGTCGCGGGCGTTTCGGGGGCTGGTGGAAGAGGCTCGGCGGGCCGCAGGCAGCGCCGCTCCCGTCGTGCTGCACGGAGAGCCGGGCACGGGGAAGGCGCTGCTGGGGCGCTTCCTCCATGGGCGCTCGCCACGCGCGTTGGGGCCGTGGGTGACGGTGGAGTGCCGTCAGCCGCTGGAGGCGGTGGAGGTGGCGCTCTTCGGCCGGGCCGGGGCGGCCGGACAGCCTCCGGTGACGTCCGCGGTGCTGCGCGCGGATGCGGGGACCCTGCTGCTGCGCCACGTGGAGGCGCTGCCTCGCGCTGCGGCGGAGCGGCTGGCGCGGATGCTTGCCCGGCGCGCGGCTCCGGCGCGGCAGGGTGGCGAGGAGCCCGTGGACGTGCGGGTGGTGGCCACCAGCTCCGCTCCGGTGTCGCGGCTTGCTTCGCGCGGTGAGTTCGACGCGGCGCTGGCGCGGGGACTCGCGGGCTTCGAGGTGGAAGTGCCGCCGCTGCGCGAGCGACGGGGGGATGTGCCGGTGCTGCTCGAGTACTTCGCGCTGCGCGCGGCACGGCAGAGCGGACGGGAGGCGCCGGTGCTCGGGCCGGAGGCGCGGCGGCTGCTGGCGGAGTACCCGTGGCCCCAGAACGTGCGCGAACTGGAGCTGGTGGCGGAGCGGCTGGGTCGCGTGTACGCGGCGGGCCACGTGGGCATCCCGCAGCTTCCTCCCGAGGTCCGCGAGGGCGCGGTGGGGCAGGGGCCGCGCACGCTGCAGGCGCAGGTGGCCCGGCTGGAGCGCGATGCTATCGCGGAGGCGCTGCGCGAGTCAGGGTGGAAGAAGGTCCGCGCGGCGGAGCTGCTGGGCATCAGCCGGCCCACGCTCGACCGGAAGATGGACGAGTACGGGCTGACGCTGGAGCGCGGGCCTCGCGGTTGAGCGCACCGCTCGCCCGGGTTGGGAGCTCAGGCCCCCGCGCGTCCTCGGCGGGAAGGACGTGGGGCGGAAGGCTCACGCCTTGTCGACCGCCACTTCCTTGCGGCGACCGAGCAGCACGCCCGTGAGGTCTGTGGGAAGGGTGTAGGGCTCACGCCTTGTTGACCGCCACTTCCTGTCGGCGACTGTGAGCAGCACGCCCGTGAGGTCCGTGGGAAGGGCTTAAGGCGGGAGGCTCAGGCCTTGTCGACCGCCGCTTCCTTGCGGCGGCTGAGCAGCACGCCCGTGAGGATGAGGGCCGCGCCGAGCGTCTGGAGCAGGGTGGGGCGCTCGCCGCGCACGGCCCAGGCGGTGAGCGCCGCGACCACCGGGATGCCGGTGCCGTAGACCGTCGTCCGGTTGGTGCCCACCCGCTGCACGCTGCGGAACCAGACGAAGTAGGCGAGCACCAGCGGCACCAGCGCCGAGTACACGAGCGCGAGCCAGCCCGACGTGCTCACGCGCGACGCGTCCATCGTGATGACCTGCGAGGCGCCGGCCAGCACCACACCCGGTGCCCCGGTCAGCATGGTGATGGCGGTGATGCGCAGCGCGGACACGTCCGCACCGACGGTGCGCGTCCCCACCGTGTAGATGGACCAGCACACGGAGCTGCCGACAATCAGAGCGTCCCCCACCCAGGTCGCCGCGCCCAGGTTGGGGCCTCGCGCGCCCACCACCAGCAGCATCCCCACCACCGCCAGGGACAGTCCGGCGATGACCGGACGGCGGAGCCGCTCGATGCCGAGCGCCGCGCCCAGGGCCGCCGTCACCAGCGGGCTCACCGCGGTGAGCATCCCGCTGTTGGCCGCGGTCGTCCGCGAGAGGCCCTCGATGAAGCACAGCTGGTACAGCGTGTTGCCCACGAAGCCCAGGCCGGTGAGCCGCAGGAACACCTTCCACGGCATCGGCTTCCAGCCCTCCACCGCCCCCCTGTCCCTTATACACATCTGACGCTGCCGACGATAAGGCTCG
>NZ_RAWB01000522.1 GCF_003612055.1 Corallococcus llansteffanensis
GCTGGGGCTGGAGGTGGAGGGCCTCGTCGAGGGGGGCGCCCGGGTGTTGCCCTTCGTGCAGGTGGAGGCGGAGCGCCAGGGCGGCCGGCGACCGGAGACGCGCCACTTCCTGCCTTCCTTCGAGGTGGCCACGGCGGGAGTGCTGCACGACTGTCGCCTGTGGCTGCGCGCGACAGCGCACGCGTTGACCCGCGAGCCGCCCTTCCTGCGCGAGGTGTACCTGCCACCGGGACCCGGCGCGGCGGGCGCGGATCCGTCCCTCCAAGGGGCGCCCGCGTTGGAGTCCCTGGGCGCGCTGCTGGAGCGGCGGCTGCGGTGGGCCGAGGCGTGGCTGTCGCCCTCCGCGCTGCTGGAGCTGGAGGTGTCGCGCACGGTGCCCGAGGACGGCCTGCCCGGGGCCTGCTGGCTCACCGCGCGCTTCGAGCAGGCGCAGACGGGCGGAGCGGGCACCACCGTCACGCTCCTCGACACTCCGGCCTTCTCCACGGAGGCGCTGGCGGTGCTGCGCGGCTGGGCCCAGGCCACGGCGCCGGAGCGCGGCGCGGTGGTGCGCGGCGTGCTGCCCGCGGAGTGACGCACAAGCCATCCTTGCCTCGTTCCCGGGGGCGGGGCTGTCGGCCGGGCGGCCCTGGCGCCGGCCCGTCCCATCACCAGCTTCCCTTCGTCATTCATTCATCCGCGAGGCGCGGGGGAGGCGGGACCATGGGCAACACGAAATGGAAGACGCGGGCGCTGACGGCGGCGGTCATGGCGGGGCTGATGGGCTTCGCGGCCCACGCCGAGGACCCCATGTCGAAGCAGGAAAAGCACATGGAGAAGCAGGGCAAGGAGGTGGGGGAGGCGGCCGCGAAGCGCGTGACCTATGTCGGCAAGCTGGCCGTCTTCAACAACCGGCAGATCAAGCTGGCGACGCTCGCGGAGGAGCAGGCGACGGATCCGCAGGTGAAGCAGTTCGCCACGCAGCTGCGTGAGGACCACGAGAAGAACCAGGAAGCGCTGCGCAGCTGGGCGAAGAGCAAGCAACTGGAGATCAGCGAGCTGAGCGAAGGCAGCATGCCCTCCACGGGCATGGGCGGCTCCGGCGCTGGCGGAGTGCAGCAGGGCTACGACGAGAACATGAAGAAGACCCGCGAGAAGCTGGGCAAGAGCGTCGACGAGACGAACGCGGAGCTGGAGAAGCTGCGTGCGAAGCAGGGCCCCGAGTTCGACAAGGCCTTCCTCTCGCGCATCTCCGACGACCAGAAGAAGGGCAAGGACATCCTCAAGGAGGGCCGCAAGGAGTACAAGAACGACGCGACCTTCCTGGCGCTCCTGACCGACACCGAGAGCGTGGTGAGCAGCCACGAGATGCAGGTGAAGGACTTGGAGAAGCAGCTGAAGAAGTAGCCGCGGGATGTAGCGCGGTGGGCGTCGGGCCGTCGGGCCGGTTGACTCGGCCGGGCCCGGCGCCTATCCCGTCGCGGATGCGCAAGGCATTGGCGACGGTCTGGGTGGGACTCTGGGGTGTGCTGGGCGCGTGTCAGGCGACCGTGCCGGTGGCCCCCGCGGTCCCCGCCGTGGGTGTCACGTCCACGGGGCCCTTCGTCGCGGATGCACGCGCGCTCTTCGACGGCTGCGTGCCCCTGCCCGACAGCGCCACGTCGCGCACCTACCGCTGCGGCGGGCTCGCCGTGTGGCTGGACGAGCTGTCCGACGTGCGCGAAGCGCAGGCCCTGGAGGCGGGACGTGCCCGCGTCCGTGCGCGCCTGGGCCCGCCGCTCGCGGAGGTCGCGGGTGAGCTGCCGCTCGCGGGCCAGCCACACCCGTCCGTGCGCTTCGCGAAGTGCACGGGCCCGGAGGGCGAGACGCCGCCCTGCCACGCGGGCGGGTACCTCACGACGGTGACACCGTCGGCGGGCCGGGTGCGCCAGCTGGGCTGCGTGGTGCGCGACAACGCGCGTCCGGAGCTGGGGCGGTGCCTGGAGCTGTTCGCGTACCTGGCCACGCGGGGCAACCCGGAAGGGGACGTGCTGGCGCCGTCGGCGCTCGTGAAGCCGCCCCTGCTGCCGTGGCGGTTGCTGGGCGTGCCGGAGGGCTGTCAGCTCGCGGCCTCGACGACGCACACGGGGCGGATCCGCTGCGAGCGGTCCACGTTCTCCTGGAGCCTCTTCTACCCGGTGCAGCCGGGCACGGCCCAACTGGAGCGCTGGCGCGACCAGAGCGTGGAGGAACTGCGCGACGCGCTCCCCGGCGCCAGCGCGGTGGAGATGCGGGACTGCTACCTGGAGAGCGTGCCCACGCGCTGCGCCCGCTTCACCGCGCCCGCTCCGGACGGCGGCGGCGACGTGGTCGTCTGGGCGGGCGGCGTGGACATGCAGGGGCGGGGCCTGTTCGCCGCTTGCAGTCTCCGCTCGGCGGGCTCGGAGGGTTCGGCGGGCTCGGTGGATGTCCCCTTTCCCGCGGCCTGCAACGGCGCCTTCGCCGTGCGCTGAAGGGACGGAAAAAGCCCCGTGTTCACCCTGGAAGGTGTGTCCAAGCGCTTCGGCGGCTTGCAGGCCCTGCACCCGCTGACGCTGACGTTGCCCACGGGCGCCACCACGGTGCTCATCGGCCCCAGCGGCTGTGGCAAGTCCACGCTGCTGCGGCTGCTCAATGGACTCGCGCGGCCGGACACCGGCCGCGTCCTCTTCGACGGCCACCCCCTGCCCGAGGCCCCGGACGCGCTGCTCGCCGTGCGCCAGCGCGTGGGCTACGCGCTCCAGGGCGGAGGCCTGTTCCCGCACCTCACCGGCGCGCAGAACGTCACGCTGATGGCGCGGCACCTGCGCTGGCCCCAGGCGCGGATCCGCGAGCGGCTGGGCGTGCTGACGGACCTGACGCGCTTCCCCGCGGAGGCGCTGGAGCGCTATCCCGGGCAGCTCTCCGGCGGCCAGCGTCAGCGGGTGGCGCTGATGCGCGCGCTGATGCTGGATCCGGACGTGCTGCTGCTGGATGAACCCCTGGGCGCGTTGGATCCGCTGGTGCGCCACGACCTCCAGGCGGACCTGCGCGGCATCTTCGAGCGGCTGGGCAAGACGGTGGTGCTCGTCACCCACGACCTGGCGGAGGCGGCCTACCTGGGCCACGGCATCGTGCTGATGCGCGAGGGCCAGGTGGTGCAGCAGGGCACGCTGGACGACCTGGAGGCGCATCCCGCGGACGCCTTCGTCACGCGGTTCATCCAGGCGCAGCGTCCGCTGCCCGTGGGGAGGGCCGGATGACGCGGCTGGGGGCGCTGGTCCTGCTGGTCCTGCTCGGTGCGGGCGCGTGCGAGAGGCCGCCCGGTGAGGGGCCCGCGGTGCGCGTGGGGTCCAAGAAGTTCACCGAGTCCGTCATCCTGGGGGAGATGGTGACGCAGGTGGCGAAGGCCACCGGGGCGCAGGCCACGCACCGCCGCGAGCTGGGCGGCACCACGGTGCTGTGGGAGGCGCTGCGCCGGGGCGAGCTGGACGTCTACCCCGAGTACACCGGCACGCTGCGCCAGGAGCTGTTCGCCGGCCGCGCGCTGAAGGATGACGCCGCGCTCCGAGAGGCGCTCGCGCAGGAGGGGCTGCGGATGAGCGCGTCGCTCGGCTTCAACGACACGTATGCGCTGGGCATGAAGGAAGCGGAGGCGGAGCGGCTGGGCATCCGCCGCATCTCCGACCTGAAGCAGCACCCGGAGCTGCGCGTGGGCTTCAGCAACGAGTTCATGGAGCGGGGCGACGGCTGGCCCGCGCTGCGCGACGCGTACGGCCTGCCCCAGCGCGACGTGCGCGGCCTGGACCACGACCTGGCGTACCGGGGCCTGGAGAGCGGCGCGCTCCAGCTCACGGACCTGTACTCCACCGACGCGGAGATCGCCGCCTACGGCCTGCGCGTGCTGGAGGACGACCGGCGCCACTTCCCCGCGTACGACGCCGTGCTGCTCTACCGCGCGGACCTGGAGGAGCGCGCCCCGCTGGCGCTCCGGGCGGTGCGGAAGCTGGAGGGCTCCCTGACGGAAGCGCGCATGGTGCAGCTCAACGCCCGCGCGCGGCTGGAGCGCGTGCCCGAGGCGCAAGTGGCGTCGGACTTCCTGAAGGCGTCGCTGGGCCTGTCGACGGAGGTGCGCACGCAGGGCGCCGTGTCGCGCGTCTGGCAGCGCACGCGCGAGCACCTGTTCCTGGTGGGCGTGTCACTGCTGGCGGCCATCGCGCTCGCCATCCCGCTGGGCGTCCTGGCCGCGCGCCGTCCCCGGCTGGGGCAGGCGGTGCTGGGGCTGTCCAGCATCATCCAGACGGTGCCGTCGCTGGCGCTGCTGGTGGTCATGATTCCGCTGCTGGGTATCGGCTCGAAGCCGGCCATCGCGGCGCTGTTCCTCTACAGCCTCCTGCCCATCGTGCGGAACACGGCGGCGGGGCTCGGGGGCATCCCGTGGGAGGTGCGCGAGTCCGCGGAGGCGCTGGGCCTGCCGGCGCGCGCGCGGCTGTGGCGCATCGAGCTGCCCATGGCGGCGCCGTCCATCCTCGCGGGCATCCAGACGGCGGCGGTCATCAACGTGGGCACCGCCACGCTGGGCGCGCTGGTGGGCGCGGGCGGCTACGGGCAGCCCATCCTCACCGGCATCCGCCTGGACGACGTGGGGCTCATCCTGGAGGGCGCGGTGCCGTCCGCGGTGCTCGCGCTCCTCGTCAGCGGCCTCTTCGAAGCGGTGGCGCGGGCGGTGGTGCCCCGGGGCCTGCGCCTGCGCGAATAGGCGCGCTTCAGGGCACGCGGCCCGCGTACAGCACCGATGTCCCCACCACCGGCCGCGCGGCCAGGCGCGTCTCCGCGTGCATCAGCACGCGCAGCGCTCCGTCCACCCACTTCGAGGGGGGCACGAAGCCCCGCTCGATGACGTTCTGCTGGTCCTGGTCCGCGGGCATCATCGCCTTGCGCACGAGCAGCGCGGGCACCAGCGAGAACCCCCAGTAGCGCAGCGCCTCCGTGCGCAGCGGCAGGCCCTCCAGCTCCTGCGAGAGGCTGTCGCGGGTGTAGCGCCGCACGTGGCCCGCGACGACGTCGTAGCGACTGAAGAGCACCGGCAGCGCGGGCACGTTGATGAGCAGCAGCCCGCCGGGCTTGAGGTGCCTGAGCGCGGACTCCAGCAGGGGGCGCGGCTGGGGCACGTGCTCGATGACGTCGAACAGCAGGGCCACGTCGTAGGTGCCCCGCAGCTCGGGCCGCTCCTCGGTGACGTCGTAGTAGAGGGTCCGGCCCTTCCGGGGCGCGCACCGCTTCAGCGCGCCCAGGTTGAGGTCGGTGGCGTCCACCGTCCAGGCGGTGGTGTCCTCCAGCTGGCGCGCGAGGATCCCCGCGCCCGAGCCGATGTCCAACACCCGCAGCGGTGCCTGCGTCGGGACCCCCACGTCCTTCAGCAGGCGCGACAGCGCGCGCAGCCGCCAGGTGAACCAGAAGTGGTCCGCGGAGCTCTCGTCGTACCACTCGTCGGGGAAGGGCTCCGCGGACGTGGGGCGCGACAGCATCTCCACCGCGGCGGTGGACTCAGGGGACGGGAGGGACATGGGGTTTCTGCGGGGGCGCGCGGCGCTCCACCAGCTCCATCACGAGGTAGGGGGGGCGGCCCTTCACTTCCAGGTACGTGCGGCCCACGTAGGCCCCCAGGATGTACAGACAGAAGGCGAGCACCGCGTTGCCGGTGGCGATGAGCACGTAGGCGAAGAGGAAGGGCCGCGGCACGTCCAGGTGCTGGGAGAAGCCCACCAGCAGGAACAGGAAGAGCAGGGTGAGCACGCCGAAGAGGAAGCTGGCCAGCTGGGCCGCCTGCAGGGGCCGCGTGCTCATGGACGCGATGCCGTCGGTGGCCAGCCGGTACAGCTTGCTCCACGTGTACTTGGGCTCGCCCGCCGCGCGCGCGGGCCGGTCGAAGGGCACCGCCACCTGCTGGAACCCCACCCAGGCCCGCAGGCCGCGGGAGAAGCGCAGGTTCTCCGGCAGCCGGCGCAGCGCCGTCACCACGCTCCGGTCCATCAGGCAGAAGTCGCCCGTGTCCAGGGGCAGGTCGATCTCCGACAGGAACCCCACCAGCCGGTAGAAGCCCCAGTAGCCCAGCCGCTTGAGCACGTTGCCCTGTCGCCTCCGTCGGCGGCCGAAGGCCACGTCCGCGCCCTGGCGCCACGCGGCCAGCATCTCCCACACCACCTCCGGTGGATCCTGGAGGTCCGCGTCCATCACCGCGACGAGGTCCGCGTCCGCGAAGTCCAGCCCCGCGCACACCGCGCCCTGGTGCCCGAAGTTGCGCGACAGGCGGATGAGCCGCGCCGGCAGCCCCTGCCGGATGCGCTCGGCGAGCAGCCGCGCGGTGGCGTCGCGGCTGCCGTCGTCCACCAGCACCAGCCGCACGGAGGCCACCCCCTGCCGGGCGAGCACCTCCGGCGCGAAGACCTGGCCCAGCCGCTCCACGAGCAGGTCCAGCATCTCCTCCTCGTTGAAGACGGGGATGACGATGTCGAGCGTCAGGTCGGTGGCGTCGCGGGCGGCGCCCGGAGGCACCAGGGTCTCCGGGGCCTGCGCACCCGGAGGGAGGTCGAGCCGGTGCATGCGTCAGGGCCCTCCACGGGCGTTCAAGAGCTTTTCGGATTCCTGGCGGAGCGCGGAGCCCGGAGGCGCGCGAGCCGCCGCCTCGCGCACGTGGGCCAGCCCCTCCTCGGTCCGTCCCACCGTCAGGTACGCCTGGCCGAGCGACAGGTAGAGCGCCCCCATCACATCCCCCGGAGCTTGGGAGTAGCCACTCACGGCGGCTTCCAGTTCAGGGATGGCCTCCTCCGCCCGACCCTGCTGGAGCAGCCACTGCCCCCACCCCATGCGGCAGTCGGGGAAGGGATACCACCGCAGGCATTCCTGGAAGTGGAGCGCGGCGAACTCCGCATCGAGGGCCAACGCCGCCGTCCCCATGCGCTGGTAATACCGGCCCAGCGGCTCCCGGCCCGGTTTCATCTGCTCCTTCGTGGCCCAGTGGACGTACGGCACCGCCAGGATGCCCGCCACCGCCAGCTCGCCCC
>NZ_RAWB01000523.1 GCF_003612055.1 Corallococcus llansteffanensis
GGGAGGAGAAACCCCTTGAGCGCGACACGAGCGACCCCCACCGCGATGGTCCCCGATACAGCCCTCCCATCAGCCCCGGACGTCTCCTTCCCGGAGCTGCCCGAGGCCCTGCGGGCCGCCTTCGAGGCCCAGCCGGAAGACGCGGTCCGGGCACGGCTGGAGGGCTTCGTCGCCCTCACCCTCCAGCGCTTGCGCGCCCCCACGTCCGGGCCCATGCCTCCGCCCGTCCCCGCGCGGACGGTCGCCCTCACCTTCGACGGCCCCCTGCCCGACCAGGGTCAGCCCGTCGAGCACATCCTCGCGGACATCGCCGCGCACGTGATGCCCCACGGGCGTGACAAGCGCGCCCCCACCTGGTTCGCCCAGCTGGACGTGCCGCCCACGGACATCTCCGTCTTCAGCGGCCTGCTCATCCGCGCGCTGGCCCAGGATCCCATCACCTTCTCCTCGGCGCGCTCGGGGACGTTCGTCGAACAGCAGGTGCTGCGCTGGCTCACCTCGCTCGCGTTTCCCGACACGCCCACGGCCGGAGGCTGTTTCACCTCCGGCGGCACGCAGTCCAACTTCCAGGCCCTGCTGCTGCTGCGCAACCACTGCCTGCTGCGCGCCGGGGCGGACGTGAACGCGCTCGGCCTCTTCGAGGCGCTGACCCGCACGGGCCACCGGGGGATGCGGGTCTTCGCCTCCGAGGCGTCGCACCCCAGCATCTTCGCCGCCGTCCGCCAGCTGGGGCTGGGAGACGCCGGCCTGCACCGGCTTCCCGCCGACGGCGAGGACCGCGTGTCGCTGGAAGCGCTGGAGGCGGCGCTGGCGGGGGCCAGGCGTGAAGGCCACCTGCCCGCCGTGGTGGTGCTGACCGCGGGGACCTCCGGGGTGGGCGCCGTCGATCCCCTGCGCGCGGGCATGCGGCTGGCGCGCGAGTACGGCGCGCTCGTCCATGTGGACGCGGCCCATGGCAGCATGCTGCTCTTCTCCCAGCGCCACCAGGGACTGCTCGACGGCCTCCAGGACGCGGACACCGTCACGCTGGATCCGCACAAGGTCCTGGGGCTCAACGCGCCGCTGGGGGGCCTGCTCGTCCGCGACGCGCGGCTGCTCACGCTGCTGGGCAAGTCCAGCCTGGGGTACTTCGTCGCCGGGGAGGTGGCCGACCTGGGCGAGGTGACGCTGGACGGCTCCCGTGCCCTCAACTCGCTGGGGGCGTGGCTGCTGCTGCGTCACTTCGGCCGCGACGGCTACGGCCGGCTCGTGGACCACCTGTTCGCGCTCGCGGCGGACTTCACCCGGCGCCTGCGGGAGAGCGGCCTCTTCGAACTCTTTCCCGAGGCCCCGGCGATGAACCTGCTGGCCTTCCGCCTCGTCCCGAAGGCCCGGGGCCCGAGGCCCGGGGACCTGGCCCGGGAGAACGCGCGCAACGAGGCGCTGCTGTCACGGCTGCTGGAAGGGCGGAGGTTCGCGGCGAGCTGCTACCGGCACGCCAGCGGCCGGCTGTACCTGCGGGCCGTCTTCATCAACCCGGCCTCGCGTCCGGAACACATGGCCGCGCTGGCCGACGCCCTCATCCAGCTCGGCCGGGAAGCGGAGTAGCCCGGGGGGCGCCTACCAGGCGGCGTCCACGCTCCGGTAGTAGTCGCGGAAGTACGGCACCATGCGCTCCCGGTCGTTGTCGACCACGTAGACGAACTCCGGCGGGAGCACGTAGTCGGTGCCGATCTCCTCGTAGACGGTGGTGATGGTGCGCTTGAACATGCGGGCGAACGTCTCGTGCCAGCCCACCTTCGGAATCTTGATGCCGTGCTCCCAGCCGGCCGCGGCGTAGTGCCGCGCCGTCTCCTCCATGGCCTCCTCGCGCGTGAAGCGGTTGATGGGCTTGCGCTCGGGCGGGAAGACGTTCTCCATCAGCCCGCCCTGTCCCAGGATGAGGCCGGCCATGTGCTGCGAGACAAGCGGGGAGAGGAACAGGCCGTCGCGGTAGGTGCCGGAGGCGACCCACAACCCCTCCACCGAGGTGCCGCCGATGAGCGGCAGCGTGTCGATGGCGATGGGGCGGTTGCCCACCGCCGTGGAGACGAGCTTCGCGTTCTGGTAGCCCTGGTGGATCTGCTCCATGACGCAGTCCATGAGGAAGAACACGTCCGACACGGTGGGCCGGTCCGCCGGCGCCAGCATCGTGTTGTTGGTGGCGCCCACGTAGACACGGTTCGCGCCGCGGGGCACCACGTGCAGGCCGCAGGCGAAGGCGCGGTTGGGGGTGCGGATGACGCTCGGGTTGAGGGGGAAGTCCGTGGTCTCCAGGACCAGAGAGGTGCCCATGCCCGGCAGCAGGCGGGGCACGCGCCGGGCCAGGTCCGGCAGCGAGTCCAGCACCTTCTGGCTCTGCACGCCCGAAGCGAGCAGCACGTGCTTCGCGGTCAACGCCTGACCATCCGCCAGCCGCACGCCCACGACGCGGCCGCCCTCCACGTCCAGCCCGCTGACGGTGTCCTCCAGGAAGGACACGCGCCCGGAGCGCACCGCCGCGCCCGCGAGGCCCGTGAGCAGGCGGCTGGAGTCCAGCGAGCCCTCGTCCGGCATGAAGAGCGCGGCGGTGGGGCGGCTGTCGCCGGCGGGGTTCATGCCCGGGATGCGGGTGGGGTCCACGTCCTCGAAGCGCTCCTGGTACTCCTGGAGCTTGAGGCGCATGGTGGTGAAGTTCTCGTCCTCGATGAGGCCCGAGCGGTTGTTGGCCACCACGAAGGTGCCCGGGGTGATGGCCAGCCGGTCCGCCTGGGGGAGCTGTTCGTTGAGGGCGGCGAGCCACGCGGGCCACAGGCGGCGTGCCTGCAGGCCCAGGCCCAGCTTGATGGGACCGTACTTGCCAGATACGGAGGCCCGGGTGATTTCTCCGAAACACCCCATCATCGCTCCGGCCGCGGGCGAAGCGCCGTAGGTCCGCGCGAGGGGGCCGATGACGGCCACCCGGACCTGTGGGTCCCGGGCGACCAGCGCGTTGGCGGTGGAAAGGCCCAGGACTCCATTGCCGACGATGAGGATGTCGAAGCTGCCAGCCATGACGAGATACTCCTGCTCAAGGTGTGTCGGCCTGAGCCGCACGCGTCGCCAAGGTATCACGCCCTCCATGGCGCGGGCCCGTCGTGCCAACCCGCGGGCGCTATCGGGCCCCGGACTCCAGGCCCGGGCGGTCGTCGAAGAGCTGCGCCCAGCGCCCGTCGAACCCGCCGTTCGCCGGCAGGTACCAGCCGCCCGGCAGCCAGAAGCCCTGCTCGACACCGTCGGAGGAATCCACCGCGCCGCTGTGCACGAAGTAGTCGTGCTGCCACCAGAACGAATTCGCCGACGTGGGATACCCGCTCGCGCTCGCGCGCGTCCGGCCGCGCGAGTCCACCACCGTGCTGGCCCAGGCGTTGTCATGGAAGGCATTGGACCCGCCGCCGCCCGTGTCCGACGCCTTGTCGTTGAGCTCGAACGTGCCGAAGAACCACTTCTTCGACGGGTAGCCCTCGCGGTCATCCTCGTTCTCCAGGTCCCGCGTCTTCGAGAAGAAGCGCTGCATCCCCGCGCTCACCTCCGCCTGGCCCGCCTCGTTCACCACGGGGCTCTCCAGGAAGAAGTACTGGGGCCCATCCGGCAGCCAGTGCGTCGCCCAGCCGCCGTACTCCCAATGCGTGGGCACGATGTCCGCGATGTCCTGCAGCTCGTACGTCACGCGCTTCACGGCGGGCCAGTTGGCGGAGCTTCCGTTGTCATAGCGGCTGGCCTGCGCATCCGCGTTCGCATACCGCACCGGCTGCGCGTTGAACGCCGCCACCGCCGCCGCCGAGTCCTCCGGCACGAACGCGTAGTGCAGCTTCTTGCGGCCGTCGTCGTTGTTCACGTCCGCCTCCGCCTTCCCGCCCGACGCCATCCGCCCCGCGAAGAAGGAGTACGGCTCCGTGACGAAGCGCAGCTCCTGCCCGTGCGCCGCGAGCAGCTTGTCGGACCACTCCGCCTGCCAGATGAGCAGGTGGCTGCCCGTGGGCGTCTGCATGAAGTTGAGGTCGGTGTTGCCCTGCTGGCGCACCACGTTGCGCTTGTGCTGCGTCACCACCGCGTACGCCACGGACTCCCCGCTGCCCGGGTTGCCCACCACGTTCTTCACCTGCATCTCCACCCGCTCCCAGTCGTGGAGCTGGTAGTCGCCCGCCGCGTTCTTATCCAGCGCGTGATACAGGTGATACACGAGGACGAGGTTCTTCCCCCCGTCCATGTACTCAATCAGCGACGTGTACAGCGTCGGCCGGACGCGCCACCTGTCGAAGGCGCTCGGCCCCGTGCGCGACGCGTCCACGTACTGGGGGATCTGCTTCCAGTGCAGCTTGTTGTTGGAGAAGTCGCCGTCCTGGTCGAAGTCGAAGTTCGTCAGCCAGTCGTAGCCGTGGCGGCCGTCGTTCGCGTTCGCGCGCTTGAAGATGACCGGGGCGTAGTAGCGCAGGAACGCCTGGCGCTGCGCGTTCGTCAGCGACCACGGCTGGGACTGGGCCCGGGCCGGTGCCGGCCAGCTCAGGCCCGCCAGGAGCAACGCCAGGACGACGAGGGGGCCGACTCTCTTCGGAGATGGGTTCATGGGCGGCCGAGGAAACCACGGCCCGCCCTTCCCTCTCCACGAAGAATGCGTGAATTCAGGCTTCAGCCAGGATTACACACTAACGCGATGCGCTGGGCATCACCGGCACCTTGGGCACGCGGCCGTAGAGGAGCTGGTAGGTGTTGTACGAGCGCAGCACGCGCTTGATGTAGCCGCGCGTCTCCGCGATGGGGATCTCCTCCACCCATGCGTCCAGCGGCAGCTCCGGGTTGGACGCGCGCCACCGGTTCACCGCCCCGGAGCCCGCGTTGTAGCTGCCCACCGCGTAGGGCGTGTGGCCCTTGAACTGCTTGATGAGGCCACCGAGGTAGTGCGCGCCGAAGCGGATGTTGAGCTCCGGCTGAAGCAGCGCGTCCACCTTGAAGTTCTTCACCTTGAGCTCGCGCGCCACGCCCTTCGCCGTGGACGGCATCAGCTGCGTGAGGCCCAGCGCGCCGGCCCAGGACAGGGCCTTCGGGTCCAGGGCGCTCTCCTCGCGCATCAGCGCCTGGAGCAGGTCCGGCTCCACGCCCGCGGGCACGGTGTGCTTCTCGATGAGGTCGCGGAAGGCGTTGGGATAGGCCACCTCCCACACCGGCCGCGTCTGCGCGGTGATGCGCCCGCTCAGGTCCTTGCGCAGCGCGAGCCGCGCGATGGCGTGCGCCGAGCGCGCGTCACCGGACTGCGACAGCACCATGACCAGCAGGCGCATCGACTCCGGCGGCTGGTTGGTGCGGTTGACCAGCATCAGCTCCGAGGACACCGAGTCCGGGAAGCCCAGCCGCAACAGCTCCACGCCCGCTCGGAAGTGGGAGTCGTCCCCCATGGGCCCCGCGAACATCGGCCAGGGGCTGGCGGCCTCCGGCACGTCGAAGATCTGCTGCGACACGCGCTCCAGCCGCTGCGGATCCAGCTCCCCCAGCTTCGAGCGCGCCATCAGCCCGTAGTAGGTGGCCGGGTGCTCCACCGCGAGCTGCTCCATCAGCTCCGCGGCGCCCTGGATGTTGCCGCGCTCCTCCAGCGTGCGGGCCCGCCAGTACCGCGCGCGCTCCACGTCGTAGGACTCGTCCGCGGTGGCGAACTGCTGCTCGATGCGGTCCAGGAAGGAGAACCCGCCGTCCTCTGCCTTCGACGTGCGCGCCACCCAGAACGCCTTGAACAGCGCCTCGCCCAGGAAGTCGCCGCGCGGGTACAGCCGCGCCAGCTCGTCCAGCCGCGCCATCGCGTCCTTGGGACGGGACGTCTTCACGTACAGGTCCGCCGCGTAGAAGAGCGCGTCGTCCGCGAACGAGTGGTCCGGGAACTCGCGCGCCAGCCGCTCGTACGTCTCCGTGCCGCGCGCCTGGTCCACGATGGAGCGCGACGAGCCCAGCACGTACAGCGCGCGCGCCAGCAGGTCGCGGTCCTTGCACTGCTCCACCACGGGGGTGAGCACCTGGATGGCCCGCGTGTGCTGGCGCTCCTTGCGCTGGCCCTTGCCGTAGGCGAAGTGGGCCTTGCACGCGAGCGCGTCCGGCAGCTTCAGCTGCGGCAGCAGCGGCTCCAGGATGGCCAGCCCCTGCTTGTTGCGGTGCGCCTCGATCAGCGCCTCGGCCCGGCCCACCTTCGCGTCCAGCGGCGTCGCCTGCCCCTTGAGGCGCTTCTCCACCTGCTTGACGATGGGCGACAGCGGCTGGCTTGCCCACAGGCGCCACAGCGCGGCGCGCTCCGCGGCGCGGTCCTTCTTCTCCACCGCCAGGTCCGCCGTGGCGACCAGCGCCTCGGCCCCCACGTTGCGCCCCCAACCCGTCATGGCGCGCAGGGTGAGCGGCGTCAGCGCCGCCATGGCGCCGTCGTAGTCCTTCTTCTTGCGCAGCACGCGCGCGAGCCCCAGGCGCGCGTCCACGTACATCCGCGAGTCCTCCGGCACCTGCTTGAAGCTCGCCGCCGCGTCGTCCAGCCGGCCCTGGGACTCCAGCGCCACGCCCGCGTGCGTGAGGCAGCGATCCTTCAGCGCCGGGTAGTCGTTGGCCAGCGCCGCCATCTCCGTCGCCGCCGCCTTGTCGTCCCCGGCACGCACCGCCGACAGCGCGCGCAGGTAGCGCACGGGCAGGCTGTCGCCCTCGCCTTCCAGCAGCGTGCGCGCCTTCGTGTACTGGCCCTTGTCGAACGCGTCCTTCGCGTCCTTCTTCTTGCCGTCGGTGAAGTACGGGGTCAGGTCCTCCAGCGCGTAGCGGCGCCCCCGGTGCACCACCGGCGTGGGCGGCACGATGCCGGGGAAGGCCGGGTTGAGCACCTCCACGTAGCCGCCCGGCAGCGGGGCCTTGTCGGCGTCCGGCGGCGGCGTGAGCTGCGCTTCCGACGGCGCGCTGCCCGTGCGGGAGGCGGGGGCCTGATCCGTGTCGTCCGTGGAGGCCGCGCCCGCGAGGCCCTTCGAGCCTTCCCCTGAGGGAGTCGG
>NZ_RAWB01000524.1 GCF_003612055.1 Corallococcus llansteffanensis
TGCCCATGCGCCACTCCTCCCTCCCCCTCCCCCTCGCCGCGCTGCTGGGCGCGGCCCTGTCGTTCCTCCCGGGCTGCGAGAGCACGAAGTCGCGGGGCCCCTCCCCTTCGGACACGCAGGTCCAGCAGCCTTCTCCCGTGCAGGACGCTGACGCCTGGAAGCGCGCCCGCGTGGGCGACCGGCTCACCTACACCTTCTCCGCGTCCCAGGGCTCCGAGCCTCGCGGGGGCGGCACCGCTCGCACCGTCAGCGGTCTGCTGACACTGGAGGTGGTGGCCGTGCAGCAGCCGTGGGTCTGGGTGCGCGTGGCCTTCACCGACGAGGCGGGCAAGCCCCTCTCCCAGCCGCGGCTGGCGCAGGACCTCCTGCTGCCCGTGCGCGCGGACACGACGCGCCCGCTCGACGTGCCGCACGGGGGCGAGGCCACCGCCGAGCTTCCCTCCAGCGCGGGCCGCACCTGGGAGGCCCTGCGCTACGTCAGCGACCAGCGCCCCGTGGACGGCCCCCTGCGCACGCGCGTGTATGCCAATACGCCGGGCCCGCTCTACCTGACCCATGGCCTGCTCGAGGCGAGCACCGAGGCGGCGGGCTTCCACGTCCCGGGCGGCTCCAGGCTGACGCTGCGCGAGTTCCGCGAGGGCTCGGACGGCGCCAATGCCCCCGCGCCCTCGCTGGACCGGCCCCTGGGCCCGGGCGCGTACTACGAGCGGCGCGTGGACGTGGGCACCGCGCCCGGCGTGCAGCGCGTGTGCTTCGCCGCCGAGCGCGGCTACCTCCTGCGCACCGAGGGCCCCATCAACCCCCACACCGACGAGGCCCCCTGCACCGACTTCTCCGAGGCCGAGCCGGAGCCCCTCGAGGAGGTGCTGATGAGCCTGCCCTGGGAGGCGCTGGCTTCGGCGAACGGGCCTTCCGCCGCCGCGCCCGGCACCCGGGGCACCTTCACCGTGCAGGACCGCGCCGTACCCGCCCTCACCCTTCAGAGCCGCGAGGACGTGGAGGGCACCCAGCGCGTCTTCGCCGAGACCTACGCGGCCGATCCGTGGGCCCCGGCGCTCGCGGGCCTGCCCCATGAGGCGCGCTTCCAGCCGCTCTCCAGCACCACCGAGCGCGTGGTCGCCGGAGGCAAGCTCGAGTCCGAGGGGGGCACGCGCATCGTGCGGTGGGGCACGTGGCTCGCGGGCGTGAAGTGACACCAGCGCGCCGGTAACCCGGCACCGGCTTGCCCCCTCCCGCGCACTTTCCTAGGCTTCCGACTTTCGCGAACACCCCTCATCTCCCGGGAGCCCTCCATGCGGTACACGCGCAAGAACATCTCCGAGCTGCTCGACACGGTTCAGGGCAGCCCCGACGTCACGGGCTTCGCCACGTCGAACATTGGTGGCTACACGTACGCCCTGGTCCCCTCCGCTGGCGCGATGATCTGGCAGGACATCTACTACGCCAATCACAGGCTCTGCGAGGACAGCAGCCAGATCCCCAGCGAGGACGCGGGGGGCAGCTGCTAGCGCCCTCGCCATTCCATCCCATACGTGCAGCACACGGAGGTTCCCCATGCGATACACGCGCAAGAACGTCACCGAGCTGTTGGACTCGGTGCAGGGCGGCCCGGATGTCACGGGCTTCTCCACGTCGAACTTTGGCGGTTCCTACTGGACGCTGGTCTCGTCATTCGGCGGCGGAGTGGTGTGGCAGGACACCTACGGCACCCGCTGGGTCTGCGAGGACGGAGGCCACGTCACCGCCGAGGACGCCTCCACCTTCCACTGCTACTAGCGCCGCAATCACACACACGGAGGTCATGGATGCGTTACACGCGCAAGGATGTCTCGGAGCTGCTGGAGCAGGTGAACGGCGGACCGGACGTCGCGGGCTTCGCCACGTCGAACTTCTCCTCCACCACGTACACGCTCGTCGCGTCGGGGCCGGGCACGGTCTGGCAGGACCTCTACAACTCGGCCCACCGGCTGTGCTCGGAGGACGGCGCCACGTCCCCCTACGAGGACTGCAGCGGCGGCATCTCGTAGCCTTCCGCCTCCCCCGCTTCCCCGTTTCATCCGTCTCGCGGTCCCACCATGAATACCCGCCTCACCCTGATCCTCAACACCCACATGCCGCAGGTGTTGGGCGAGGGACCCCTCTTCGATGAGCCGGAGAACTGGCTCTTCGAAGCGCTGACGGAGACGTACATTCCGCTGTTCCGGATGTTGGAGCGCTGGGACTCCCAGCGCTTCGCCGGCACGCTGGTGATGTCCTTCACCCCGTGCCTCGTGGACCAGCTCCTCGCCTGCGAGGAGCGCTACACGGGCTACCTGCGCCTGCTCGGGCGCATCGCCACGCGCGAGCTGGAGCGCACGTCGCGGCTGGACCTCTACAACCGCTACGAGAAGTTCCCGCAGTCGCTCTCCGACGAGGCGCTGGCCCGGGTCCACCACACCGCGGGCATGTACCTGCGGCGCGTGGAGGACAGCCTGGCGTTCCTGCGGGAGCACAGCCTGCGCGACGTGTTCGGCCAGCTCGGGCGCTCGCGGCTGCCGGGCGTGCAGCTGTGGACGTCCTCGCCGCAGCACAACTTCCTGCCCTTCTTCGAGCCCGCCATCGCGGACCGGCTCGTGGCGCGGGGCGTGGAGTCCTTCCAGGAGGTCTTCGGCCGCGAGCCGGACGGCTTCTGGCTGCCCGAGTGCGCGTTCCAGCCGGGGCTCGAGCGCGTGCTCACGCGCCACGGCATCCGCCGCACCGCGCTCAGTCTGAATGGCATTGGCGCGTCCCAGCCCCAGGACCCGAGCGGCGTGTTCCGCCACGAGGGCCTGGAGGTGCTCGTCCACGACTACCGCATCGGACTGCACCTCTGGAAGTCGCCCGACTCCACGTTCCCGGCCCACCCCGTCTACCGCGAGTTCTTCCGCGACGTGGGCTTCGACGTCAGGCCCGAGTACTTCGACGAGCTGGGCGTGCCCGTGCCCGCCCACCGGCGGGGGCACGTGTGGACGGGCCTCAAGTACCACGCGGTGAGCGGCCAGAAGGTGGGGCTGGGCGAGAAGGGGCTCTACGACGGCGAGGCCGCCCGCGCCCAGGTGCCCCACCACGTGCGCGCGTTCTGGGACCTGCTGGAGTCCCGCCGCTCGCTCGTCCAGGACGGACAGACGTTCGTGCTGGCCTTCGACACCGAGCTGTTCGGCCACTGGTGGCACGAAGGCATCGAGTGGCTCGACGGCGTGATGCAGCCCGCGCAGCCTCGTGAGGCGGCCATCACCGTGTCGTCGCCGCCCCCCGCGCCGTCGCTGCCCCGGCTCTACTATTCGACGTGGGGGCGGGACTTCTACAGCGAGCACTGGCTGACGCCGGGCAACTGCTGGATGTACGCGCTCATCAAGCTCGCGGAGGCCCACGTCCCGGAGCCGGTGGACGCGGAGACGCGGGAGACGTGGCGCCGCTTCGAGGTCCTCAGCGGCAGCGACCTGCTCTTCATGATGCCGGACCCCTCCCAGCGGGAGCGGGCGCGCGCGCTGTTCCTCTCGCGCTTCGCGGACGTCGTCTCGCGCCTGCCGACCTTCACGCCCGAGCTGCTCACGGCCTTCCCGGTCGACCCCTTCAAGTGCGTGCTCGTCCACGTGGGGAGGCCCGGCGAGGAAGCGCCGCCGCCGTTCCTCCTGCGCCGGTTGTCCCGCGAGGGTTCGAACGGCGACGCGCGCCGGGAGCTCACGCTCGACCCCGAGGTGGTCGACGTCGCGGGGCTGCGCGTCTGCTTCCAGTACTTCCTTCTGCACCCGCAGGGCCGCTACGCGCTGCGCGTGGAGGGTTCCGAGTTCGAGCACACCTTCCAGATGCCGGACTACGGCGTGCCCCTGCTCATCGCGCCGGACACCCGGGCCTATCCCAAGTACGACCCGGAGGTGCTGTACCGGAAGCTGGGTGAAATCTGGGAGGGCGACCAGCGACTGCCCATCCAGCAGGCCCCCACGCTGCGCAGCCGCCACCTGTACACGCGCGCGATGGTGACGGAGGTGCTCGGGGGGAAGAAGACCGCCGTCTTCAAGTACAACAAGGAGGGCTACGCGCTCCTGCGCTTCCGCGACCAGAGTCTCGCGCCGGCCTCGGTTGTCTTCGACGACACCGTGTCGTTGAGCGACGCGGGCGCGTACATCCAGGCCGGGGAGCTGTCCGTGCCGGTGTGCAGCGACCCGGCGGACATCGCGAAGCATGACTTCGACGCGGTCGTCTTCACCTGCTCGCTCAACTTCGAGACCGAGGTGCCGCACGTGCGGGCGCTGCTCGAGGTCGCCACGCGCAAGCGGCTGCCGGTGGTGTCGCTGTACGACGACATCCTCTATTACGACCTGTTCGACGGGCTGGAGCCGGATCCGTCCCTCTTCTTCCGGGTGGCCGTGCCCGAACAGGACGCGCTCGCCCACCCGGGGCCGGTGGACTACGGGCCGCGCAACCTGCTGGGCGTCTTCGGCACGGACACGGTGCAGGGCAAGTTCACCACGCAGGTCTACCTGCGCGAGGCGCTGTCGCGGCACGTGCGCGTGCGCCATCACGCCACGGAGCCCACGGGCATCCTGCTGGGCGCGGACACCGGCTACTCGCGCGTGCTGCGCGTGGAGCCCCCGCAGCGTCTGGCGTTCGAGCGGCGGCTCATGGCGGACCTGGCCCGGGGCTGCGACCTGGTCATCACCGGTGGGCAGAACGGGCTGCTCTACTCGCCGGCCGGCGCGGACCGCCGGGCCAATGCCTCCACGCTCATCTACGAGACATTCCTGCCGCGACTGGTGGTGCTGAGCGTGGCGGTGGACACGCGGGCGGAGGACGTGCTCGCGACGCGCGAGTACCTGGAGACGCTGGCGCGCGAGCACAGCGTGCCCTGCACGGTGGTGGGTCTCGCGATGATGGGCGGGCGCAAGCTGCTTGGCAGCCGGTGGACCGAGACGTGGTTCCTGGGCGTCCGCGACGAGGTGCTGGAGGAGGCGCGGCGGCGGCTGGAGCAGCAGACCGGGCTGCGTGTCTACGCCATCCCCGAGGACGTGGACGCGCTGGCGCGGGGCGTGCTCACGCACCTGTGATGGAACCCCATGGCGCGATGCAGGAGGCCCCGCCGGGGCTGCGGCAGTCGGCGCGCTACCTGCTCGCGCTCCTGCGGCTGTTGCGGCCCGCGTGGGGCTCGCTCGCCCGGGGCGCGCTGCTCGGCCCCGTCATCACCCTGCTCTGCCTGATTCCGCCCTTCCTCACGCGGCTGCTGTTCGACCACGTCTCATCCCTGCGGGACCTGGAGCTGCTCCACGTCCTGGTCATCAGCATCTTCGCCGCATCGGTGGCGGCGGCGCTCGCGGACTCGCTGCTGGGCTACTACTCGTCCTACCTGAACATCAAGCTGGAGAACTCCGCCGCGCTCTACCTCTTCAACCACCTGCAGCACCTGCCGGACCGCTTCTTCTCCCGGCGGCAGGTGGGGGAGCTCACCAGTCGCTTCGAGGACGCGAAGGCCGGGATGTCGCTGGTGCTGGGCCTGCTGCGGCTCGTCTTCTCGCAGTGCACCTTCGTGATTGTCATTCCCTTCACCCTGGCGTCCCTCCACTGGGAGCTGGCGCTGGCGGCGCTGGCCACGCTGCCCTTCGTGGTGGCGGTGCCGCTCGTCATGGGGCGCGCCATGGGGAGCGCGTGGCAGGAGGTGATGGGCGTCCACGGCTCGCTCAATGCCTTGCAGGTGGAGACGCTGCGACAGAGCCGCACGACGAAGGTGCTGGCGCTGGAGCCCTTCGTCTACCAGCGCGCGGCGGGGCTCATGCGGTCGGTGCTGCGCGCGCACCTGCGGGCGCATGGCGTGGAGGGGCGGCTGCGGATGTTCGAGCGCACCGTGGAGGCGGCCCAGACGGCGCTCTTCACGTGGCTGGGCTGGCGGCTCATCCTCCAGGGGAAGCTGACGCTCGGAGGGTTCGTGGCCTTCGTGGCCTATGCCGCGTACCTGCGCGGCCCGGTCATCGAGGTCATCGCCTTCGTCACCAGCATGCACCAGCGCGGCGTCCACCTGCGGCGCTTCTTCGAGTACCTGCACGAGACGCCGGAGCAGGATCCGAACCGCTCCCTGCGGCTGCCGGCACCGCTGGTGCGGCGGCTGGGCGGCGGGGTGGAGTTGGAAGGGGTGTCCTTCGGCTACGCGCCGGAGCAGGACGTGCTGCGCGAGGTGAGCGCTCGCGTGGAGCCCGGGGCGGTGGTGACCATCGTCGGGGCGAGTGGCTCGGGGAAGACGACGCTGGCGCGGCTCTTGACGCGGTTGGAGGAGCCCGGCCGGGGACGCGTGCTTTACGACGGGCACGACGCGCGGACGCTGGAGCTCTCCGAGCTGCGCCGGCAGCTCGCGGTGGTGTGGCAGGACGTGGAACTGTACCACGGCACGCTGCGGGAGAACCTCACCCTGGGACTTCCCGACGTATCCGACGAGGACCTGCGACACGCGGTGCGGCTCTGCCAGCTGGAGCCCGTCATCGCCGCGCTGCCCCGGGGCTACGACACGCCGGTGGCCGAGGCGGGAGCGAGCCTCTCCGGCGGACAACGGCAGCGGCTGGCGCTGGCCCGGGCGGTGCTGCGCGACGCGCCCGTGCTGCTGCTGGATGAGGCGACCTCCCAGCTCGACGTGGAGACCGAGGCCACCATCGTCCGCGCGCTGCTCGCACGCGCCCGGGAGCGCGGCCAGACGGTGCTGTTCATCACCCACCGGCTGATCAACGCTCCCCTGGCCGACGAGGTGTGGATGCTCGCGGGAGGCAGGCTCGTGGGCCGGGGCCCGCACACGGAGCTGCTCGCGCGCTGTGCCCCCTACCAGCGGCTGTACCGCGCGGGCGTGGGCGAGGCGGACGCCGCCTGAGGCGGCTCCGGGAGTGACCTGTCATGACGCATGAGCCCCCGCGCCCCACCGCACCGCCGCTCCCCACGCGGCTGCCCCTGCTGGAGGACCCCGAGCATCCGGGCCTCTTCGTCGTGCGGCGGATTGGCACCCTCACGCTCCTGCTCGTCGCGGGGCTCTGCGC
>NZ_RAWB01000525.1 GCF_003612055.1 Corallococcus llansteffanensis
GCGTAGCGTTCGTCTTCGGGGCAGGCTCGGTGCGCGCGGGCGGCGGAGGCATGGGGAGCGCCTCCTTGATGGGCTTCGCGTCGCGGGCCGGGGCGGCGCGCGGAGACGACGGAGCCGGGGTGGCGGGGGGAGACGACGCTCCGCTCCCGCCGCCGTCCTTCTTGTAGAAGGCGAGGTAGCTGCCCGCGCCCGCGGCCACCAGGCCCGCCAGCACGCCCACGTCCGCCACCAGCGCGTACGTCTTGCCGGTGCTCTTCAGGTCCTCCGCGCGCGTGCTGCCCTGGGGCGCGGTCTTGAACGCGTCCGCCTTGGAGGAGGCCTCCAGGCCGAAGTAGATGCCGCCCGCCAGCAGCGCCACGCCGGTGGCCAGCAGCACGTAGCCCGCCGTGCGGCGGCTCACGCCCCCGCCCCCGGTGAAGTGCTTCACGGGCTTGCCCCCGACGCGCGCCGCGTCCTGGGCGACGAGCCCCGTCAAGAGCGACTCGGAGCCCGTGGCCATCGCGTCGCCGCGCGGCACCGGCCCTGGCGCGTACGCCAGGCTGTGGCCGTCCGCCACGTCCAGCCGCAGGCCCGTGACGGTCAGCGGCGCGTTGCCCGGACCGCCGCGCACCAGCAGCGCCAGCACCTGCGACACGCCCGCGAGCGCGCCCAGCTCCTGCAGCGCCTTGTCCCGGTCCTCGCTGTCGGGGTTGTCCGCGATGCGCTTCATCAGCGCGTCCAGCCGGGGCTGCACGGACAGGCGCGTGAGCGGGAAGGACGCGTCACCCTCGCGGGCACGCCCCTCGGTGACGGAGTAGCCCGGCGCCACCAGCGTCACGTAGTGGTCCGCGCGCGTGAGGCCGGTGAGCGACACCGGGGACACGCCCCGGAAGGCCCCGTCCACGAACACCTGCGCGGGCACGGGCTGCGTGGTCACCGTCAGCGTGGCCTGCGCGCCCTCCAGCTGCGCCTTGCGCTCCTTCTCCACGAACGCGACCGATTCAGGCGGGAAGAAGTTGGGGTTGAACTGGGCGCGCGGGTCCACCGCCAGCACCGAGCGCATCTCCAGCTCCGCGGCCTTGTTCTCTCCGTTGGCCAGCTGCGTCGCGGCCTTCATCACCCGCGCGCGGCTCAGGAGCCCGAACGCGCGCGACAGGTCCGACTGCTCGTAGGCGCGCACCGCGGTGTCGAAGCTCTGGAGCGCCTTCACCGTGTCCAGCTCGTCGTAGGCCTTCGCGCCTTCCTTGAACGCGGCGTTGCCCTCCATGGCCTTCGCCGTGCGGGCACTCGCGCCCTGGGTGTCCAGCGCGTCCGTCAGCCGCACCAGCTCCAGCCTTCCGGAGCGCGCCACGGCCTGCTCGGCCCAGTGCGCCAGCTTCAGCGCCTCGCCCTCCAGCGAGGGATCCAACGCAATGGCCACCACCGCCACGCGCGGCCCTGTCGCCGCGGGCAGCGTTCGCGGCATCAGCCGCAGCGGTACGTGTTGCTGCTGCTGCGCCGCCGCGGGGCCCATGGCCAGCATTCCCACCAGCCAGCCACTGAGCGTCGCGTGCAGCGCGCGATTGAAAGGACGTCGCATCCGGTCTCCCTCGTTGCTGTGCGCATTACACGCACTGCCCGGCGGAACGCCAGCCTCGAAAGGGGTTTCAGCGACCCGGGCTGCCTCCGGGGCCCCGGGACGCCACCGGCGCCAGACCGTGGAGGTAGTTGAGGGCCACCCGGAGCTGCGCATCCGTGAGCTTCGCCGTCACCGCCCAGTCCTTCAGGTTCGCGGGCAGCGAGCGCGGCGCGGCCACGACCTCCGACGTCGCCTGCGAGGGCTCCGCCTTGAAGTGGCGCTGCAGGTCCTTCTCCCGGGGCGCCTCGCTCCCGGCCTTCCCCGAGGACTCCTCCGGCACGAGGAAGTCCGGGGTGATGCCCTTCTCCTGGATGCTGCGGCCCTTGGGCGTGTAGTAGCGGGCGATGGTGAGCTTCAGCCCGGAGCCGTCCTCCAGCTCGATGACGGTCTGCACGCTGCCCTTGCCGAAGGTCTGCGTCCCCATGATGACCGCGCGGCCGTGGTCCTGGAGCGCACCGGCGACAATTTCGGACGCGGACGCGCTGCCCGCGTTGACGAGCACCACCAGCGGGTAGTCCTTCTCCGTGTCGCGGTCGCGGCTGCGCTCCTCGGAGGCGTTGCGGCCATCACGCCCGCGCGTGGACACGATGGGCAGGTTGCCCGGCAGGAAGCGGTCGCTCAGCGCCACCGCCTGATCCAACAGGCCTCCGGGGTTGTTGCGCAGATCCAACACCACGCCGTCCAGCTCCCGGCCGCCGTTGAGCGCGCGCAGCCGGTCCAGCTCCTTGCGCAGCGACGAGTCCGTGCGGTCCTGGAAGTTCTTCACCTTCACGTGGCCGATGCCGTCGTAGAGCGCGCCCTCCACCGACACGATGCGGATGTGGTCGCGCAGGATGGCCAACTCCTGGGGAGCGTTGAAGCCCGAGCGCATGAGCGTGAGCAGCACCCGGCCTCCCGCGGGGCCGCGCATCTTCTGCAGCGCGCGGCCCAGGTCCATGCCCTGGGTGCTCTCCCCGTCGATGGCCAGCAGCTCGTCCCCGGCCTTGATGCCCGCGCGCGCCGCCGGCGTGTCGTCGATGGGCGCCACCACCACCAGCCGGTCGCCCTTGCGGGCGATCTCGATGCCCAGCCCGCCGAACTCGCCCGACGTGTCGATCTTCATCTCCCGGAACACCTCCGGGGGCATGAAGACGGTGTGCGGATCCAGCGTGTCGAGCATCCCCTGGATGGCGCCGTGCACGAGCGTCTTGCGGTCCACCGACTCCACGTAGTTGTTCTCCACGTAGGAGAGCACGCGCGCGAACAGCTCCAGCTGGCGGTACGCCGTCTCGTCCTTGCCGGCGGCGCCCGCCGGCTCCCGCGCGAGCACCGGAGCGCCCCACAGGAGGAGCGCGGCCAGGCCCAGGCGCCACGGCGGGAGGAAGAGACCTGTCGTCACGGGAGCGCGTCCTTTGTGGCGGGGAGGAAGGGCCTTGCGAGCCCCCCGACTCTACACCCGGCACCCCGGACGATTCCCGTCCTACAGCCCGGCCCGGTCCGCGAAGCCCACCAGGTGGGACACGAACGCGTCCGGCCGCTCCATCTGCGGGACGTGGCCGAAGCCCTCCACCACGTGCACCTCCGCCTGGCGTGGCAGGTGCTGCCGGTACCAGGTGAGGATCTCCGGGGGCAGGAGGCGCTCGCTGCCGCCCCACAGGAAGAGCACCGGCATCTTCAGGTCCCGCACCGCCTGGGGCGCGATGCTCGCCTGCGTGGCGATGGCGTCCGCCGCGAGCGCCTGCACCGTGGGCGTCGTGTAGAACTTGCGCATCTCCGACGCGAGCAGCATCGCGGCCCACGGGGGGCTGTGGAAGAGCCGCTTCGTGAGCGCGCGCGCATCCGCGTTCGACTTCACCGCGAACACGCCCAGCAGCGACGTCAGGGCCTCGGGCGTCAGCTCCGCGCCCGCGGGGGCCACCAGCGCCAGCGCCTTCACCCGCTCGGGGTGCTCGGAGGCCAGGTTGACGGCCATGGCGCCGCCCAGGGAGTTGCCCACCACGAGGGCCGGCTGCTTCACCACCTCCGCGCAGTAGGCGCGCAGCACGTCGAACTGGCCGCGCACGCAGGTGGGCCCGCCGCAGTACTCCCCGGAGAAGCCATGTCCCGGCAGGTCCGGCGCGAGCACGCGCGAGAAGCGCCGCGCCAGCCCGAAGAACGTCCGCCCGAAGCCGTTGGCCGACCCGCCCAGCCCGTGCACCAGCACCACCGGCGGACCCCTGCCCTGCCCCTGGAGCGCGTAGTGGTGCACCGCCTGGCCCGCGACGTTCACCGTCTCCGACTCGACGCCCCGCGCCACCAGCACGCGGCGCATCGCCTTCTGCATCCCACCCATCAGGTCCACGTGCGGGCCTCCTTCTTCCATGACCACCGACGGGCAGCTTGTAATGCTTCTGTGTTCCAGGCGCAGCGCGTCATGACTGACATTGTCACGGGGTGACGGCGGCCGCGGGAGCGGGCGCGAGCCAGGGCGCCGGGTCGACCGCCTGCCCGGCGCGGCGCACCTCGAAGTACAGGTAGGCGCCCTTGAGGGAGCCGGTGTCGCCCACCTCCCCCACCACGTCGCCCGGAGCCAGGCGCGCGCCCACCTCGGGGGTGATGGTGGAGAGGTGGGCCACCAGGGTGTGGAAGTCGTCACCGTGGTCGAGGATGAGCAGGTTGCCGTAGCCGCGCAGCCAGCCCGCGTAGACGACGGTGCCCTCGGCCACCGCGTGCACGGGGCTGCCGGCCGGGGCGCGGATGTCCACGCCCTTCTGCACGGTGACGGTGTTGAAGCGCGGGTTCACGACGCGGCCGAAGCCCACCTCGATGATGCCCGCCACGGGCCGGGGCAGCTTCCCCTTCAGCGCGCCGAAGCCGCTCGTCGCGGGCGCTTCATGCAGGTCCACCAGCATGCGGGTGAGCTCCGCGTCCGCGCCCTCCAGCTCGCGCACGGCGCGCTTCGCCAGCTCCGCCTCGCCGGCCAGCTTCCCCACGACCTCCTCGAGCGCCTCCTGCTGGGCCTGGGCCTGCTTCGACTGCTGCTGGAGGAAGGCCACGCGCTGGGACAGCGAGGTGTGCAGCCGCTTCAGCTCCAGCGTCGCCTGTCGCTGGAGCCCCGCGACGTGCTGCACGGTGCGCAAGAGCTCCAGGTCGCCCGCCATGCTGGCCTCCAGCGCGCGCGCCCGCCACATCAGCGCGGCGAAGTCCTCCGCGGACAGGAGCACCTCCAGCGGCCGGCGGCGCTGGAGCCGGTACAGGGTGCGCAGGCGCGGGGACAGGCGGCGCAGCTGGGCGCGCAGGGCCTCGCGCAGCACGGCCTCCTCGCGCTCGGCCAGCGCGACGCGGCGGCGGAAGAGGTTCAGGTCGCCTTCCAGCGCGCGCACGCGGCGGCGGGAGAACGCGGCCAGGTCCTCCATCAGCTCCATGCCCTCCAGCACGGAGAGCTTCTTCGCCTCCACCAGCGCGAGCGTGGCGCGCTGCGCGGCCAGCTTCTCGCGGATGGCCGCGCGCTCCGCCTCCTCGTCCTGCTGGGCCGGCGCGGCGGTCGCGCCCAGCAGGCCCAGGACCATCACGAGCCGAACGAGTCGGTTCATACGCGCAGGAAGCGCCCCACCGCGACGAAGCTGCCGCCCAGCCCCAGGACGCACCCGGCCGCGAGCAGCTCCAGCGCGGTGCGCGTCTCCACCCACGGCGCGTTCACGCCCGGGCCCAGGAGGAACGCGAACAGCGAGCCCAGCGTGGGACCCAGCAGCCGGCCGAAGAGCCACAGCCCGCCCAGCGCCACCAGCGCGCCCAGCAGCCCCTGCAGCAGCCCCTCCAGGAGGAAGGGCGCCTTCACGAAGCGGTCGGTGGCGCCCACCAGCTTCTGGATCTCGATCTCCTCGCGCCGCGAATAGATGGCGAGCTGGAGCGTGGCCGCGACGATGACGATGGTCGTCCCCAGCACCACCACCAGCGCCACCAGCGCCCCGAAGCTCAGCGCGCGGGCGATGGCGGACAGCCGCTCCACCGCGGCCTCGCCGTAGTCCACGCCGGTGACGCCGGGCAGCGCGCGAAGCTCCTTCGCCAGCGCCTGGAGCGCCTCGGGCGAGCGCCGCGCCTCCGGCACGCGCAGCTCCAGCGTCGCGGGCAGCGGGTTTTCCGGCAGCTCCGACAGGGCCTCGCCCAGGTCGCCCAGCTCGCGCTTGAGCCGCGCGAGCGCCGCGTCCGGCGGCACCACCGCCACCTCGCCCTGGGAGAGCTCCAGCACGCGCGTGTGGACGCCGTGGACCTCGTCCTGCCCCAGCTGCGGGGCCAGGTAGATGGTCACCTCCACCTCCCCGCCCAGCGACGCGAGCAGGTTGTCCACCACGTGCGACGCGCCGCGCGCGAGCCCCGCCGCGAACAGCGCGATGGCGATGGTGGACACGGCGATGAAGTGGACGAAGGGGGCGTGCTTCAGCCCGCCGGCCGCCGAGCGCCCGAAGTAGGCCGCCTTCGACAGCACGCTCATACCACCATCCGCCGTGCCGCCTTGACGCCGTCCTCGTCGGAGACGATGAGCCCGCGCTCCAGCCGCACCGTGCGCTTCTGGTAGCGCGACAGGAGCGTGGCGTCGTGCGTGGCCACCATCACCGTGGTGCCCCGGATGTTGATGTCCGTGAGCAGGTCCATGATCTCCACCGTGAGCGCCGGGTCCAGGTTGCCGGTGGGTTCGTCCGCCAGGAGGATGGTGGGGTCGTTCACGAGCGCGCGCGCAATCACGACGCGCTGCTGCTCTCCACCCGACAGCCGCAGCGGCAGCGAGTTCGCCTTGTGCTCCAGCCCCACGAGCTTGAGCATCCGGTGCACCTTCTCGCGCCCTTCGGCGCGGGGCACGCCCAGCACGTCCAGCGTGAAGCCCACGTTGTCCGCGACGCTGCGGTGCGGCAGCAGCTTGAAGTCCTGGAACACGACGCCAATGTTGCGCCGCAGGTACGGCACCGCCGACTCGCGGATGCGCGCGATGTTCTTGCCGCCCACCAATATCTGCCCCTTGGTGGCCTTCTCCCCGCAGAAGATGAGCTTGAGCAGCGTCGTCTTCCCCGCGCCGGAAGGCCCGGTGAGGAAGACGAACTCGCCCTTCTCCACGTTCAGGTTGATGTCCTGCAACACCGGCGGATCGCCGGGGTACGCCTTATAGACGTGGAAGAACTGGATCATGACCGGGCGCGCGAGCCCCCGGAGCCTACCACGGCCCTGGAGCACGCCCCAGGAACGGGCCGGCGCCGGGAGGCGCGCCGGACGGACGAGCCGAGGGGAGCCTTAAGAGGGCTCACCCTCGCTGGCGAGGTAGCTCAGGATGACCTCGTCCAGGCTCTTCTCGGAGATGAGGTCCTCGCCGAAGAGCGTCTCCACGCCCACCTCGTTGATGCGGGGCTTCTCCTTGAGGGCGCGCGCGGCAGCCACTTCAGGAGGGAGCACCACGG
>NZ_RAWB01000526.1 GCF_003612055.1 Corallococcus llansteffanensis
CGGCCCGGGAGGATCCTCATCGTGGATGACGAGCGGTCGTTCGGGGTGACCCTCCGCCTGCTGCTGATGGACCTCCACGAGGTGGCCTACACCCCCCGCGCGAAGGAGGCCCTGGAGTGGATCCGCGAGGGGCGGCGCTACGACGCCATCCTCTGCGACCTGATGATGGCGGAGGTGACGGGGCGGCAGTTCCACGAGGCGCTCCGCGTGCAGTCCCCCGAGCAGGCCCTGCGCATCATCTTCATGACGGGGGGCGCCTACACCCCCAGCTCCCGGGAGTTCGTGGAGCAGACGACCCTCCCCCTCATCATCAAGCCCTTCAAGCGCGAGGCACTCGACCGACTGCTGATCCCCCTGCTGCCGCGCGCATGAACTAGCGTCCGCGGCCGGGAGGCGACACATGCGCGCGTTGCAGCTTCAGAAGCTGACGGGGCCGGACGGACTGGTGCTGGTGGACGTACCGGAGCCGGAGGCCGGGGACGGGGTGCTCATCGACGTGGTGGCGGCCGGGGTGAGCTTCCCGGACCTGCTGCTCACCCATGGCCAGTACCAGATGAAGCCGGAGGTGCCCTTCGTGCCGGGCGTGGAGGTCGCGGGCGTGGTGCGCTCGGCGCCGGCGGGGGCCCGGGTGAAGGCCGGAGACCGCGTGATGGGGTTCTCCTTCGCGCTGGGCGGCTTCGCGGAGGCCTGCGTGGTGGCGCCGGAGCTGGCCTTCCCCATCCCTCCGACGTGGAGCTTCGAGCAGGCCGCGGGCGTGGTGATGAACTACCACACGGCGCACTTCGCGCTGCACCGGCGGGGCCAGCTCCAGCAGGGGGAGACGGTGGTGGTGCACGGCGCGGCCGGCGGCGTGGGCACGGCGGCGGTGCAGGTGGCGAAGGGCGCCGGGGCGCGCGTGGTGGCGGTGGTGAGCGACGAGCGCAAGGCAGAGGTGGCCAGGCGCGCGGGCGCGGACGTCGTGCTCCTCTCCAGGGACTGGCAGGCGGGGGTGCGCGAGGCCACGGACGGCCGGGGCGCGGACGTGGTGTTGGACCCCGTGGGCGGAGACGTCTTCGACAAGAGCCTCAAGGTGCTCGCGCCCGAGGGCCGGCTCCTGGTGGTGGGCTTCGCCAGCGGACAGATTCCGTCGGTGACGGTGAACCGGCTGCTCTTGCGCAACGTCTCCGTGGTGGGCGTGGCGTGGGGGGCCTTCCTGGCGCAGGGGCCGGAGCTGCCGGCGACCATCGCGAAGGACCTGGACGCGCTCGCGGCGCGCGGCATCGTCAACCCCGTGGTGGGCAGCGTCTTCCCCCTGGAGGACGGCGCGAAGGCGCTGCGCGAATTGGAGTCGCGCAAGGCCGTGGGCAAGGTCGTCCTGCGGGTGAAGGCCGGCTGACGCCGACCCGCGGCGTTCAGCCCAGCTTGGAGGGTGTCCCCGCCTCGCGCTCCAGCACATCGGCGGCGCGGGCGTCGCGGGGCAGGCCGAAGCGGGCGCGCGAGTGCATGAGCAGCTGGCCCGCGTAGACGCTGTCCGCCAGCGCCTCCGCGTAACGGCCGTGGGCCTCGCACAGGCGGGCCCGCTCATCCACCAGGCGGGCGAGGATGCGTGCCTGCTCCGGGTGGGTGAAGAGGCCGACGACGGAGCGGGCATCGAAGCGCGCGAGCGTGTCGTACTCCATGCCCAGCGACGCCGTGCACGCGCCCCGGATGTGCTCCAGACACGCGTCCCAGGAGGCCCGGGCGCGGATGATGTCCGGCACCGAGCGACCAAGCTCCCGGACGGCGTTGAGCAGGAAGGCGTGTCGTAGGACGGGCATCCGGGTTTCCACTACAGCCCAGCCGGCGTGAATCATCCAGGCGCCCTGTCCGGTTCGTGCGCGGTCCCGGGCCTCCTCCTCCCCACCCGGGTCCACTTCCGGCCTCCACCGGGCCGTCCGCCGCCAGAGCGGCCGGCCCTCCGTCGGCCCCGGACGCCAGGGGGTGCGCCTCCACCCGACGGATCAAACCCCACCCACCCGCGCGCGGCCCGCCACGCGGTGGTGACACGTCGTCACCGGAAAAAGACAGACACCGTCCCGCCCGCGAGGCGGCTCGGATCCACTCCACCCCAAAGATATATCCCGGCAGGAAACCTCGGCTTCCGACGGCGTTCCCGCGACGGGTCCCTGGTTCGGGACGGGGGCGCGGCCGACCCGAGGGGTCGCGTCCTCGCGCCGCCGTTTCATGCGACCCATGCGTGGTTCCCCCGTATTGCGTGAGGGCTGGTTGTCTTTAGACTTTTCACACACGCATCCCCCCGTGCGTGGCTCCAGGCTCGTTCTGCCTCAAGGAATGCCCCATATGGTCCTGCCCTCCGCGTTGCGTCTTCCCGCGACCGCCCAGCTCGTCTTCGGGACCACGGTGTTGAGGCAGCCAGAGCTGCTGCGGCAGGCGGCCCGGGTGGCGCGCCGGCTGCGCGCGGAGTGGGACGTGCGGCCGGGAGACCGCGTGGGGTTGATGGTGGTGCCGGGGCCGGAGGTCGTCCCGGCCATCCTGGGCATCTGGATGGCGGGCGCCGCCTACGTGCCGTTGGATCCGTTCCTCCCCGACGAGCGGCTCCTGCGCATCCTGCGCGACGCGGACCTGCGGGGGCTCGTCACCCAGCGCATGCACCGGGTCTCCGTGGGCCTGCTGGAGACGTGGCTGGGCGCGCCGCTGCCCTTCCTGGAGGCGGATGCTCCGGGCGGCCTGGGTGACGGCGACGGCGACGGCGACGGCGACGGCGTGGCGATGGAGGTCTCGGACGTCATCGACATGCCGCCGGAGCGCGCCGCCTACCTCATCTACACGTCCGGCAGCACGGGCGAGCCCAAGGGCGTGGTGTGCACCTTCCGGGGCCTGCTCAACCTGGTGCGCGGCGTGGCGCCGCTGCTGGGGCTGGGGCCGGACACGCGGCACCTCCAGTTCGCCAGCATCAACTTCGACGCGTCGGTGTGGGAGGTGTTCCCCACGCTGTTCGCGGGCGGCACCGTCGTGCAGGGCACGCGCGAGGAGCTGCTGCCCGGCCGGCGCATGGCGGAGCACCTGCGCGCGCACCGGGTGACGCACCTGTGCCTGCCGCCGTCGGTGCTGGGCCAGCTGGGGCCGCACCTGGACACGCTGCCGGACGTGGCGTGCGTGGTGATGGCGGGCGAGCGCTGCCCGGCGCCGCTCGCGGACCGGTGGCACGCGTCCGGCCGCCGCGTCTTCAATGCCTATGGCCCCACGGAGGCCACCGTCTGCGCTTCCATGTACCGGGTGAAGGGCGGCGAGTCGCCGGTGCCGATTGGCGCGGAGCTGCCGGGCGTGCGCGTGCGCGTGGTGGGGCCGGACGGGCGCGACGTCGCGCAGGGGTCGCCGGGCGAGGTCTGGATTGGCGGCGAGGGCGTGGCGGCGGGCTACCGCAACCAGCCCGAGCGCACGCGGGAGTGCTTCCCCTCGGAGGACGCTGGCGCCGCGTGGTACCGCACCGGCGATGAGGCCGTGCGCCGCGCGGACGGGGCGCTCGTGTTCCTGGGGCGGTTGGATCAGCAGGTGAAGCTGCGCGGCTTCCGCATCGAGCTGGAGGCCATCGAACAGGCGCTGTATGCGTTCCCCGGCGTCGCGCAGGCGGCGGCGAAGGTCTTCGAGCACACCGACGCGCAGGGCCAGACAACGGGCCTGCTCGTGGCGTACCACAGCGCGCAGGAAGGCCACGCGGTGGCGCCCGACGCGCTGCGAGCGCACCTGGGCTCGGTGCTGCCGGACTACATGGTGCCGCACCGCTTCGTGGAGCTGCCGCGCCTGCCGCTCACGCCCAACCTGGGCAAGGTGGACCGGCAGGCCCTGCTGGCGCCGCCGGACTGGACGGGCGCCTGGGCATCGTCGGAGGCCGAGGTCGTCGCGCCCGCGGCGGCGCCCGCCTCGCCCATCGACCGGCTGTGTCGCGCCTTCGAGCGGGGCCTGCGCGCGGCGCCGGGCACCGTCACGCCCACGACGCACTTCTTCCAGGCCGGGGGGGATTCGCTGGGCGTGGCGCACGTGCTGGCCCAGGTGGAGGAGGGCTTCGGGGTGTCGCTGCCGTCGCGCCGCGTGTACTCGCACCCGACGCCCCTGGCGCTGCTGCCCTTCTGCGAGGCGGGCGCGGCCCCAGCCGACCTGGACGCCCGGAGCGTGCGCGCCACGCTGATCACCGACGCGCGCTCGGTGCCCCTTCCCCCCGTGACGGCCCCGGGGCTTCCCGCGCCGCTGCCGCGCACGCTGTTGCTGACGGGGGCCACGGGCTTCCTGGGCATCCACCTGCTGGCCGCGCTGGCCCCGCGCGTGGAGCGCATCCACTGCCTGGTGCGGGCCCGCGACGCGGCGGAGGCGGGCGCGCGGCTCCGGGCCACGGCACGCAGATACGGCGTGAACCTGGCCTGGGGCGACGGGCGCATCCAGGCGGTGGCGGGCGACATCACCCGGACGCGGCTGGGCCTGGAGCCCTCCGTGCATGACGCGCTCGCGCTCCAGTGCGACGCGGTGGTGCACGCGGCCGCGAGCATCAGCTACATCCTGCCGTACGCGGACGCGGGCCGGCCCAACGTCGCCGGCACGCAGCAGGTGCTGGCCTTCTGCGCACACGCCCGCGTGAAGCCCCTGCACCACGTGTCCTCGCTCAGCGTGCACGGCGCGGTGGGCACGCTCCTGGGCCTGGAGGAGGTGGGCGAGGACTTCGCGCTGGAGCGCTCGCTGGACCTGATGGCGTACGAGAACGGCTACACGCGGGCCAAGTGGGTCGCGGAGCGCATCGCCACCGACGCTCGCGCCAGCGGCCTGCCCGTGAGCATCTACCGGCCGGGCTTCATCCAGGGCGACAGCCGCACCGGCATCGGCAACGCGGACGACATGCTGTGCCGGCTGCTGGTGGGCAACGCGCAGCTGGGCCTGTCGCCGGACCTGCCGGACAAGTACTGGCTGCCGGTGCCGGTGGACTACGTGGCCAGCGCCACCGCGCACCTGGTGCTCACGCAGCACCCCGGTGGCACCTACAACCTCGGGCCGGAGCGCGAACAGGAGCCCGGGCACAACGCCCTGTTCGATCTGCTGGGCGCGCACGGGCACCCGGTGCGGCGCGTGGCTCCGGCGGTGTGGCTCCGGGAGCTGGCGCGGGTGGGGCCGGACAACGCCCTCTTCCCGCTGGTCGCCTTCCTGCGGGAGAAGGTCTACCACGGCACGCGCACGGTGCTGGAGCTGCACCACCGCACGCCGCGCATCCGGACGGACCACACCCGCGCCGCGCTGGCCGGCACCGACCTCCACTGTCCGGACATCGACGCGGCCCTCATCGGCCGTTACGCGCGGTTCCTGTTCGCGCGCCACCGCGACGCGGCACGGGCCGCGTAGCGGTGGGGCGGCGGGCCGTCAGCTCGAACGGGGCGGCAGAAGGGTCCGGGCCGGCATGTCCGCGAAGCGGTAGTGGGCCACCACCGGCTGGTGGTCGGAGGACTCCGTGGAGCGGTCCACCTCGAAGAGGACGGGCGTCAGGGTGCGGGTCGCGTAGAAGTTGTCGAAGCGCTTGCCCGTGGCGTGCACCACGCCGTGGCTGTCCGGCAGCGAGGTGAGCGTGGCGCAGTCCGCGACGTCCTGGAGGCGCAGCCACGCGGGGCTGCCCTTCGGCACGTGGCCAGCGCTCAGCTCCGCGCGCGCATGCTGGGGCGTCGTCAGCGAGTGGTCCGCCAGGCGCACCCGCACCGTCGTCGCGTGGCACACCGTCTCCGGCAACTCCTCCTCCAGCACGTGCAGCTCATGGCGCAGGCGTGGATCCGCGATGTTGCCCACGCCCCGGTCCCCTACCGTGACGTGCTGGAGGTCTCCGTAGCGCAGCCGGTACTCCTCGATGGTGTCCGTGTCGTTGTCCTGCCGCGGGTGCAGGTGCGCCATCAGCCAGGAGCCGCCGCGCTTGATGGCGGTGTTGGCGTTGAAGTCACCCATCACCACGGCGGGCGCGCCCTCGCGGTGGCGCAAGAGCGCGTTGAGCTGGCGCAGGTTGAGCGCGTTGATGCCCGAGTCCCCCAGCGCGTGGTGCAGGTTGTAGAGGTACACGGGGTGTCCCTCCACCTCCACCTTCATCCACAGCACGCCCCGGTCCTCCACCAGCTCCCCGGCCTGCCCCTGGCGGGCGATGGCCTCCTGGCGCTCGGCGTCGGAGAGGACGTAGGTGAAGTGCGCGGCGTCCACGATGGGGTGGCGGCTCAGGTACGCCTTGCCGTTCACCAGCCGTCCGCCGTTGTCCCCGTCATTGCCCTGGTACACCAGGTGGAAGCCGAAGCGGGACGCGAGCATCACCGACATGGGCACGCCCGCCTCCTGCAGGCCGATGACGTCCGGCATGCGGGCCTGGGCTTCGAGCTGCGTGAAGTACTCCAGCAGCGCCTCCTGGCGCTCGCCTCCCATGAGGATGTTGTAGCTCATCACCGTGAGGCCCGGCCCCCGGGGGGGACGCGGCTTCGGGTGGTGCACGATGAGGGTGCGCCCGTCTCCCAGCCGGCGTTCACTGGTGGGCAGCGGCACGGACTTGAAGTCGGGCAGCGTGAGGGTGGGGTCACGTCTCGGCATGACGCCCTCCTGGCCGCCCGGCTTGCGGGCAAGCAGGTGCCCCACCGCCGGCAGGTGCTCCAGCAGCTCGGGCATCTTCATACCGGCCACCCCTGCTCCAGGCCCTGGTGGTGGGCGGCGCCGTCGGGCGCGAGGAGAGACCGCTGTCGGGCGTCATGCCGTGGCACTGATGATTCCACCGAACCTCCATCCCAGATGTCCTCCGCTCAAGGTCGTGGCGGAGAGGCCGGTACGCCAGCGCCCCATGAGAGGCGATGGGTCGTCTGGACGCCTGCCCTGCGGGCGCGGGCGCACATCCACCTCCGTCGGAATCGGCGCGGGCGCGGGGCGTGGGTGTTTAGATGGGCGGGCCATGAGGGAACTCGACGACATCCTCCGCGCTCGCGGGCGCGCCTCCGGGCCGGTGGTGCTGGCCACGGTGGTGGCGG